>JBOHQK010000144.1:0-6520 GCA_050732195.1 Methylomirabilales bacterium (SeqCode)
ATCGGGATCATCACCAGCTCGGGCGGCTCCGGCATCCTCGCCACCGATGCCGCCGAGATGGCCGGCCTGGACGTGGCCCCTCTCCCCGAGGTGCTCCGCGCGGCCCTGAAGCCGGTGCTCCCGCCCCACTGCACCGTGGCCAACCCCCTTGATTTAACCGGGGATGCCACCGCCGCCATGTACCGGCAGGTGGTGGAGGCGGCCGCTCCCCACTTCGACAGCCTGGTGATTATCTTCGGCGACCCCATCCCGGGCGCGGCGGAGGTCATCCCCGCCGGCTCCCCCCATGCCGTCATCTGCCTGGGCGGAGCCGAGGTGGAACGGGAGGAACGGGGGCGGATGCACCGGAAGGGCATCCCCACCTTCCCCACGCCGGAGCGGGGGATCCTCGCGCTGAGCCACCTCACCCGGTTCTGAGGGAGAGCGGATGGCCCCCCGCGACGTCACGGCCCCACCGAGCGAGGCGGCCCGGCGCCTCATCCAGCAGGCGCGCGCCGAGCGGCGACACCTCCTGGAACCGGAGGCCTACCTTTTGCTCCAGGCCTACGACCTGCCCGTCCCCCGCCACCGGTTCGTCCGAGACGCCCGGGAGGCGGCGGCGGCCGGGGAGGCGATCGGGTTCCCGGTCGCCCTGAAGGTGGTCTCCCCCGACATCCTCCACAAGAGCGAGGCGGGAGGGGTGCGCCTGGACTTGCGCGAGCCCGCGGCTGTCCGGGCGGCCTTCGAGGAGACATTCGCCTCCGCCCGCGCCGCGCGGGCCGACGCCGGCTTGGTGGGCGCCCTGGTGGTGGAGATGGCGCGGCCCGGGACCGAGATCATCGTCGGGATGACCCGCGACCCCCAGTTCGGCGCCACAGTGATGTTCGGCCTCGGCGGAATCTTCGTGGAGGTCTACCGGGACGTGGCCTTCCGGATCGTGCCGCTCGCGGAGCGGGATGCCCAGGAGATGATCCGGGAGGTAAAGGGCCTCCCCCTCCTCACCGGCTTCCGCGGCCGGCCCGCGGGCGACCTGGAAGCCATCGCCAGCATCCTGCTCCGCGTCTCCCGGATGGCCGAGGACTTCCCCGAGATCGCCGAGGTGGACCTGAACCCCATCGTCATCTACGAGCGCGGAGGCCTGCTCCTGGACGCCCGCGTTCTCCTTTCCCTGGAGGAGGCGTCAGCCTGAGCAGCGGCCCCGCTCCCGCAGGCCGGCACCGCCCATGCTCCGTCATGCCGCCGCCGCCCCGATGACGCCGCCCCGCGCGTTCCCCGCGAGGGCCCGGCACGCCCTCCTCGCGGCCGCCCTCCTGGGTGGTGCGGTCGGCGCCGCCGCCGGGACCATCCGCGGGGACGTCTTCCGGGACGAGCGGTACCGGTTCCAGGTGACGAAGCCGGCGGGCTGGCATTTTATCCCGGCGGAGCAGGCGTCAAGCCGGGCCCGGGAGGCCCTGCCGGAGGGGTTGCGGAGCGGGGGGGCGGGCGCCGCCACCCTCCTGGTGGCGGTAAGCGAAAGCCCACCCGGCGCCCCGGCGCGCTACCCCGGGCGGGTGACGGTGGCGGTGGAGGATCTCACGGGCCGGCCCGGCGTCGAGACCCTGGAACTCTACGCCCAGGCGAACCTCCGGACCCTGGCGAACCTTCTGCAAGAGTTCAGGCTGGAGGGACCCACTGAGCGGGTGAAGGCGGGGGGCGTGGCGGGTCTGCGGGCAGAGTACAGCGGCATGCTGAGCCGGCCCGAGGGGCCTGTGGCGATCCGGGGGATCGCGCTGCACTTCCTGCGGGGCCGGACCGGGTACGCCATCGCGGCGGTCGCCGCGGCGGAGGAGTTCGCGGCGCGCCGGGGGACCCTCCAGCAGGTCCTGGCCAGCGTACGCTTCCTCCCCTGACGGGGGGCGCCGCCTCAGCGGGGTGGCGCGCCATCGCCCCGCCGCAGCCCCGGCAGTCCGTAGAGCGCCTCCGCCTCCCGCCCCAGGTCGGTGAGCAGGTCCAGGAAGCGCACCGCCGCCCGCTCCTCCGGCGTCCCGGCGCGGGCCTGCCGCTGCCGTCGCAGCTCCCGGAAGGCTTGCAGGATAGCCCGGTCGCCCAGGCGCCGGACGATCCGCTCGCCGCACGCCTCCAGGAGGGCCACGACCTCCCGGTCCCCCCGCGAGGTCGCCTCCCGGTAGGTGCTGAGGAATTCCGAAGGGCTCCCCCGCTCCCAGGCCTCCAGGAGGGCATCCCGCGCGCGGATCTCCTGCACGAGGCTGCGGAGGTGCTCGGCGCGGCGCCGGACGGCCTGAAGCGTCGCGCGGCCGTCCTCCCCCAGGCTCGCCCGCAGCCTCGCCTCCTCCGCCGCCGCGGACTCACGGAACCGGGCGTAGTTCGCCTCGACCTCCCGGAGGCACGCCTGCTGCTTGGCCCGCAGCTGCTCCGCCTTCACCTCCCACGGGAGGTCGGGAGCGGCGGCGACCGCGACCGCCTCCGCCAACAGCGCATCCATCGCCTTCAGGGGGTAGCGGGCGAGACGCTTCAGTTCGTCCATGGGGGCCTCCGGGGAGGAGGAGGGGACCACCCGGGACGATTCTAGGGAAGGGATAGGGGGAGGGTCAACCGGAAACGCTAGCGGGAACCGGAGAGGGAGTCGAGCTGCTTGAGGTACTCGAAGATCTTCGTGAAAAGGTCCACCCACCCGGGCTCGGCGCCCGGGTTGACGCTCACGCCCGCCTGGAACGTGCCGGGCGCCTCCGGAACCGGCTGACACCACCGGACCTGGCCGGAGAACTTGACCCGGGGCGCCCCCAGCACCTGGCTCTCCAGCCGGAACTGGAGCGCGGTCCCGGTCCGGTACGAGGTGGCTCCCTCCAGCTTCAGCCCCTGGCGGCTGAAGTCCAGGAGGCGGACCTTCTCCTCGGTCCCGTCGGCGGCCAGGATGACCAGGCTCGCCCCCTGCTGGGCGAGCGGGCTCAGGGTGTAGCGGGCGTCGGTCCGGGGCTTCGCGTCCACGGCGGGCCTACTTGTCGTAGAAGCGGAAGGTGGAGGCCATCACGGCGCGCATCAGGTCCGCCTCCTCCCGGATCTTCTCCAGTTCCTTCAACTGGGCCCTGGCGGCCTTCTGCTCGGGGGTATAGCGGGCCTCCTGGGCCCGGGCCCGCAGGGCCCGGAAGGCCTCCAGGATCTTCGGCTCGCTCTTCCGCTTCAGGAACCGCTCCGCCGCCGCCTCGTAGATCTCGGCGCTGTCCGTGTCCCCCCGCTCGACCGCCGCCTTGTAGTCGGCGAAGATGGTGGCGGCCGACTCCTCCTCCCACTGCTCGAACAGGCGCTCCCGGAACGCCGCCTTGTCAATGAGGTTGAAGAGTTCCTGGATCATGGTCTCCATCTGCTGGAAGGGGGTGAGGGCCGGGGGGGCGAGGACCTCCAGGAGCTTCTTCTCCTCCTCGGCCAGCTTCCCCCGGAACCGCTTGAACTGCTGCTCCGCCTCGCTGACCGTGGCGTCCTGGACCTTCTTGACCCGGGCCAGCTTCTCCTCGGTGCTCAGGTGGGGATCGCCGGAGATCCGACTCACCTCCGCCAGGAGGGAGTCCAGGAGCTGGAGCGGCGCCTGGGCCATTTTCTTGAGTTCGTCCGAGGCGGGTCCCTGCACGGACACCCCTCCGCTGGCCGGTGGTCCCCCACCGCGGCGCTGGTGCAACTCCTATACCAAGCAGGATGTGGCGGCGGCCCGGGAGAGGCCTCGCCGGGGGGCCGCCGCGATGAGCCAAGAGGCCGGAGTGGGCGTGTAAGCCGGATTCTGTGCGGGCCGGAGCCCGCGGTGGTCATTCCTCTAGGCCCGGCGTTGCCGCCGGGCTCCAGCGGCCTACCCGGGGGCTCGGGCGGGCCACCCTCCCGCCGGCGCCTCGCGGCCCCGGCAGCGCCCCCCTATTCGGCCTTGCTCCAGGTGGGGTTTGCCGAGCCAGCCTGTCACCAGGCTGCTGGTGCGCTCTTACCGCACCATTTCACCCTTACCGGGCGGCCTTGCGGCGGCCCGGCGGTGTGTTTCTGTGGCACTGTCCTCGGGGTCACCCCCGCTGGGCGTTACCCAGCACCCCGCCCTGTGGAGTCCGGACTTTCCTCCCGCGGCCCCGGACGGGGCCGCCGGCGACCACCCAGCCCACTCCGGCCCCCCCATGCTACCACCCTCGCCAGGGGGGTGCAAGCCGCGCCGGGGCGGGGGGATTCTCAGAGCCTCCCGGGCACCGGCCAGGCCCGGCGGGCGGTTTGCCCGGCCCTGCCTTTTCTGTTAGACTCCCGCCACTGGAGGGGGCAATGAAGGTGCTGATCCGGCGGCCCCGACGGGAGGTGGAGCTCCCGGGCCGGCGGCGCGTCCGCGAGATCCTGAAGGAGTTGCAGATCAACCCGGAGACCGTCATCGTCGTCCGGGGGGAGACCCTCCTCACCTCCGACGAGGTTGTGGGCGAGGAGGAGCGGATCGAGGTGATCCCGGCCATCTCTGGAGGGGCCCGGTGAAGTGCTCCACCTGCCAGGCGAAGGCGGCCATCGAGATCCGCCGGCACAACGCCGCCTTCTGCGGCCCCTGCTTCCTCACCCACCTGGAGCGGCAGGTCCAGCGGACGATCGAATCCGAGAAAATGCTCCATCCCGGCGAGCGGGTGCTGGTGGCGGTCTCGGGCGGGAAGGACAGCCTCTGCCTCTGGGAGATCCTGCGGCGCCAGGGCTACGAGACTACGGGCCTCCACCTGGACCTGGGGATCGGAGGGTACTCCCCGGAAGGGCGCAAGAAGACCGAGGCGTACGCGGAGGCCCACGGCCTCCCCCTCCAGGTGACCGAGGTCAAGGAGGAGACCGGCTTCGCCATCCCAGAGTTGGCCGAGCGGACGCGACGCCCCCCCTGCTCCGGGTGCGGCCTCTCGAAGCGCTACCTGATGAACCGGGCGGCGCTGGAGGGGGGCTTTCCGGTGCTGGCCACCGGCCACAACCTGGACGATGTGGCCGCCATCCTCTTCGGGAACGTCCTGCACTGGCAGGTGGAGCAACTCAGCCGCATGACGCCGGTCCGCCCGGCCACCCACCCGAGGCTCGTCAAGACGGTCAAGCCCCTCATCCGGGTCACGGAGCGGGAGGCGGTGGCCTACTGCCTCCTCCGGGGCCTGGACTACCACGAGGACGAGTGCCCCAACGCCGTCGGGGCCACCTCTCTCCTCTACAAGGACATCATCAATCAGATCGAGGCGGTCTCCCCCGGGAGCAAGCAGGCCTTCTACCAGGAGTTCGTGAAGAAGCTCCAGCCACACCTGGCGGCGCAGGAGACGGTGAGCCTCCGGGAGTGCGACGTCTGCGGCCAGGCCACCACGGGGGAGGTCTGCGCCTACTGCCGGATGATGGAGCGGGCGCGGCAGGTGACCGTGCGGCGGGGGCGGGTCACCCGGACCGTCCTCGAGGTGCCCCCGGCGTGAGCGGCTCCCCCTTCGCCCCCGGCGACCGGGTCCTCCTGACCGACCCCAAGGGCCGCCGGTACCTGGTGGTCCTCCAGCCCGGGCAGCGCTTCTCCTCCCACCTGGGATTTATCCTCCACGAGGACCTGCTGGGCCGTCCCGACGGGAGCATCGTCACCTCCACGCTGGGGGCCCGCTTCACCGCCTTTCGCCCGCTCCTGGCCGACTACGTGGTGAAGATGAAGCGGGGGGCGCAGGTCCTCTACCCGAAGGACCTGGCCCTCATCTGCATGTGGGCGGACATCTACCCGGGGGCGACGGTGGTGGAAGCCGGGGCGGGGTCCGGCGCCTTGAGCCTGGCGCTGCTCCGCGCCATCGGGCCCACGGGACGCCTGATCACGTACGAGATCCGGGAGGACTTCCTGGCGCAGGCCCGGCGCAACGTGGAGGGCTACCTGGAGAAGGTGCCTAACTGGGAGTTGAAACTGGCGGACCTCTACGCGGGGATCCCGGAGGGGCCGGTGGATCGGGTGATCCTCGACCTTCCGGAAGCGTGGCGGGCCGTCGAGCCGGCAGCCAAGGCCCTGCGTCCCGGCGGGCTGCTCCTGGCCTACTTCCCCACGGTCCCCCAGGTCCAGCAGATGGCGGAGGCGCTGGCCCGGCAGCCCCTCTTCCTGCCCCCCGAGATCTTCGAGGCGCTCCTCCGGCCCTGGCAGGCGGTGGGGCCCTCGGTCCGCCCGCACTTGAGAATGGTGGCCCACTCCGGCTTCATCCTGGTGAGCCGCCGCCTGGCCGAGGCCTCCCTCGAGGCGCTCCCGCCCGCCCCCGACCCCGGCCGAACGGGTGAGGAGGCGCACTAGCGTGACTCCAACGAACCGCAAATAATGCTCACGCGACGGCTCGGGTGCCGGGCCAACGAATTGCACCTAGGATGGCAGCCGGGCCGCGGGTGGCGCCGGGCGCGGCCCCCGAGCGGGCGGGCGGAGTGGGCCGGATTCCTTGGCCTGGCACTAGAAGAACTCGCCGAACCATTCCTTCATCCGCTCCACCACCCGGTTGAACATGGCGTGTTCCGCCACCCGCCGGAACTTCCACTGGTGGCGGTTCCGTGCCCCGTAGAAGGCCAGACC
>JBOHQK010000145.1:0-7395 GCA_050732195.1 Methylomirabilales bacterium (SeqCode)
CGGGTGCGTCTCCCGGCGGGACCGGCCTGAGGGGAGGACGGCCGTGCCGCGCGTCCGCGCCCGCGTTGTGATCTCGGGGAAGGTCCAGGGGGTCTACTTCCGGGGCACCGCGGAGGACGAGGGGCGATCGCGCGGCCTCGCCGGCTGGGTCCGCAACAGACCCGATGGTCAGGTCGAGGCGGTCTTTGAGGGGGAGAAGGCGGCCGTCGAGGCCGTGATCGCCTGGTGCCACCGCGGACCCCCGGCGGCGCGGGTGACGGGTGTTGCGGTCACCTGGGAGGAGCCCCGGGGGGAGCAAGGGTTCTCCGTCCGGTTCTAAGGAAGGGCAGAGGCCATGCGCCGGACCGCGCCGCTTAGCGTCAGGCCCCCCTTTGCCTTTGACCTCGCCCTCCGCTACCTGGCCGCCTCCCCCTCCGCCGTCGTGGAGCAGGTAGAGGACGGGGAGTACGTCCGGCCGGTGTGTCTCCGTGGCCGCTGGCTCCTCCTCCGGGTCCGGGAGGAGGAGGGCCGGGTCGCCCGCCTCCTCGTCACGTTGGAAGGGCGCCGCGTTCGCACCGCCGACCTGGAGGCCGCGTCCGCCCTGGTCAGCCGGCTCTTCGCGGCAGCAGAGGACGTGACCCCGTTCGTGCGAGCGGTCCGGCGCTTCCCCCGCCTCGCGGCCCTGGCTCGGCGGTGCCGCGGGCTCAGGCCGGTCCTGATCGGCGACCCATTCGAGGCGCTGATCTGGGCGGTCATCGGCCAGCAGGTCAACATCACGTTCGCCGCCAAACTGAAGCGCGCCCTCCTGGAGCGCTTCGGCGGGACCATGGTGGAGGGCGGCCGGACTTATTCCCTCTTCCCCGTGCCCGAGCGGCTTGCCCGCCTGCGCCGGGCGGATCTGCGCCCGCTCCAGTTCAGCCGGCAGAAGACCGACTACATCATCGGCCTCTCGCGGGCCATCGCCGAGGGCGCGCTGGACTTCACCACGCTGGCCGGCCTGCCCACGGCGGAGGCCGTCGCCCGCCTGACGGCGTTCCGGGGGGTGGGGCGCTGGACGGCGGAATACGTCCTGCTCCGCGGCCTGGGGGACCGGGATGCCCTCCCGGCGGCGGACGGGGGCTTGCGGCGGATCGTGGGGGAGGAGTTCGGCCTCGGCCGGCTGGCGACGGAGGAGGAGGTCCGTGCCATCGCCGCCCCGCTTGCCGGCTGGCGCGGATACCTGGCCTTCTACTGGTGGTTCACGCTGCAGGAGCGGCGGGGCCGGGACGGCCCGCGGCCTTGAGGTCGCCCGCCCGCCCCGAGCGCTGGGGAATGAAGATCCTGCGCTCTCACCGGACCTGGCTGCACACCCACTTCGTGACCGACTGCGTCCGCCTCTCGACCCACCGGATGGAGGAGATCCAGCGGCAGATCGCGCCGGTCCTCCGCAGGATGGGCATCGTCTTCGGCCTGCACTTCGAGGCCGAGCGGGGGGAGGCAGCCGTCACCATTGTCCGTGAGGAGGGGCCCCGACGGGAGCGCCCTGGGCACGCCCGGCGTCCCCCTCGGAGTGAGCCACGCGGTGTTATTCCTTGGCCTCCCCGGGGCGCTGCTGCCGGAGGAACTGTTCGATCTCGGCCACGAGGTCGGAGGCGGGCGGCAGTTCCTCGCGGGGGGCGGGGAGCGGTTCCTCCTCGTCCTCGCCCTTTTCCTCCAGCTTCTTCACGTAGGCTGCAATCTCGGTGTTCCGGGCCACAAGCTCGCCCAGGTTCTGCTCGAACTCCTTCGCCGCCTGCTCCAGGTCCGAGACGTCCACGGTAATTCGCAGGAACTGTGCCACTCGCTGGACCAGCACCAGGGCCGCCTTGGGGTTTTCGGTTCCCGAGATGTAGTGGGGGACGTTGGCCCAGAGGCTTGCCGTCGGCGTTTCCTGCTCGCGGCAGGTGGTGTTGAGGACCCCCACGATGCCGGTCGGACCCTCGTAGCGAGTGGGACGGATGCCGAGCATAGCTGCCAGCTCGGGATCCGAAGCGCTCCCCGCCACTCGCACCGGTCTGGTATGGGCCACGTCGGCCAGGAGGGCGCCGAGGGTGAGGACCAGGGAGACCCGGCAGCGGCGGGCCAGGTCCAGGATCACGCCGCAGTAGGTCTTCCATTTGAGGTGCGGCTCGACGGCCGCCCCGACGATCACATCCCGGTCGAGGTCGGGGGCGTGCACCGCCGAGAACTCGGTGGCAGGCCAGACGATCTCCCGCTCGGTCCGAGATCCCGCCTTGAACCGGACATGCGGCCTGGACAGGCCGAAGTGGTAGAAGTCTTCCGGATCAATTGTGGCGAACTTCTCCGCCGACCAGGCCCGGGCCAGGTAGCGGAGCGCCGTGGTGGCCGCTTCTGAGGCGTCATTCCAGCCCCCGAAGGCCATGATGAGAACCGGCCGCCGGAGTCCCTCGGGCAGGCCGTGGATCGTCAGCGGGCTGGCCACGGGCCCCTCCTCCCTATCCCACCTGGATCGGGTTCTCCAGGTCGTCCTCCCACTCGTACCAGGAGCCGGCGAAGTTCGTCGCGTTCGGGAAGCCGGCCATCTGGAGGGCGAGCAGACCGACCGAGGCCGAGACCCCGGCGTTGCAGTAGGTGATGATCTTCCGGTCCGGGGTGAGGCCGGCCGCCTCGTAGAGGGCCCGCAGGGCCGCCGGGTCCTTGAAGGTCTTGTGCTCCCCCTCGACCAGGGTGTTCGCCGGGACGTTCAGCGCCCCCGGGATCCGCCCCTTCCGGTTCCCGCGCCCGATCTCCCCCCGGTACTCCCGCGGGCTCCGGCAGTCCACCAACTGGACCGTCGGGTCGCCCAGAGCCTCCAGGACCTCCTTCGACGAGACCCGCCACTCGGGCCGGACCCGGACGGTGAAGGTGGCCGGCGGGTGGGCCGGGAGCGCCGCCGTCATCAGGCGCCCCTCGGCGGCCCACCTGGGGAAGCCCCCGTTCAGGACCTTCACCGCGCGGTGGCCGTAGTAGTTCAGGACCCACCAGAGACGGGGGGCGATGTGGGCGTTGTCGTCGTACGCGACGACCGTGTGGTCATCGCCGATGCCGAGGCGGCCCATGAGCGCGGCGAAGGCGTCCGGTCTCGCCACCGTCATCTGGATCAGTGCGGCGGTGTCCACGAGGTCGCTCAGCCAGTCGAGGTAGACGGCTCCCGGGATGTGACCGGCGAGGTAGGCGTCCCGCTTCGGCGCATACCAGGGCTTCGGGGTGTCGGAGGGGCGGATGCTCCCCCGGGCGTCCACAATCCGGACGGCAGGGTCCTCCAGGTGGGCCGCCAGCCAGTCGGTCTCGACCAGGGGCCAGTCGCGCCGGTGTTCCGTCATGGGTGCTCCTCCCTCGACGGCCAGGCCGGGGGCTAGACCGGCCAGGTCTCCATCCGGTAGGCCATCTCCCAGAATGCGTACTCGTAGCGGTTGCTCGTGAGAAATGCCTCCCGCAGGCGCTCCAGCTCGAAGGGACCGGCCTCCGCCGCCGCCTCATCCAGGAGGCCCTGCCAGGCGCTCACGCTCTCCCGGAGGAAGCCCTCCCGGTAGAAGGCGGCCCACTCTCCGTAGATCGGGTGGGAGACGGGCGGGAGGCGGCGGCCGAGGAGGAGTCCCACCGTCCGGGCGAAGGCGTCCAGCGGGTGCCGGTGAATCGCCTCCCAGATGGGCCGGGCCTCGGTGCACAGAGTGTCACTGAAGGCCATCCCGCCTCCCCCGCGGACCCGGCGGCGCCCGCGCCCCGTCCGCCCGCCTAGTGTAGCGCATTCCCGCGTGCGCCGCAGCCTCCGCGTGTAGCGGCGGCGGTTGCCTCCCGCCCGCGCCCGACGTACAATCGAGCCTCGCCCGAGAGAGCAGGTCGGAGCGCGCGCCAGGGGGAAAGGAGGGGAGCCATGGCGTTCGAGGGGTTCAGCGCGAAGGACTTCGAGGTCTTCACGATTCCCGATTTTGCCGGGCGCATGGCGAAGATCCGCGCCCAGATCCAGCCCAAGCTCCTAGCCCTGGGCCAGGCGCTCGCCCCGAGCCTGGCTGGCTCCGCCGGTGGGGAGGTGTTCGCGCACGTGGCCAAGCACATGCGCCGGACCGTGAACCCCCCGGAGGACACCTGGGTGGCCTTCGGGCCGGAGAAGCGGGGGTACAAGAAGGCCCAGCACCTCAAGGTGGCCATCTCGCGCCACTGCGTGCGGCTCCTCTTCGAGGTCGGGCCGGAGTATGCCGAGAAAGGGAAGTGGGCCGCCGCCTGGCAGCGGCAGGCGGGGAGGTTTGTCCCCGCCCTCCGGAAGGTGAAGGGGCTCGGCTGGTACAAGAACGAGCACGACGAGGAACCGGCGGCGGACCTCCACGAGATGGCACCTCAGGCCCTGAAGCTCCTGGCCCAGGAGCTGACACGCCGGCGGGACGGCCAACTGATCCTCGGCCGGCGCCTGGCGGCCGCGGAGGTCACCCGGATGCGGCCGGCCGACTTCGAGCGGGCCGCCGCCACCGCCTTCAAGGACCTCCTCGCCCTCTACCGTCTCGGGTGAGGGCCGCCCCCTCTCGTTTTCTCCGCAAGGAGCGCGTCATGGCCGGGCAGGGGAGCAGCGCCGCAGGGATCACCTGGGACCTTACGGACCTGTTCGCCTCGCACGACGATCCGCGGATCGAGGCGACGCTCGAGGAGTGCCGCCGCCGGGCCGATGCCTTTGCCGCCCGCTACCGGGGGACCGTCCGCTGGGCGGGGAGCCCCTCGGCCGAGGCCCTGCTGGCCGGCGTGAAGGAGCTGGAGGCCATCCAGGAGGCCCTCGGCCGTGTCGGGGCGTACGCCGGGCTCCTCTATGCCTCGGACACGGGCCGCCTGGAGTACCAGAACCTCCAGCAGCGGGTGGAGGAGCAGGGGACCGATCTGGCCAACCGCCTCCTCTTCTTCGAGCTGGAGTGGCTCGGCCTGGAGGAGGGGGCCGCGGAGAGCCTCCTCCGGGAGCCTGCCCTCGCCCCCTACCGGCATTACCTGGAGACGCTCCGCCGCTTCCGCCCCCACAAGCTCTCGGAGGCGGAGGAGAGGCTCGTGAACGAGAAGGACAATACCGGCCGGCGGGCCTTCGGCCGCCTCTTTGCAGAATTAACCTCCGGCCTCACCTTCCCGCTGGAGCAGGACGGCCAGGTCCGCGACCTCACCACCAGCGAAATCCTCGCCCTTCTCTACCAGCCCGACCGGGCCCTCCGGAAACGGGCCTCCGAGGTTCTCTTCGAGGTCCTGGCCCGGCACGGCCTCGTCCTCACCGTGACCTACGATGCCCTCGTCCAGGACCACTTATTGATGGACCGCCTCCGTCGCTACCCCCACCCGATGGCGGAGCGCCACCTGAGCAACGAGATTGACCAGGAGGCCGTGGAGCGGATGCTGGAGGTGGCGGAGGCGAACTACGGCATCGCCCAGGACTATTTCGCCCTGAAAGCCCGCCTCCTCGGCCTGCCCCGCCTGGCTCTCTACGACCAGTACGCCCCGGTGGGCGGTCCCCTGCCGGCCCGCACCTTCGACCGGGCGCGGGAGATCATCCTGGCTGCCTTTGGCGCCTTCGCCCCGGTCTTCCGAGAGGTGGCCGAGCAGTTCTTCGCCCGGCGCTGGATTGACGCCGAGATCCGCAAGGGGAAGCACGGGGGGGCCTTCTGCAGCAGCCCCTCCCCGGCGCTGCATCCCTACATCCTCTGTAACTACACCGACAACCTCCGGGACGTGATGACCGTGGCCCACGAGTTGGGCCACGGGCTGCACGGCTCGCTGGCGCGCAAGCAGAGCTCCTTCAACTATGACACTCCCCTGACCACGGCGGAGACCGCCTCAGTCTTCGGGGAGTTCCTCGTCTTCGACCACCTGCTCCGGGAGGAGCCGGATCCGGCGGTGCGGCTCGCCCTCCTGTGCGGGAAGATCGAGGACACCTTCGCCACGGTCTTCCGCCAGACCGTCCTGACCCGGTTCGAGCAGGAGGCCTTTGCCCGGCGGAAGGGGAGCCGGTTCACGGCGGACGGGCTCGGGGAGGCGTGGCTCAAGGCCAACCGGCGCTACTACGGCGACGCCGTGGAGCTCCCCGAGGGCTACCGCTGGGGCTGGTCCTACATCCCCCACTTCGTCCACACCCGATTCTACTGCTACGCCTACGTGTTCGGGGAGCTCCTGGTCCTGGCCCTCTATCGGATGTACCGGGAGCAGGGGGCGGCCTTCATCCCCCGCTACCTCGCCCTCCTGGAGGCTGGGGGATCGGATTCCCCCGAGGTCCTCCTCGCCCACCTGGGCGTGGACTTCCGCGACCCCTCCTTCTGGCAAAAGGGGTTCGACGAGATCCGGCGCCTGGTGGAGCAGGCGACGGCGCTGGCGGGGGAGCCCCGTGTCCTCCGAGCTGGTTGACGCCCACGCCCACCTCTCTGCCGCCGAGTTCCGGGAGGGCCTGGAGGCGGTCCTGGCTGACGCCGCCGCGGCCGGCGTCACTCGGATCATCACCGTCGGGGAGACCCTCGAGGACGCCGAGGCAAACCTGGCCCTGGCGGCGCGCTTCCCGCAGGTGAAGGTCTGTGCCGGGCTCTACCCCACCATCCTGGACCTTGAGGCGTCGGCCGCCCTGCGCGCCTTCATCCGGGCGCGCCGGGACGCCTTCGTCGGCATCGGGGAGGTGGGGCTCGACCACTGGATCGTGAAGGAGGGCGCGGAGCGGGACCTGCAGCGGCGGACCTTCGCCGATTTCATCGCCCTCGCCGCCGACCTGGACCTGCCGCTCAACGTCCACTCCCGCTCGGCCGGCCGGGCCACGGTCCAGTTCCTCAAGGAGCAGGGGGCCCGCCGGGTCCTGCTGCATGCCTTCGACGGGAAGGCCTCGGCCGCCCTGGAAGGGGCGGCGGCCGGCTTCTTCTTCTCGATCCCCCCCTCCGTCGTCCGGTCCGTGCAGAAGCAGAAGCTGGTCCGGGCCCTCCCGCTGGAGCGCCTGCTCCTGGAGACCGACTCCCCGGTCCTGGGACCGGACCCCGCTGCCCGCAACGAGCCCCGCAATCTCCGCATCGCCTGCCAGGCGGTCGCCGACCTGAAGGGGGTCCCCTTCGAGGAGGTGGCGGAGCGGACCACGGCGAATGCCCGCCGCCTCTTCCCGCTGGTCTTCGCTTAGGGCCGGGGGCTGCGCACCGTGCGCGGCGCGGCGCCCCTCCCCGGCGCCCGGTCATTCACGGATACTCCGGGCTAGGAGGCGGGGACCGTCCGGCCGGCGGCCCAGGTCCGGAGGGCGTCGATCTCTTCGCGGCGCAGGACGGAGAGGGGGCGGGTGTTGCGCAGCTCCTCCAGGATGAGGTCGGTGGTGAGCTCAGTCTTGCGGGAGAAGGCGGCGTGCAGGGCCGCCACGATGGCCTGCTCCAGCTCGGCCCCGCTGAAGCCCTCGCTGGCCGCCGCCAGGGCGGC
>JBOHQK010000146.1:0-17996 GCA_050732195.1 Methylomirabilales bacterium (SeqCode)
CGAGTGCCGCCCACTCCTCGGCCGACCGGATCCGGTACAGGTCCCAGTGGAAGAGCGGGAGGCGACCCGCGTACTCGTGCAGGAGGGTGAAGGTGGGACTCCGGACCTGCTGGCCGCGCCCGACGCGGAGCCCCCGCGCCAGCCCCTGGACGAAGACCGTCTTACCCGACCCGAGCGGCCCCCGCAAACAGATGACAGTCCCGGGCGTCGCCAAGCGGCCGAGCGCGGCCGCCGCGGCGCGGGTGGTCGCGGGAGACCGGGAGTGGAAGGAGGGGCGGCGTCCCCTCATCCCGTGGACGGGGACCGCGCCGGGGCCGCCCCTTTCACCCGGCGGATGGCCTCCGGCAGGCGCTCCAGGAGGTCGCCCGCCAGCATGGCCTCGGCCGTGAGGGCCTCCGCGGCCAGGTCCCCCGCCAGCCCGTGCAGGTACACGCCGGCCCGCGTCTTTAGCTCGAGATCTCCCCCCTGGGCGATGAGGCCGGCCAGGACCCCCGTGAGCACATCCCCGGAGCCGGCGGTCGCCATGCCGGGGTTGCCGGTGGGGTTGATGGCCACCTGCCCCTTGGGGCTCGCGACGACCGTCCGTGCCCCCTTCAGGACCAGGGTGAGGTTGTAGGTCTGCGCCACCTTCTGGGCGATGGGGATCCGCTGGTCCTGGACCTCCTGCGTGCCCACCGTGAGGAGGCGGGACAGCTCGCCGGGGTGCGGCGTGAGGACCAGGGGGGCGGTCACCTTCCCCAGGGCCTCCAGCCGGTTCCCCAGGGCGTTGATCCCGTCGGCGTCCACGACCAGGGGGAGGCGGGCGGCGGCGACCAGTTCCCAGACGAGGGCAACGGTGCTGGGGTGGGTCGAGAGCCCCGGGCCCAGCGCCACGGCCGCCTTCCCCTCCAGGAGGGGCAGGAGCCGGTCCAGGGCCGCGCGGGAGAGGGTCCGCTCCTCCGTCTCCGGGAGGGGAACCGTCATCACCTCGGTGAGCTTGGCCTCCATCGCATCGTTCAGGCTCTCGGGCAGGGCCAGCGTCACCAGCCCGGCCCCGACCCGGAGCGCGGCCAGGCTGCAGAGGGCCGCCGCGCCGGTCTTCCCGACCGAGCCGGCCACCACCAGGACGTGGCCGTACGTCCCCTTGTGGGCATCCGGGTCGCGCGGGGGAAGGGCCGCCGCCATGTCGGCCGGCTCCAGGACCTCCACCGAGATGGCCGGATCTCGGAGGAGCGGGGCCGGCATGCCGATATCGGCCACCACCACCTCCCCCGCGGCCGCGGCGGCCGGGTACAGCAGCAGGCTCCGCTTCGGGAGGGCGAAGGTGACGGTGCAGGTGGCCCGGACGTAGGGGCCCCGCAGAAGCCCGTCGTCCGAGCCGAGGCCGGAGGGAAGATCCAGGGCCACCACCGGCCGGCCGGCTTCGTTCATGGCCGCGATGAGACTGGCCGCCTGCCCCTTGGCGGCCCCGGTGAGGCCGGTCCCCAGGAGGGCGTCCAGGAGGATATCGCTCGCGGCGATCGCCTCGCGCGCGCCCGCCACCTCCTCCCCAGTCTCCACGGGGAGAATCGGCAGGCCTGTCTTCTCCAGGATCTGGAGGTTGATCCGGGGGTCGCCTGCGATCTCGGCTCGCTTCGCGCACAGCAGGACCCGCACCGCCGCCCCCCGGTTGTGGAGGTGCCGGGCCGCCACGAAGCCGTCCCCCCCGTTGTTCCCCTTCCCGCAGCAGACGACGACCCGCTTCCCCCGGACCGGCCCGAAGCGCCGCTCCACCTCCGCCGCCACGGCCGCGCCCGCGTTCTCCATGAGCAGGAGCGAGGGGACGCCGTACTCCGCCGTGGCCCGGCGGTCCAACTCCCGCATCTCCTTCGCCGTCACGACTTTCATGCGCCCCTCAGTCCGTGGCCACCACGAAGGCCAGCGCGTACTCCCCCTCGTGGGCCAACGAGAGGTGGGTCTGCCGCACGCCGAGGACGGCCGCCCGCGCCGCCGCGGCCCCACGCAGGATGAGGCGGGGCACCTCGCGCCCTGCCCCCGCCACCTCGACTTCCCGCCACCGGACCCCGCCCCCCCAGCCGATCTGCAGGGCCTTGAGGCAGGCCTCCTTGGCGGCGAACCGAGCGGCCAGGTGGGGGGCGGGATCCGCCCGGCGGCGGCACTCCGCCACCTCCGCCTCCGTGAAGAGGCGGTCAAGCAGCCGGTCCCGCCGTCTCACCGCCTGGCGCAGGCGGGGCACCGAGACCAGGTCGGTCCCGACCCCGATGATCACGGGCGCGGCTCCGACAGGACCACCTCCCCGGTCCCCGGGGTGACCTCCCAGGTGAGGCCCGGCCGGCGGGAGCCGGCCAGGTTCGCCACCTCCAGGCGCAGGAAACGGGTCGTGCGGGAGAGGCCGGCCCGGGGGAAGGCCGCCAGGAAGGCAGCCCCGGTAACCCCCTTTGCCCCTTCGCCGTGGGTGAGAGCCACCGCCTCCTCCCGGAACGCCTCAGGAAGCGTCCCCGAGACCCGAACCCCGGTGTCATCCACGAGGGTGAGGCTCCCGGCCGGATCGGCCAGGAAGGCCTCCCGCAGCCCGCCCCGCGCCGCCCCGACCCGGACCTCCACGTAAAGGTAGGTGTCGTGGTCGAAGCGGGCCGGCCAGTCCGCCCCCTTCCCGAGGGCCGTGGCCCTGACCGCCACGAGGGCCGGAGTCTGGAGCGTCGCCCGCACCTGTGTCTCCCCCAGTTCCGCGCTCCGGGTCAGGGCGTACCAGAGTTCCAGGCTGCGCTCGACCGGGGAGACGGGCGACGGTGCGCCGGGCGCACCTGGGAGGGGCCCGGGTGGGATCGGGGCGGCCGGACCGGGGGGGGCAGGGCGTGCCACCACGTCCGGGCGGGTCTCTGACCTGCGGGCCGTCTCCCACCACAGGAGACCGCCCCCCGCCCCGGCCGCCAGGAGGACCGCTGCCACCAGCAGGCGTTGCCGCCGGCGCACCGCGGCCTCCCGCCGGCGCGCTTCCTCCTCCTCCCGGTGCCGGAATTCCGAAGGGGGAATCCACTCAGTATACCGGATCTCGGCCATGCGGCTCTCAGAAACGCGCGACCGCCACCTGGCGGCTCATGAGGTAGCGGGCCAGGTCCTCATCCACGGGGACCCGGGTGAGCAGGATGCGCACGGCATCCCCCGGCCCCGTTCCCGGCAGCCGGAGGACGAAGCCTGGCACCAGCACTCTCAGGTTGCTTCTCGCCGGCTCAAAGCCCTTCCAGAAGGTCTCCTCCTGGTAGGGGACTTCCAGACCGTCCAGGAGCCGGCGGAGGATTTCCTCCGGCCCTTCTTCCTGGAGGGGGACGACCCGGTAGCGGGCCTGCCGGAGGCGACGGAGCACGCCCTCCGGAAGCCCGGCCAGATCCAGGATGATCGTCCCGGAGGGGCGTCGGACCAGCCGGCTCACGGTGGCCTCCATCCGGACTCCTGCCGCCGGATCCTCGAACACGGTGAGCCGGACCGACCGCTCCGGCGCCTCCCCCAACAGGTCGAGGAGGGAGTCCACCAGGCGCTCCCGGCTGGAGGCGTCGAGCACCCGGGGGGGCGGTACGGATGTGACGGGGGCGGGAGCGGCGGGAACTTCGCCGCCACCCACGAACAGGTCGCTCACCCAGACGCCGCGCCGGTAGGCGTAGGTCTTGATCGGCTCCGGGATCAGGAAGCGGGGATCGCGGACCAAGTTGACCACGTTGACCTGCCCCGTCAGGAGGCTCTCGTCCCGCTGCAGGATAACCCAGTCCCCCCGCAGCGTCACCCGGGCTCGGTCGCCCATCTCCACCACTGTGTCCCGCTGCACCGAGTAGTAGCGGCTGCGCGTGAGGACGGCCTGGATCGCCTCGGGGAGCCCGCGCCCCTCCCCCAGGGAGACCACGCCCACCTCCGGGTGCTGCTCCTCCAGCAGGCGGGCCACATCCGGCGGGAGCGCCGCGGGGACATCGAGGAGGAGGCGCCGGTCGGGCCCAAGCCTCAGGAGGGGGATGGCGGCCAGGTTGATCCGGACCTGGGTATCGGGGCCCAGGGGGAAGTCCAGGTGGCCCGAGGCCAGGTACGGTTCCTGGAGCGCCGCGAAGAGACCGCGGAGCGAGCCCTCCAGGGTGGCTAACGTCGTCTCCCGGTCCGGAGGATCCAGAGGGGGGAGGGTCCCGGGCTTTCCAATGACGAAGGAGAGGCGGGCTGGCTGCGGGGGAGCGGCCGGAGCCGATGGGGCGGGTGCCGGACGGGGCGCGAACGGTCGCGCGGCCGCGGCCATCGCGGCCGCCTTGCGGATCGCCAGGCTGACCTGGATGAGCGGAATTCTCCGGGCCATCCCCTCCGGGGGAGGGGGGAGCCGCAGGCGGGTCCCAGAGGGGATCCGTCGAATGTCCGTCACAGCGGGATTCAGCCGCTGGAAGGCGTCCAAGAACGGAATCGCTTCGGTCGGGCTCAGCCGGACGCCGGCCTGCTCCAGGGCCGCCCAGAGGGAAGCGGGGGCGGCGAGCGTCACCTCCCGCGGGGCCTCGACCGCCCCCACACACGCCGTCCCCAGGAGCGCCGGCAGGAGCCAGCGCCTGATACCGCCCCGTCCGCCCCCGGCCACGCCGTCCTTCATCCCCGCGCGCCGCGGATCCGCGTGAGCATCTCTCGCACGGCCCGCTCCATGCCCACCAGGGCGGCGCGGGCCACGATGCTATGGCCGATATTCAGTTCCTCCACCTCGGGGATCGCCGCCACCGGTTCCACGTTCGCGTAATTGAGGCCGTGGCCGGCCGAGACGCCGAGGCCCGCACCGGCGGCAAAGCGGGCGGCCCGGATCAGGGCGGCCAACGCCTCCCGGGCCGCCTCCCCCCGCGCCTCGGCGTAACGGCCCGTGTGCAGCTCCACCAGGGCCGCGCCCACCGCCTTGGCCGCCTCCACCTGCCCTTCCTCCGGGGCGATGAAGAGGCTGACCGGAATGCCCGCCCCCTGCAGCGTGCCGACCACGGCCGCGAGGCGCGCCCGCTGGCCCGCCACCTCGAGCCCCCCTTCGGTCGTGAGTTCCTGCCGTCGCTCCGGGACCAGCGTCACCAGGTCGGGGCGGACGGCGGTGGCGATCCCCACCATCTCCTCGGTGGCCGCCATTTCCAGGTTGAGGCGCGTGCTGACCGTCTCCCGCAGGAGGCGGAGGTCCCGATCCTGGATGTGCCGCCGGTCCTCCCGGAGGTGAACGATGATCCCCTCGGCGCCGGCGAGCTCCGCCAGGATGGCCGCGGCCACCGGGTCCGGCTCCCGGCCCCGCCGGGCCTGCCGAATGGTGGCGATGTGGTCCACGTTGACGGCCAAGCGCGGCCCCCGCCGCGCCCCAGCATCTTCCATGGTTCCCTCAAACTCCTAGCCCCTCGCGCCCCGGTCGCCTGTTGGCGCCGCCCTTTTCCCGGGGCGAGCCGCTCCTCCGCCCGATACCCAGACAGGGCTGCGTCGCGGCTCACCCCGGGCGGGCGGCGACCGGAGGGCGCTAGGCCCCGAGTTCCTTCTCGATGGCCGCGGCGAGTGAGCGGGCCAGCCCCTCGATCCGCCCCTGCTCCTCCCCCTCCACCATCACCCGGACCACCGGCTCGGTCCCCGAGAACCGGACCAGGAGGCGGCCGTTCCCGTCCAGGGCCGCCTCCGCCTCGGAGATCGCGCGCTGGACGTTCGGCAGCGTCATGAGGTCAGCCCGGCGGGCGACCCGGACATTCACCAGGACCTGGGGATAGACCGTCATGCACCGCCGGAGCCCCGAGAGGGGCTTCCCGTGCTGCTGCATCAGGAAGAGGACCTGCAGCGCGGTGATGACCCCGTCCCCCGTGGAGTTGTGGTCCAGGAAGATGACGTGGCCGGACTGCTCCCCTCCCAGGTGATAGTTGCCCCGCAGCATCTCCTCCAGGACGTAGCGGTCCCCCACCGCCGTTCGATGGAGCCGGATCCCGTGGGCGGCCAGGGTCTTCTCCAGCCCCACGTTGCTCATCACCGTGGCCACCACGGTGTCCCCCCTGAGCGCCCCGCGCCGCTTCAGGTCCAGCGCGCACATGGCCATGATCTGGTCCCCATCCACCAGCGCGCCCGTCTCGTCCGCCAGGATCACCCGGTCGGCGTCCCCGTCGTGGGCGAGCCCGGCGTCGGCGCCGTGCTCCCGGACCGCCGCCTGCATCCCCTCCGGGTGCAAGGAGCCGCAGCCCTCGTTGATGTTGAACCCGTCGGGGGCCACGTTCAGCGCGATGACCTCCGCCCCCAGTTCCCGGAGGAGGGTCGGGGAGACCTTGTACGCGGCCCCGTGGGCGCAGTCCACCACCACTCGCATCCCCTTGAAGGTGATCCCCTTCGGGATGGTCCGCTTGGCGAACTCGATGTAGCGGCCGACGGCGTCCCCGATCCGGTAGGCCTTCCCCACCTCCCGGGCGCGGGGCCGGATGGCGTCAATCTCCCCCGAGAGGACCAGTTCCTCGACCCGGGCCTCGACCTCGTCCGGGAGCTTGAACCCGTCCCCCGAGAAGAACTTGATGCCGTTGTCCTCGAAGGGGTTGTGGGAGGCGGAGATGACCACCCCCGCGTCCGCCCGGAGGCTCCGGATGATGAAGGCGATCCCGGGGGTGGGGAGGGGCCCCACCAGGAGGACATCCACGCCCATGGAGCAGATGCCGGAGGTGAGGGCGCACTCCAGCATGTACCCGGTGAGGCGGGTGTCCTTTCCGATGACGATGCTGGTCTGTTCCCCCGGGCGGCGCGTGAGGTAGGCCACGGCCCGCCCCAGCTTCACCACCGTCTCGGGCGTCATCGGCTCTTCGTTCGCGATCCCCCGGACCCCGTCGGTGCCGAACAGCCTGCCCACCCTAGGTGCTCCTCCCCTTCTTGATCCCGACATGAACGCTGACCGTCTCCCCCTCCACGATCCGGATCCGCCGCCCGAAGGGCTCGATGGCCGCCCTGACCTGGAAGTCCCGATCCTGCCCCTTGATGTCAATGGGCTGGGTGAAGGCGTGGCTCAGGCGCTTCACCTCCCCCTGCGGCCCCACCACCCGGACCTCCTTCGGGGTGACCCGGACCTCCCCGAGAGCGTGCCCCTTCGCCGGCTCCCCCCGGAACTTGGGGATGACCTCCAGCCGCCGCTCGTCCACCGCCTCCAGGACGAGGCGGATCCGGCCGGGGGAGACGCTGAGGACCTCGACGCCGCGCGGGACCTGGAACTGCTCCGGGCTCAGGTTTAGGACGTTTTCCCCCTCCTTTACGGTGCGGGCGAACGTCCCCCCAAGGGTGACCTCGTTGGAGGCCAGCCCATGCACCAGGCTCCGGGGGCCTCGGACCTTTAGGTCCACGTACTCGACCGGGTCGTTGACGACCATGAGGCTGCGGGGGATCTGCCCCACGTCCAGCGGGATTTTCAGGACCACCTCCGCCTTCTGCTCCCCGAGCACGACGACCCAGAGAGCCGCGGCGAGACCCAGGGAGAGGACCTTCATGCCGAAGTTGTCGGCCAGCCAGGCCCGGACCGCTCCGAGGACGTGAACCGCGCGCCGCATCGCCTCCCCTACCGGGCCACCTGCCGCACCGGCTCCGCCGCCCGCCGCGTCGCGGCCGGTTCCAGGATCTCCTCGAGGCGGCGCCGCAGGCTCACCCCGTCGAACCCCCGCTCGATCTCCCCCTCCCGGACCACCGAGATGGTCCCGGTCTCCTCCGACACCACCACCGCCACCGCGTCCGTCTCCTCCGTGATGCCGATGGCGGCCCGGTGGCGGGTCCCCAGGTCCTTGCTGACGGCGGGGTTCAGGGTGAGGGGGAGGAAGCAGCCGGCCGAGGCTACCCGGCCCCGATTGATGACGACCGCCCCGTCGTGCAGGGGGGAGTTGGGGAAAAAGATGGTCTCCAGCAGGTGACGGGAGAGGGCGGCGTCCACGTCCACCCCCACGTCCACGTAGTCGGCCAGCCGGCTCTCCCGCTCGACCACCATCAGGGCTCCCACCTTCTTCGCCGACAGGCTCACGGCCGCCCGGACCAACTCGTCAATGGTGTGGGCCTCCCCGTACCGGGCGAAGGCCCGGAGGATGGCCGAGCGCTGCCCGAAGTTCGCCAGCGCTCGCCGCAGCTCCGGCTGAAAGATAATAATAATCAGCAAGAACCAGACCGCCAGCAGGTTCTGGAGGATCCAGTTGACCGTAAGGAGTCCGGCCCAGAAGGAGAAGCGCGCCGCCACGTAGACGAGGGCGAGCCCCAGGAGCATCTCGATGGCCTTGGTCCCCCGGAAGATGAGGAGGAGCTGGTAGATCGCCACAGCCACGATGAGGATGTCCAGGAGGTCAGGCCACCGGAACGCGCTCAGCAGCTCCGACATGGGGCACTCCCCTCCCCAGGATGGCGTCGCACATCCGGGCGACGCGGACCATGGCCTTGACATCGTGGACCCGGACGGCCGCAGCCCCGCCGGCGATGGCCAGCGCCACGGCCGCCGCCGTCCCCTCCATGCGGTCCGTCACCGCCGTCCCCAGGACAGCCCCGATGAACGATTTGCGGGAGGGACCCACCAGGAGAGGACGACCCAGCGTCGTGAGCTCGGGCAGGCGGCGGAGCAGGGTGAGGTTGTGCCCCACCGTCTTGCCGAACCCGATCCCGGGGTCGAGCAGGATCGCCTCGGAGGGGATGCCGGCTGCCGTGGCCGCCGCCAGACGCTCGGCCAGGAAAGCCTGAACATCGACCACCACATCGCCGTAGGAGGGACGCTCCTGCATGGTCCGGGGGGTCCCCTGCATGTGCATGAGGATGAGGCCGGCCCCGGCCTCCGCCACGACGGAGCCCAGGGCCGGGTCGAAGCGGAGGGCGGAGACGTCATTCACGATGGCCACCCCCGCCTCCAGGGCCCGGGCCGCCACCGCCGCCTTGGTGGTGTCCACCGCGAGGGGGACGGGGCAGCGTCCCACCAGCCGTGTGAGGACGGGGCCGATCCGCGCCCACTCCTCCTCAGCGCTGATCGGGGGCGCCCCCGGACGGGTGGACTCTCCCCCGATGTCGATGCAGTCCGCCCCCTCTGCCGCCATCTGGAGGGCGTGCTCCACCGCCGCGCCGGGATCCAGGAACGCGCCGCCGTCCGAGAAGGAGTCGGGGGTGACGTTCAGGATCCCCACCAGGTGGGTTCGGCGCTCGAGGGCCAGGGCGCACCGGCGGCAGGCAAACGGGGCGGCCGGCGTGGGGGGCGTCACGGGAGGCCTCCGCTCGGACAGGGGATGCCGGGGACGGCGGCCGCGAGCGGGGGCGAGCCGAATGGGCGGTGCAGGCGCGGCGGCCGGGGGACGGCCGCCGGCGGGCTCACGCCGGGGCACCCGCGGGGGCGCCGGCCACGGCACCGGACACGATGGCATCGACCTCGGGGCCGTCCAGCACCTCCCGCTCCAGCAGGGCGGCCGCCAGGGCGTGCAGGGCCTCCAGCCGGGATTTCAGCAGCTCCTTGGCTCGCTCGTAGCACTCCATGACCGTCCGGCGCACCTCGCGGTCAATCTCGATGGCCGTCTGCTCGCTGTAATCCTGGTGCTGGGCGATCTCCCGCCCGAGGAAGATCATCTCTTCCTTCTTGCCGAAGGTGAGGGGGCCCATCTTCTCGCTCATCCCCCACTCGCAGACCATCCGGCGGGCCAGGTCCGTCGCCCGCTCGATGTCGCTGCCGGCTCCCGTGGTGATGCTCCCGATGACCAGCTCCTCCGCCACCCGGCCCCCCATTAAGATAATAATGTTGCTCAGGAGGTACTCCCGGGACCAGTTGTGCTTCTCGTCAATCGGGAGTTGCTGGGTCACGCCCAGCGCCCGGCCCCGGGGGATGATGGTCACCTTGTGGATCGGGTCCGCGCCGGGCTGGAGCTTGGCCACCAGGGCGTGGCCGGCCTCGTGGTAGGCGGTGACCCGCTTCTCCTCCGGGCTGATCACGATACTGCGCCGCTCCACCCCCATCAGGACCTTGTCCTTGGCGCTCTCGAAGTCCACCATGTCCACGTACTTCTTGTTCTGCCGCGCCGCCAGCAGCGCCGCCTCGTTGACCAGGTTGGCCAGGTCGGCGCCGGAGAAGCCGGGGGTGCCGCGGGCGATCACCTGCAGCTCCACGTCGGTGGCCAGGGGGATCTTGCGCGTGTGGACCTTCAGGATGGCCTCCCGCCCCCGCACGTCCGGTCGGGCCACGACCACCTGGCGGTCGAAGCGGCCGGGCCGGAGCAGGGCCGGGTCCAGGACGTCGGGCCGGTTGGTGGCGGCGATGAGGATGACCCCCTCGTTGGACTCGAACCCGTCCATCTCCACCAGGAGCTGGTTCAGAGTCTGCTCCCGCTCGTCGTGGCCCCCCCCCAGTCCGGCCCCGCGGTGCCGGCCCACGGCATCAATCTCGTCCATGAAGATGATGCAGGGGGCGTGCTTCTTCCCCTGCTCGAAGAGGTCCCGGACCCGGGAGGCGCCCACCCCCACGAACATCTCCACGAAGTCGGAGCCGGAGATGCTGAAGAAGGGGACGTTGGCCTCCCCGGCGATGGCCCGGGCCAGGAGGGTCTTCCCGGTCCCCGGGGGCCCCATGAGCAGAACGCCCTTGGGGATCCGCCCGCCCAGCTTCTGGAACTTCTGGGGGTCCTTCAGGAACTCGATGATCTCCTGAAGCTCCTCCTTCGCCTCCTCCACGCCGGCCACGTCGGCGAAGGTGACCTTGTTCTGCTTCTCGGTCAGCAGCCGGGCCCGGCTCTTGCCGAAGGAGAGGGCCTTGGCCCCGCCCCCCTGCATCTGGCGCATGAAGAAGACCCAGATGCCGATGAAAACGAGCATGGGGAGCCAGCCCAGGACGATCTGGTACCAGGGGTTCTGCTCCACCGGGCGGGCGATGATCCGCACCCCCTTCTTCCGGAGGGTCGGGACCAGTTCCCGGTCGTCGGGAGCGTAGGTGCGGAACTTGGTGCCGTTCCCGAGGACCCCCTTGATGTCGCTCCCCTTCAGGGTGACCTCCCCCACCTCCCCCCGCTCCACCTTCTGCATGAAGTCGGAGAAGATGAACTCGGTCTCCACGGGCTGGCTCTGCTGGAAGATGTTGAAGATGAGGACCATGATGAGGCCGATGACCAGCCACAGGGCCAGGTTCTTGAAGAACGGACTCACGCCGGATCCCTCCTCCCCCCCGCGCCCGCCGCGCGCTCTGCCCTGGCGTGGCGGAGCGGGGCATACACGCCTCCACAATTAGCACAAGAGCAGGGGGGGTGCAAGACGGAAAACGGCGGTTGTGGGCTCTTTAGGTAGCCTTGAGGGTCGCGACGTAGGGGAGGTTCCGGAACTGCTGGGCAAAGTCCAACCCGTAGCCGACCACGAACTCGTTGGGGATGGCGAACCCCACATAGTCCAGGGGAACGGGGATCTCCCGCCGCTCCACCTTGTCCAGGAGGGCGCAGATCCGCAGGGAGGCCGGCTGGCGGGTGAGAAGGTGGGACCGGAGCAGGTGTAACGTCCGGCCGGTGTCCACGATGTCCTCCACGATGAGGACCTCCTGGCCCGAGATGGAGAGGCTGAGGTCGTGGGAAAGGAGGATAGCCCCGGAGGGGTCGGTCCCATCGCCGTAGGAGTGGACGGCGCAGAAGTCGGTGATGGTCGGCAGCTCGATCCGGCGGCAGAGGTCGGCCCAGAAGATGCTGGAGCCCTTCAGGACGCAGACCAGGAAGAGGGTCTTGCCCCGGTAATCGGCGGTGATGGCGGTCCCCAGCTCCGCCACCCGGGCGGCGATCCGCTCGGCGGTGAGGAGAGTGGGGCCGAGTTCATGGGGCATCGGGGGGTTCCTCCAGGAGCCGGAGGGTCAGGGGCCGGGTCGTGGCGGCCGTGGGGGCAGCCCGGGCATCAGGGCGGAATCCGGCGACCCAGAGGACGCCCGCCGCATCGGCCAGGACCGGGACGCGGCCGCGGCGGCCCCGCGGGATTTTGGCGTCGGTGAAGAGGTCCTGGAGCTTCCGCCGGCCCGGGGCGCCCTTCGGGCGGTAGGCATCGCCGGGCTGCCAGCCCCGGAGGGTGAGGGGAGGCTGGAGGCGATCCGCATCCAGGGTGACGCAAAAGCACGGCCGGCCTCCCGCGGTAGCCTGGCGGGGCCCCTCCGCGGCCTCGCCCCCCAGCCTGGCGGTGGCGCGGAACGACCCCCAGCGGACCTCTCCCGAAAGGGGGAGGGTGACCGGGAGGGGTGGAGGATCGCCCCCGCCCTGGCCCGGCGGGCCGATCACGAGCCGCTCGCCCTGGATCCGGGCCTCCAGGGCGCCGGGGAGCCGGACGGCTCCGCTCCCGCCCCCGGGCTCCAGGAGGGCCTCCGCCGCCAGGACATGCTCCAGGCGGACCCGGCTGCCCGGTGGGAGGCCGGCCCGGAGAGCCCGGAGGAGGACCCGACGCCGGACGGGAGCGGGCAGGGCCCTGAGGGGGGCGATCTCGAGGGGGATGCCCCCGGGGACGCTGACCGCCTCCCCCTCCAGGTAGGCGTGGTCCTCCTCCAGGAGGGCGGCGGCCCGGGCCACACACTCCACCACCTGGGGGTTGAACTCCTTCTCGAGGAACGGGAGGAGCCGCTGGCGGATCCGGTTGCGCAGGAACCGGGGGTCGGCGTTGGAGGGGTCGGGGCGGAAGCGCAGGCGCCGGGCCCGGGCGAAGGCTTCCACCTGCTCCTTCCGGACGGCGAGGAGCGGCCGGATGACCCGCCGGTCCCGGATGGGAGGGATCCCCCGGAGCCCCGCCGGGCCGCTCCCCCGGAGGAGGTTCATGAGGACGGTCTCGGCCACGTCGTCGGCCGTGTGGGCCACCGCGATCCGGATGGCGCCGGCCCCCTCGGCCGCCTCGGCGAGGAAGGCGTAGCGGGCGGCCCGGGCCGCCTCCTGGAGGGACCGCCCCCGGGTAGTCAGGGCACCGGGGGGGAGGTGCTTCACCGTGGCGGGAAGGCCGAGCGCCCCGGCCAGCTCCCGGACGAAGGCGGCGTCGGCGGCTCCCGCCTCCCCCCGGAGCCCGTGGTCCAGGTGGGCGACGTGGAGCCGGAAGGCAAGGGGCGGGGCGAGGCGGTGCAGGCAGTCGAGGAGGACGACGGAGTCCACTCCCCCCGAGACGGCCACCAGGACCGTCTCGCCAGCCCGGACCATCCCGTGGCGCAGGAGCGCCCGGCGGACCATCGAGAGGACCATCGGCGACCTCCCGGTGGCGCCACTATAGGAAGCGGCCCGAAGGAGTGTCAACGGAAAACACCGCCAGATCGCCCACGCCGGCCTTGTCTTCCATCCCCCCCTCTGCTACCCTCCCCCCAACCCGGGCAGGGAGGACTCTCATGACAGAGGGCGCGCCGGCCGCGGCCGTGGGCCACGGCGAGGCGGTCCTGGTGGTGGACGACGAGCGGCTCATGCGGGACCTCTGCGCCGAGACCCTGACCGGCGCGGGCTTCACGGTCCGGACGGCCAAGGACGCGCCGGAGGCCCTGGCCCGGCTCGCCGAGCAGCCGGCCGCCGTCCTCCTCCTGGATGTCATGCTCCCCACCATGACCGGCCTGGAGGCCCTCCAGATCGTCGGGGAACGCTTCCCCCTCATGCCGGTGGTCATGATCACCGCCTACACGTCCCAGCAGAGCGCCATCGAGGCGCTGAAGGCGGGGGCCTATGACTACCTCCCGAAGCCCTTCCAGGGGGAGGACCTGATCCGGGCGGTGGCCCGGGCCGCCGAGCGACACCACCTGCTGCAGGAGAACGCCCGGCTGGTGTCCGACCTCCAGGCCAAGGTGGCCGAGCTCTCCACCCTGTACGCCCTCTCCGAGAACTTCGCCCGGGAGCTGGAGCACCGGGTCAAGGAGCGGACCGAGGCGTTACGGCGGAACCAGCGCCTGGTGGAGAGCATCATCGTGAACATGGCGAGCGGCCTCCTGGTCACGGACACGGTGGGCCACGTCACCATGATCAACCGCCAGGGGGAACAGACCCTCCGCCGCGACCGCCAGCAGATCCTGGGACAGCACCTAGCGGACCTCTTTCCCGGGGCGGAGGTGATGCTGGAGGTCCCCCCGGAACAGGTGCAACAGGAGACCCCTTTCCCCACCCCCGACGGGGGCCAGATCCCGCTGGGCTTCTCCTCCTCCTTCCTGCTGGACGACGAGGGGCGGCGGGAGGGGGTCATCGTGGTCTTCCGGGACCTGAGCGAGATCAAGGCGCTCCAGGGGGAGATCCTCCGGAAGGACCGCCTGGCGGCCATCGGCCAGGTGGCGGCGGGCGTGGCCCACGAGATCCGCAACCCCCTCTTCGGGATTACCTCGGTGGCCCAGATCCTGGCAGACGAGGTGGACTTCACCCCTGCCCACCGGGAGCTGGTCACGGCCATGCTCTCCGAGGGCCGGCGGCTGAACGCCCTGGTCAATGACCTGCTCCTGTACGGGAGACCGTCCAGCCTGGAGCGGCGCCCCGTGGAGCTCGGGCAGGTCTGGGAGGAGATCCTGGGGCTGCAGCGGGAGGAGTTGCAGGCGAAGGGGCTGACCTTCCGGCGGGAGATCCCGCCCGACTTCCCGGCCGTCCCGGTGGACCCGGACAAGATGAAGCAGGTGTTTCTGAACCTCCTGAAGAACGCGGTGGAAGCCACGCCCGCCGGTGGCACCATCACGGTCGCCCTCCGGCTCCGCCCCGCGCAGGTGCCCCGTCGCCGCGGGGTACCTCGGCGGTCCGGCTTCGCCGAGGTCGCCCTTTCCGACACCGGCTCCGGCATCCCCGCGGCCGACCGGGAGCGGATCTTCGATCTCTTCTACACCACGAAGCCGCGGGGCTCCGGCCTGGGGCTGGCGATCTGCCGCCGAATCGTGGAAGAACACGGCGGGCGGATCCTGGTGGACAGCAAGGAGGGGGAGGGCTCCACCTTTACGGTGCTGCTCCCGCTGCAGGTGAGCGGGAATCGGGAGTCCCCCCCCAACCCCTAGCCCCCGGGCCCTCCCGTGGATGGGCCCGCGCGGGGGCTGCGCGGACCCGGGTAGCGTATCATGAACCAAACCCTGCTCATCATTGACGACGAGCGGACCATCCGGCTCAGCCTGCGGCACCACTTCCAGAAAAAGGGCTTCCGGGTGGTGGAGGCCGGCAACGCCGCCCAGGGCCTCGCGGCCGCCGCCGAGCACGGCCCCGATGTCGTCCTCCTCGACCTGAAGCTGCCCGACCTGGACGGGCTCGCCACCCTTGAGAAGCTCCGCGCGACCCACCCGGACGCCGCCGTCATCATGCTGACCGGGCACGGGAAGATCAAGGACGCGGTGGCTGCCATGAAGATGGGAGCGGCCCACTTCCTCACCAAGGGGGCCGACCTGGAGGAGGTGGATGTCCAGGTGGAGAAGGCCCTGGAGCGGCTCCGGGTGGACCGGGAGGTGGCCTACTACCGCCAGCGCCTGGGGGGGGAGGGGGCCCTGCCCGGCGAGGCGCCGAGTATCCGGGAGTTGAACCGGCTCATTGACCTTTTGGCCGAGAGCTCAAACACCACGGTCCTCATCTCGGGGGAGAGCGGCACCGGCAAGGAGCTCGTTGCCCGCGCGATCCACGGCAAGAGCGCCCGCCGGGACAAGCCCTTCATGGAGATCAACTGCGCCGGGCTGAGCGAGAACCTGCTCGACTCCGAGCTCTTCGGCCACGAGCGGGGGGCCTTCACCGACGCCAAGACGATGAAGCGGGGCCTCCTGGAGGTGGCGGACGGCGGGAGCGTCTTCCTGGACGAGATCGGGGACATGGCGGGGACGGTCCAGCCGAAGCTCCTGAAGGTCCTGGAGACGAAGAGCTTCCGACGGGTGGGCGGGACCCGGGACATCTCGGTGGACGTCCGCATCATCACGGCCACCAACCGGGACCTGGCGAAGCTGGTGGCCGAGGGGCGCTTCCGGGAAGACCTCTATTACCGGCTGCGGGTGATGCCGCTCGCGGCGCCGCCCCTCCGGGAGCGGGGGGCGGACATCCTGATCCTGGCGAGCCTCTTCGTGCAGGAGTTCAACCCCCTGCTTAAGAAGCAGGCGAAGGGGTTCTCGAAGGAGGCGCTGGCCATCCTGATGGCCTACCCCTGGCCCGGGAACGTTCGAGAACTGAAAAACCTCACCGAGCGGGCCATGATTCTCTGCCCGGGGGACCTGCTCCTCCCGACCCACCTCCCGGCAGAACTCCAGGCCCTGGCCGGGAGTGCCCCACCCCTCCCCCCGCCGCCCGCCGAGGAGATGGCCGGGGCGACGGCCCCCTCCTCTCCGCCGGACCAGAGGAAGGGGGAGTTCGCCCGTCTGGACCAGATGGAGAAGGAGTACATCAAGCGGGTCCTGGCCGCCACCGACGGCAACCGCAGCCAGACCGCCCGGATCCTCGGCATCTCCCGCTCCACCCTCCAGGACAAGATCAAGCGGTACCGGATCTAGCCCCCTGCCGGATTCCTGGCCCCCCCGCGCCGCGGCTCCGTCTGCCTCCGCAATTCCGAGAGGTTAGAGTCCAACGGGATTGGTATGAAGCTTGCTCCCCTCCCTGCCGACCGTCAGGGCCGCTTGGCTTCCGTGCACCCAAGGGGAGACCGCATGCCGAGGTCCTCATCCCGCAAGCCGCGCCTCCGGGCCGGGGGGCGGGTCCTCATCATGGACGACGAGCCCACCATCCTCCTCACCCTGGGACACTATCTCCAGGCCCTGGGGGCGGAGGTGGTCCCCTGCCGCCAGTTCGACGCCGCCGCCGCCGCCCTGAAGGCGCAGCGGTTCGATCTCGTCCTCGCCGATCTCCGGTTGTCCGGTGCGAACAACGCCGACGGCCTCCGGCTGCTCAGGCTGGCCCGGCGGGTCGCGCCCAAGACCCGGGTCGTGGTGATGACCGGCTACGGGTCGGAGGATGCCCGGCGGGAGGTGCTGAAGAACGGGGGCGAGTACTGCACGAAACCAATGGACCTGGATGACCTGAAAGCCCTGATCCGCTGACCCCCCGACCCGCCTCAGGCCGCTGCCTCCTGCATGATCGCGGTCACGGTCCGCTCCACCTCCTCGGCCACCGGCTGCAGCGCTGGCTTCCCAAACATGCCGATCATGGCCGCGGGGCGGACCGTCGCCAGCCTCGTCCCCCCCTGGTCCGTGTAGACCGCGATCCGGCAGGGGAGCACCGTCGAGATCTCCATGTCCTGCTCCAGGACGCGCTTCGCCTGGTGGGGGTTGCAAATCTCGTAGATGCGGCACTCCCGCGCGAACTCCACGCCCTTCTTCGCCATGCTCGCCCGCAGGTCATGGACCTGCAACACCCCGAACTTGTGGCGTGCCACCGCCTCCTCCAGCGCCTTGCCCACCTGCTCAACCGACTTCGTGGATTCCAGCACGTAGAGCATCGCCACCGCCCCCCCCTTCAGCGCCGCCAGCGTCTCCCCCTCGCCTGCATCGGGCCCCCCCTACGCTTGCCCTTGGTCGTGCGGCCGGGCCACCCGGTCCGCCCGCATGCTCTTGCGAACCTCCTCCTCGATGACCTTCCAGGCCGCGTCCTCCAGCTCCAGGAACCGCGGCTGCCGCTTCAGCGCCAGCGGGCGGGGCCGCGGCAGGTCCACCCGGAGCACCTCCTTCACCCGGCTGGGCCGGGCAGAGAATATCACCACCCGGTCCGCGAGATAGATCGCCTCATTGATCTGATGGGTGACGAAGAGGACCGTCTTGCGCGCCTGCTGCCAGATGGTGAGCAGCTCCTGCTGCATCACCTCCCGGGTCTGGGCGTCCAGGGCGGCGATGGGCTCGTCCATCAGGAGGATCTGGGGGTCCACGGTGAGAGCCCGGGCCAGGGTGACCCGTTGCTGCATCCCACCCGAGCGCTCGTGGGGGTAGTAGCCCTCGAATCCCTGCAGGCCCACCATCTCCACGAAGGAGCGGGCCCGGTCGGCTGTCTCCGGGGTCAGGCGACCCTGGAGCTCCACGCCGTAGGTGACGTTGCGGGCGACGGTCCGCCATGGGAGGAGGCAGGGGTCCTGGAAGACCACGGCCCGGTCCGGCCCGGGGCCCGCGACGGGACGGCCGTCCAGCAGGACCT
>JBOHQK010000147.1:0-10504 GCA_050732195.1 Methylomirabilales bacterium (SeqCode)
CCCATGACCTGCCCTGGCTGCAACGGGACCGGCTACTTTCAGATCCGGAACGGCAGCGGCACCTGGATCAAGGTGAAATGCATGCAGTGCCGCGGGACCGGGCGCCTCCCCTGAGACGTCCTTCGCCCTTGCATTTTCCCGGCCCGGGCAGTACAACTACGGCCGGCATGGCCACCGCCGTCCTTCGGGGGAGCGGCCAGCGGCGCCTCCTGCGCGGGCACCCCTGGATCTACCGGAGCGACATCCAGGAGGTGCAGGGGTCCGCGGAGCCCGGGGAGGTGGTGGACATCGCCGCCCCCAACCGCCAGTTCCTCGGGCGGGGGACCTACAACCCGCGCTCCCAGATCGTCCTCCGAGTCCTGACCACCGAGGCCGAGGCCATTGACGGTGCCTTCCTGCGGCGGCGGATCGCGGCCGCGGCGGCCCGGCGGCAGGCACTGGCGGGCCCGGAGGCGGCCTACCGGGTCGTCTCCTCCGAGGGGGATCTGCTGCCGGGGCTCATCGTGGACCGCTACGGGCCCGTGGCGGTTGCCCAGTTCCTCACGGCGGGGATGGACCGGCTGCGGGAGGCGACCCTGGAGGCTGTCGAGAGCCTCCTTACGCCGCGCGGCATCTACCTGCGCAACGACGCCTCGGTCCGGGCGCTGGAGGGCCTGCCCCTCGAGCGGGGCTGGGCGCGGGGGGACGGCCCGGAGCAGGTGGAGATCCGCGAGGGACCCTGCCGCTTCCGGGTGGATGTGGCGGGGGGGCAGAAGACCGGGTTCTTCCTAGACCAGCGGGAGAACCGGCTGGCCGCCCGTGAGGTGGCGGCCGGGCGGACGGTCCTGGACTGCTTCTGCTATACGGGGGGCTTCGCGGTGCACCTGGCGGAGGCCGGCGCGACGCTCGTGGAGGGGGTGGACATCTCCCCCGAGGCGGTGGCGGCCGCCGAGGCGAACGCGCGCCTCAACGGACTCGAGGGGCGCTGCCGGTTCCGGACGGCCAACGCCTTCGACGAGCTCCGGGCCCTGGACAAGACCCGGCGCAAGTACGACTGCCTCGTCCTGGACCCCCCCGCCTTCACCAAGGGGAAGGAGGCGGTCGGGGCGGCGCTCAGGGGCTACAAGGAGATCAACCTGCGGGCGATGCGGCTCCTGCGGCCGGGGGGCATCTTGATTACCTGCTCCTGCTCCTACCACGTGGACGAGGCGACCTTCCTGGCGATGCTGGAGGAGGCGGCGGCGGACGCCCACTGCCGGATGCAGGTCCTGGCGGTCCGGACGCAGGCGGCCGACCACCCCATCCTCCTGGGGGTGCGGGAGACCCGGTACCTGAAGTGCGTCTTCTTGGAGCGGCTCTGACGCAGGCGGGGAGTCCCAGCCTCGATCAGGCCAGCGGGGCGAGCCTTCACATCCTCCGCAGCTTCCTCACCGGGGTCTCGACTGGCATCTTTTCCGCGCGAGATCGGACCCTTGGACCTGGATCCAGAGCAACCCGTGGGGCATGCCTGTCGGGAGAACGGCCGCCAGAGGGTCCGCGTCCAACAGGAAGGCCCTCTAGGGGCGTCCTTCGACAATCACCGGCATCCCCTCTGACGGGGCGAACGAAATATTTCGCCTGACGACTCGCGCAGTATAGCCCGGTACCCGCCGGAGCACCACACGGCTGAGCACCTGAGCAATGATCACCTTCATTTCCTGGACGGCAAACGCCATCCCCAGACACCGGTGCACGCCACCGCCAAAGGGGAAGAACCCTTGCGGGGCCCCCCGCTCCTCGAGGAACCGTTCGGGGGCGAAACGTTCCGGATCCGGCCACAGATCGGGCCGCCGGTGGGTCAGGTAGATGCAGGGTGCCACCACGACTCCCGCAGGCAGGTCACGAGCCCCAATCCGCAGAGGCACCTGCAAAGACCGCCCGACGAGCGGCACGGTGGGATTCAGCCGCAAGGTCTCCATCACAGCCGCATCGAGATAGCGGAGTTGGCCGAGGTGCTCCGGGCCGACCAGGTGGCTCCCGACGACCCCATCCAGCTCTGCACGAAGTTTCGCCAGAACCTCGGGATGGCGCAGCAACCGGTAGAACACCCAGGAGAGCGCGGTCGCCGTGGTCTCGTGCCCGGCCACCAGGAGCGTGACCAATCCATCGCGCAGCTCTGCATCGCTCATGGACCGCCCATTCCCGTCGCCCGCCTGGACCAGCAGCGTGAGGATATCCTCGCCGCCTCGCCCGCCGGCCGCCCGCCTCTTCGCGATCTCCGCAAGCAAGATGCTATCCACCTCTCGGAGGAGCCGGCAGGCCCGCTCCCAGGGCGAGACAGGCCCGAGGCGGGACCGCCGCCTGGCGGACCGCCCTTCTCCCCCTGCCCCGCCCAGGAGGAACATCATCGGGTTTGCCATGAGCGCGAGGATCCGCTTCAGGTCACGCCGCAACCGGAAGAGATCATCGCTCTCCCCGCTCCCGAACATCATCCGCAGGATCACGCCGAGTGTCATCTCCTGCATCGCGGCAAGGATGGGGAACGGCCGACCAAGGGGCCAGGCATCAATCGAGCGGTCGGCGACCTCGCGCGTGATCGCGCAGTACACCTGCATCCGCTCCCCGTGGAACGCCGGCATCATGCGCCGCCGCTCCTGCACGTGTCTCGGACCGTCCAGCAGGAGGAGCGAGTGTTCTCCCAGCACCGGCTTCAGGACCAGATTCGCTTCGCGGGCATGGAGCTGGTCCGGATTGCCGGCAAATACTTCCTTGATGGCCTCCGGGTCACTGGTGAAGACAAAGGTCAAACGCTTCGGAAACCGGAGGAAGCGGACCGTAAACCAGTCGCCATACCGACGCGCACACTCTTCCATGAATGGAATCGGCCTGAAAATCCAGTTCAGGAGCTGCAAGATCGGCGGCATTCGCGGGCCAGGAGGCAGGCTACTCATCGGTTTCCCTCCGCAGCCGATCCCTGGAGATGCCCGCCCGGGGGAACCTCGCCTCCGCATTGCGGGGATCGTCGTCCAGCGGGGCGCGGCCTTCCGCGTGGGCGGGCGACCGGGTTCTCGTTGGCCCGCCCCGCCGCGTCGTCGGCCCGGACGCGGACGGCGGACGCCACCTTTCCTCCTCCAGCGCCTCAGAGAGGGCCGGGGCCGCACCGGCGGCTTCAGCCCGGGGGGGGGATTTGCGGGCGGGGCCAGGGAGGCCCCTGCCCCCCCGGTCAAGCGGAGTGAGAGGGGCCAGGGGGCGTCTCGTCGATCTCGAACCCCAGGTCCGCAATCATCCGGTGCGCTGCCGGGGTAGTCTGTCCCGGGGTCGTGAGGTACCCCTCCACGAAGATCGAGTTGGCTGGATAGAGCGCCAGGGGCTGCAGGGAGCCGAGATTCAGCTCGCGACCGCCGGCCACGCGTATCTCCTTGGCCGGGAGGACGAAGCGGAACAGACAGAGGACCTTGAGGCAGCGGCGCGGATCCAGCGTGCGGATCCCGGCCAGCGGCGTCCCTGCGATCGGGTGGAGGAAGTTCACCGGGATGGAGTCGACGTCGAGGGCGCGTAGATGCAGCGCCAGATCGAGGATGTCCTCATCGGTCTCCCCCATTCCCACGATCCCTCCAGAGCAGGTGGAGATTCCGGCCTGCCGGACCGCCTCGAGCGTGCGCACCCGATCGTCGTAGCTGTGGGTCTGGCAGATCCGGGGGTAGAACCGGCGGCTCGTGTTCAGGTTGTGGTTCACCCGCTCCACCCCGGCGGCTTTCAGGCGGCGGGCCTGCCCGTCGGTCAGGAGGCCGAGGCAGCAGCAGATGTTGATCGGGACCTCGGCCCGGATCGCCTCCACGGCCGCCACGACCTGATCGAGTTCGCGCTCCGTCGGCCCCCGGCCGCTGTTCACGATGCAAAAGCGGAGGGCGCGGGCGGCCTTGGCCGCGCGCGCGGCCTGGAGCAGGCGCTCGAGGGGCAGGAAGGGGTAGCGCTCGATGGGCGCGGTGGACACCCTGGACTGCGAGCAGTAGCCGCAGTCCTCGGGGCAGAGGCCGCTCTTCGCGTTGACCAGTCGATGGAGCTGCACGCGGACGCCGAAGTGGTGCCGGCGGACCTGAAACGCGGCATCCAGCAGCGCCGGCACCGCGTCGTCCGGCGCGCACAGCACGGCCAGCAGATCCGCCCGTGACGGCAGGTCTCCCCCAAGCGCCAGCTCGCCCAGCCTGTCGTACCGCATCGCATCCTCCATTACACGCCGACGGCGGCGCAAAGGCGCTCCAGCTGGATGTGGGCGCGGGCGGCTGCCGCCAGGGTCTCGCGTGCCGGCGGCCTCCCGGCGAGGGGTGGAATCCGCCCCAGGATCGGCACCCCTACCAGCGCGTCGAGCAGGGCGAGATTGGCCTCCACGGCGGCGTCTGCGGCGGCCCGGCCATCGTTCAGGACGATCCCGAGCACCTCCAGGCCGGCGCGAGTCGCCTCGCGCACCGTAAGCTGCGTGTGGTTGAGCGTGCCCAGGCCGCTCCGGGCGACGATGACCACGGGTGTCCCGAGGCGCCGAGCCACCTCAGGGAACTGCACGCCGTCGGCCAGAGGCACGAGCAGACCACCGGCGCCTTCCACGAGGACGCAGTCGGCGCGCGAGGCCAGGGCAGCGTACGCCTCGGCGATCCGGTCCAGCACGATCTCCACGCGGGCCTCGCGCGCCGCCGCCCAGGGGGCAGCGGGCAACGCGAAGGTGTACGGGGCCATGGCGCCAGGCGGCTCGGCGAGGCGGCCCACGGTCCGCAGGTATTCCGCGTCGGCCGGCACCAGGCGTCCCCCCCGCACGGCGCAGCCCGTTTCCACCGGCTTCATCGCGGCGACGCGGAGACCGGCCTCCTGGAGGCCAACGAGGATCATCGCCGTGACGAGGGTCTTCCCCACACCGGTGTCCGTGCCGGTGATGAAGAGCCCGCGGCCCATCATCCCTCCGTCACCCGCCGGATGGCGCGCCCCGTCACCGCCACCAGGTCCTCCAGCTGCCTCCGCGTCGCGGCCAGGGGCGGCATCAACACCACGGTGTCCCCCAGAGGTCGGATGATCAGCCCGTCATCCCTCGCGGCCATGCACACCCGATGTCCCATCCGCGCCGCGGGGGGGTAGGGTGTCTTGGTGCGCCGGTCCCGGACCAGCTCGATCCCCACCATCATCCCGATCCGCCGGATATCGCCCACATGGGTGAGATCCCACAGCGTGTCCAGGGCCGCGGCGAGCGTCTTGATCTTGGCGGGGAGGGTCTGGAGGCGTCGGGTGCGGCGGAAGATCTCCAGGTTGGCCAGGGCGGCTGCGCAGGCCAGCGGGTTGCCCGTGTAGGTGTGCCCATGGTAAAAGGTGCGCCCCTCTTCGGGCCGGCCGAGGAAGGCGTTGAAGACCCTCGTGGTGGTCAGGGTGGCCGCCAGGGGGAGATAGCCCCCGGTGATGCCCTTGGCCAGGACCATGAAGTCGGGGCGGACGCCATCGTGTTCGCAGGCAAAGAGGTGGCCCGTCCGGCCGAACCCTGTCGCCACCTCGTCCGCGATGAGGAGGAGGTTGTGGGCGCGGCAGAGGTCCTGCACCTCGCCGACGAAGCCGGGCGGCTGCGTGATCATGCCTGCGGCCGCCTGGACCATCGGTTCCAGGATGACGGCGGCTACCTCACGGCCCCGCTCCCGCAGGGTCGCCCGGAGCGCGCGGAGTGGTTCCCCGCAGCAGCCGCGCGCCGGCGCCCTCGGGCACCGATAGCAGTAGGGGGACGGCAGCCGGATGGTCTCGAACAAGAGCGGCGCAAAGAGTCGATGGAATAGCTCGATCCCGCCGACCGAGACCGCACCCAGCGTGTCCCCGTGATAGGCGTTCACGAAGGTGATCACGCGGCGCCGCGCCGGGCGCGGCGGCCGCTGCTGCCGCCAGAACTGGAATGCGAGCTTGATGGCCACCTCGACCGCCGTGGATCCGTTGTCGGAATAGAAGACCTTCGTGAGCCCCCGCGGCGCCAGGACGGTCAACCGCGCCGCCAGCCGGGTGGCGGGAGCGTTCGCGAGCCCGAGCATAGTGCTGTGGGCGATGCGGCCGAGCTGCGCCCGCACCGCGCGGTCGATCGTCGAGACCCGGTGACCGTGGAGGGTCACCCAGAGCGAGGAGACCCCGTCGAAGTAGCGCCGCCCGTCCGTGTCATACAGGTAGCAGCCTCGGCCCCGCTCGATGACCAGGGGATCGGATGCCATCCAGTCCGCCATGGGCGTGAAGGGATGCCACACGTGGGCCCGGTCGAGGGCGCGGAGGCGGCGGATCTCGGCGCTCGTCATGAGGAAGGCACCAACCGAGGGCAGAATGCGAGGCGTCCACCGGATTCGGGATAGCGGACCGGCCGCATGGGGCCGATCCGCTAGAGGATCACCTCGGTGATCGGTCACCGGAGGCCGACGGTCATCGCGATGCGGCCCGAGGCGTGGCCCGGGCGGCCGGCAGGCCGAGCGCGGCGCCGGACTCGACGATGGTGCGGCAGGCGGCCGCCAGGTGATCCGCGGTGTGCGTGGCCATTGGCGTGAGCCGCAGCCGCTCCGTGCCTTCGGGGACCGTCGGGTACCGGATCCCCTGGGCGAAGACGCCGGCATCGAGGAGCCGCTCGCAGAATGCCATCGTGCGGCGGCTATCCCCCACGTGCAGGGGGAGGATATGCGTGGTGCTCGGGCTGAGGTCAAACCCCGCGCGGCCCAAGGTCTCGCGCACCTGGCGCGCGTTGTCCATGAGCCGGACGGGCAGGTCCGGCTCGTCTCGCAGCACGTCGAGCGCCGCGCTGGCAGCTGCCAGGGCCGACGGTGGCAGGCCGCAGGTGAAGATGAAGCTGCGGGCCTTGTTGATCACCAGGCGTATCAGCTTGCGGGAGCCGGCGACGAAGGCGCCGAAACTGCCGAGGGCCTTGCCGAGCGTGCCGACTTCCAGGTCCGCCGCCCCCCGGAGGCCGCAGGCCGCGAGCGCGCCGGCGCCGCCGGGCCCGCGCGTGCCGGTCCCGTGGGCGTCATCCACCACCACCAGGGCGCCCCACCGCCGCGCCACGGCCAACAGGTCCGGGAGGGGCGCAACGTCCCCATCCATGCTGAAGACCCCATCCACGACGACGATGCGGCGGCGGCGATGCTGGTGAGCGCGCAGGAGGTCTTCGAGCCCAGCAGGGTCACTGTGCGGGAACACGACCACGCCGGCTCGGCTGAGCCGGATCCCGTCAATGATGCTGGCATGGTTGAGGGCGTCGCTGAAGATCACGTCGTCGGGGCCGGCCAGGGCCCCGAGCACGCCCAGGTTGGCCATGTAGCCGGTGCTGAAGACCAGCGCGGCCTCTGTCCCCTTCAGCGCGGCCAACCGCTCTTCCAACTGCGCGTGGAGCTCGTGGTTCCCGGCGATGAGCCGCGAGGCCCCCACGCTGCACCCGTAGCGGACAGCGGCCTCGACGGCAGCCCCGACGACCCGCGGATGCGTGGAGAGGCCGAGGGAATTGCTGGAGGCCAAGACGACGGCCCGCCGGCCGTCCACCATCATGACCGGGCCGTGCGGCCCCTCCATGCAGCGGAGCCAGCGGAAAAGGCCGCGGGCTTTCAGCGCCTCCAACTCCTCGTCCACGAATGCCAGGGGATCCATGGCGACGTCCCGGTGTGAGGGCCTGCCGCTGAAGAGGCCCCCATATAGCACACAGCGCGCAGCCGAGTCAAGCAGAGAACGGGGAGTTGGGGGCCATCGGGCTCCTACCTTGGCCGGGTTGGCGTGTCGCCCCACCGGTTTTCCGCCATCGCCGGGCCCCCCGATCGCCCAGGCGGCGGACTACGGGGGGAGGGAGGGGCCCCGACACGGACGACACCGCCTCTGAAGACCTCGCGGAGATGCGACTCGACGACCAGCGGGTAAATGCGAGAGGCCGCGGGTCGGGCCGACAATCTTGACACGCCAGTGGATCCATGTAGACTTCAACGCCGGGTGGCTCCACCTGGGGCCGGGAGCCACGAAGAGCAGGGAAGGGGGATGGGTCTCCCAGGAGGGGACGGCGAAGCCAGCCTTCCTCCACCAAGCGGAAGGAGGAGGGCCAAGGCGGGAAGCCCCCTGAGACCCGGCACGGCAGTCGCACAATCAGGGGCGGCGACGGAAGGACCTATGCCGGAGATTCGATAGCCTCGTCAGGCGTCCGCCGGAGTGTTGCTCCGCCGAGCGCCCCAGAGGGGCGGAGGCAGGGACCCCGTGCAGAGAAACCAGCCCGAGTTCGGCGAGCGGTACGGGGAGGCGGTCGCCTCCGCCTACGACCGGATGGCGGAGGAGTATGACGTCTTCGACGCCGGCACCCCCTTCTTCGTCAACGACTACCGGGTGACCCGGGCCACCCTCGAAGCCCTGCGCCCCCGGTGGGAGGAAAAAGTGGTCCTGGATGTGGGAGCGGGCACGGGCCTGCAGACCGCCCAGTTCGCCCCCCGCGCCCGGCGCGTCCTGGCGCTGGATTTGGCCGCCGACCTCCTCCGCAAGGCGCGGGAGAAGGTGACGGGCCTGGGCTGCCGCAACGTCACCTTCCTCCGGGGGGATGCCACGCGCCTGCCGCTCCCCGACGCCAGTGTGGACTTCGTCTGCTGCTACGGGGACGTGATCGGCCTGATCCCGGACTACACCACCGCCATTGCCGAATTCGCCCGGGTCTGCCGCCCCGGTGGGACAGTGACCATCCAGCATGACAACAAGTGGCACGTGGGCCTGCTGTGGCGACCGGACGAACTGGTGTGGGCCGTGCGGACCCGCGGGGCGGGGGATCGGCGGATCTGGACTTACACCTACGTGACCCGGGCCGAGCGCGTGGACTTCGTGTACAAGACCTACACAGGGCAGGAGATGACCCGGCTCCTCACCGCATCCGGGCTCCAGGTCGTCCGCCGGCTGGGCCTGCACATGGTCTCCTCGATCGTCCCCGAGCCCTACCAGACCGTCTATAGAGACGGCCAGCCTCTCTACGACACCTTCAAACGCCTCATCCTCACGCTGGGCCGGCTCGACTTTGCGCTCAAGGCGCTACCGGGCATGAGTCGGGTCGGCTACGCCGCCATCTTGGTGGCGGACAAACCGGCTGCTCGCTAGTCCTTCTTCTTCTCTACCTCCCAGCCCACCCGGGACGCAACGAAGGAGCGGCCCACCTCCACCTTCACATTGTCCGCAATCCGCAGGGTGATCTTCTGCTCGTCGATCGCCACGATGGTCCCGTAGAGCCCCCCGCTGGTGATGACTTGGTCCCCCGTCTTGAGGTTCTGGAGCACCTCCCGGTGCTTCTTTTGCTTTTGCTGCTGCGGGCGGATCAGGATGAAGTAGAAGACGGCGAACATGAGGAGCAGGGGGATCAGGGCCTGGTAGCCGCCGGCGCCGCCGTCGCCTAGGGCCCCCGCGTAGGCCAGGGTGGGTGCGAGCACGTGCGTCCTCCTTTACTCGAGTTGGGCGTGGGAGTCCGGCGCGCCCCGGAGGGCGGCGAGCCGATCGTCCAGGAACTTGGCGAAGGTCCCCTCGGCCAGGGCCTGCCGGGCCTCGGCCATCAGGGTAAGGTAGAAGTGGAGATTGTGAAGGGTGTTGAGCCGCAACCCCAGCGTCTCGTCGGCCACGAACAGGTGCCGGAGGTAGGCGCGGCTGAAGGTCCGGCAGGTGTAGCAGGCGCACTCGGGGTCCACCGGGCGCTCGTCCCGGGCGTACTCCGCCGCCCTGATGCTCAGACGCCCCCGCCGGGTGAAGAGGCTGCCGGTGCGCCCGTGGCGGGTCGGCATCACGCAGTCGAACATGTCAATGCCGGCCGCGATTCCGAGGAGGAGATCCTCCGGGAGCCCGACCCCCAGGAGGTGGCGGGGGCTCTCAGCCGGCAGGCGGGGCGTGGTCTGCCGGAGGACCGCCAGCATCTGCCCCTTGCTCTCCCCCACGCTCAAGCCGCCGATGGCGTAGCCGTCAAACGGGAGCGCCGTGAGGCGCGCCGCCGCCTCCGCCCGCAGCTCCGGGTAGACCGAGCCCTGGACGATCCCGAAGAGGGCCTGGTCCGAGCGGGTCCGGGCCTTGAGGCACCGCTCCGCCCACCGCAGGGTGAGCTCCATCGAGGTCCGGGCCTGGTCGGGGGTGGCCGGGTAGGGGGTGCAGTCGTCGAAGGCCATGATGATGTCGGCCCCGAGCGCCTCCTGGATGGCGACGGCCCCCTCGGGGGTCAGGGTGTGGCTGGAATGATCCAGGTGGGAGCGGAAGGTGACGCCCTCCTCGGTGATCCGCCGCAGCTCGGCCATGCTGAAGACCTGGTAGCCGCCGCTGTCCGTCAGGAGCGCCCTCGGCCAGGCCATGAACCGGTGCAGGCCGCCGAGGGCGGCGATGGTCTCGGCGCCCGGCCGCAGGCAGAGGTGATAGGTGTTGCAGAGGAACAGCTCCACCCCCTCCTCCTCCAGGTCGCGGGGGGAGAGGGTCTTCACCGTCGCCTGCGTGCCGCACGGGATGAACACCGGCGTCTCCACGGTGCCGTGGGGGGTGTGGAGGCGCCCCCGCCGCGCCCCGGTGTCGG
>JBOHQK010000148.1:0-7994 GCA_050732195.1 Methylomirabilales bacterium (SeqCode)
GCCCGCCGGCCCGTCGGCGCGGTGTGCGTAGGCCTGGTCGGCTTCCTCGCCCTCGCAGAGGCCCCCGGGGCCCAGACACCGGACGGGAAGCAGGTGTACGAGCGCCACTGCGCGGTCTGCCACGGGCCGAGCGGCGATGGCAACGGCGAGGCCGCGGCGCGCCTGCGCACCAAGCCCGCCGACTTCACCACAGGCCGGTACAAGTTCCGCTCCACTGTGAGCGGCGCTCCCCCCACCGACGAGGACCTCCTCCGCATTCTCGCCCGCGGGGTGCGGGGCACCGCCATGGTTCCACAGGCCCACATCGGCGCCGGGGAGCTTCGGGCGGTGGTGGCCTACTTGAAGACCTTCTCCCCGCGCTTTGGCGAGCCGGTACCACCGCCCTCGCCGGTTCCCCCCGCCCCGGGCGTCACACCCGAGTCGGTCGTCAAAGGGGCGAGGCTCTACAAGGCCTCGGGGTGCCCGGAGTGCCATGGGGACGGCGGGAAGGGGGACGGGCCCTCAGCCCGGAAGGGGATGAAGGACTCGCGCGATCTGCCCATCGTCCCCGCGGACTTGACCCGGCGGCCGCTCAAGCGGGGCTCCGACACACAGGAGACCTGGAAGAGCATCGCCCTGGGCCTCGATGGGACCCCGATGCCGTCCTACGCCGATGCGCTGGAGCCGGGGGAGATCTGGGCCCTGGTCTTCTTTCTGGAGTCCCTCGTGACGCCGGACCGGCGCCACCCCGAGGACCGCCTCCTCCCGGGGGAGGAGGCTCTCGGCGATCAGATCGAGCGGGAGCATCAGAGCAGACACTGATCCATCCACCGAAACAAGGAGGTCACACCATGAAGACCACCGCACGGATCGTTCTGGCCGCAGCCCTTGGCCTCGGACTGATCGGCCCCGCGGGCGCCGCGAGCGAGCGGGAGCTGCAGGCCGTCAACATCAACTACGAGGGGAACAACGTCTGGACGCCCGGCACGTACGTGGTGAACAAGGGGGAGAAGGTCCGGTTCAAGCTCTACAACCGGGTCAAGGCGGACCCCAACGTCCACGGCTTCGCCATTGACGAGTTCAACGTGAAGGTGGACGTGTACCGGGACAAGCCCGAGACCGTGGAGTTCGTGGCCGACAAGGCCGGGCTCTTCAGGATCTGGTGCCACCTCCACCCGGCCCACCTGCCGGGGCAGCTCCTGGTGCTGGAGAAGTAGGCGGGCCCACCGCCACGGCCTGGGCGGGCTCGACGGGAATCGCTCCCCCCGGAGGAAGGCGGCGTAACGGGTCGGCGTCAGCGAGCCGGCGCCCCCCGACCGATCAGGACCTCCTGGAGGACGACCGGCTTCAGGGGCCGGTCCCGCGCGTCGCGGGGAATGGTGCCGATGGCCTCCATCACCTCCATCCCCTCCACCACCTCCCCGAAGACGCTGTGGCGGCCGTCCAGCCAGGGGGTGGCCCGGTGGGTGATGAAGAACTGGCTCCCGTTGGTGTTCGGGCCGGCGTTGGCCATGGACACGATCCCCGCCTTGCTGTGCTTCAGGTCCGGGTGAAACTCGTCGGCGAACCGGAAGCCGGGCCCGCCCGTTCCGGTCCCCAGCGGATCCCCCCCCTGGATCATGAAGTTCGGGATGACCCGGTGAAAGACGGTCCCGTTGTAGAGGGGACGGGTCACCGGCTTCCCCGTCTTGGGGTCCGTCCACTCCTTGGTCCCCGTCGCGAGCCCGACGAAGTTGGCCACCGTGCTGGGGGCCTTCTCCTCGTGGAGCCGGATCACAATCGTCCCCATGCTCGTCTTCAGGGTGGCGAAGAGGGGACCGCCCGCTTTCGGCGGTGCCTGGGCGACGGCCACGACGGGCCCGGCCAGCGCCAGCACAAAGCCCCCCCACCATGCGAACGTCCCCGCCATCTCACGCCCTCCCGGACCGGCCGGCATCACCGGACCGATCCCGACCGCTCACGGGCTCGCCTGCGCCGTCGATCCTTCCTCCTCCTCGACCGCCTCCTCCGGTTCCGCCTCGTACGCCCCGGCCTCCAGCGGTGCTCCCGGGGACCCCTCCCCCCGGAGGAACACCTCCCGCACCGCCCCCGGGCTCCCCGGCGGCGCCGGTGCGCCGGTCCGGGCGTCCACATCCAGGAAGAAGACCCCCTCGGGAACGGCAAAGGTGGTCGGCGGTCGCGACGCGAGCGCCCGCCGCATGAAGTCGGCCCAGAGCGGCGCGGCGAGGCGCCCGGCTGTCTCGTGCGGCCCCAGGGAGCGGGGCGCATCGTAGCCCAGCCACACGCCCGCCGCCAGGTCCGGGGTGTAGCCCACGAACCAGAGGTCGGCCGCATCCTGGCTGGTGCCGGTCTTCCCCGCCGCCGGGCGATCGAGGGCCTGGGCCTTCTGCCCCGTCCCCCGCTCCACCGCCCCCTGCAGGACCGAGGTAAGGAGGTAGGCCACCTCCTCCTTGAGGGCGGGCTGGACCGCGGGCCGGTACTCCTCCAGGAGCGCCCCGCCCGGCCCCTCCACCCGGAGAATGGCGTGGGGAGTGACCCGGCTGCCGCCGTTGGCGAGCGCGGCGTAGGCGGTGGTCAGTTCCAGGAGCGTGACCTCCGAGACCCCTAACGCCAGGGCGTACTCCCGCCGCAGGGGGCTCCGGATCCCCAGGCGGCGGGCCACCTCCAGGACGCGGTCCACACCGATGGATTCCAGGAGCCGAACCGTGGGGACATTGATGGACTCCTCCAGGGCCCGGCGGACCGTGACCGGGCCCCGGTAGAGCCGGTCGTAGTTCTCGGGAGCCCAGGCCCCCCGCCGCTTCCCCAGACCCTTGGGGTAGCGCACGGGGGCGTCCTCCAGCAGGTCCGTGGCGCTGATCCCCCGCTCGAAGGCAGCGGCGAAGACGAAGGGCTTGAAGGCCGAGCCGGGCTGCCGGCGCGCCCGGACCGCCCGATTGAACTGGCTCTTCCCGTAGGCGGTCCCGCCCACCATGGCCCGGATGGCACCCGTGGCGGGATCGAGGGCCAGGAGTGCCCCCTCGAGGCCGGGCCCCTCCTGCTCCCCACCCGGCGGAGCGGACGGCGCGGCCCCGCGTCGAGGGCGAGGGGCCAGGGCTGCGGCGGCAGCCGTGACCCCCGCCCGGACAGCCTCCAGCGCCTGCTGCTGCAGGGCCAGGTCGAGCGTGGTGGTCACCCGGAGGCCGCCGCGCGCCAGGAGGCCCTCACCGTAGCGCTCCTCCAGAATCTCCCGGACGTAATCCACGAAGTGCGGGGCGCTGCCCCGGCCCTTGAACAGCGGGACGACCCGGACCGGCGCCCGGGCGGCGCTCTTGGCGGTCGGCTCCTTCAGGAAGCCTTCCGCCACCATCCGCTGCAGGACGTGATCCCGCCGCGCCTTGGCCCGGGCGGGGTCCAGGAGGGGGGAGTAGAGACCGGGGGCGCGGATGAGGCCGGCCAACAACGCGGCCTGCGGGAGCGCCAGGGCCCGGACCGGCTTGCTGAAGTAGGTCCGGGCCGCTGCCTCAACCCCGTAGGCCCCATGCCCGAAGTAGACGGCGTTCAGGTACAGCTCCAGAATCTTCTCCTTCGCGTAGCGCTCTTCGATCTTCTGGGCCAGCCGGATCTCCTGCAGCTTCCGGGTGACGGTCCGCTCCGGGGTGAGGAGGAGGGTCTTGGCCAGTTGCTGGGTGATGGTGCTCCCCCCTTCCCGGAGGCGGCCTGCCGCCAGGTTGCTGAGGGCGGCACGGGCCATGGCCCTCCAGTCCAGAGCGCCGTGCTGGTAGAAGCGGGCGTCCTCGGTGGCAATGACGGCCTCCCGCAGCACCCGGGGGATCTGGACGAGGGGGACGAAGACCCGGTGCTCCTGGGTGAGGGTGGCGAAGGGCTCCCCGTCTTTGGAGAGGAGGAGGGTGGGCTCCCCCGGCGTGAAGATTTCCAGCCGCTCGATTTGCGGGAGGTTCTGGTCGGGCCTGGCGATCGGTGGGGCGGCGCGGGCCGAGGCCGCGAGGGGGACGGAGACGAGGAGAAGGAGGGCGGCGGCGCCCCTCATGCCTCCCCCCCGGCCTCGGGCCCGGCGGCGCTCTCCAGGGCCCGGAGGACCTCCGTCCAGCGGGCGGCGTCCTCGGGGGTCCAGGCCTGGAGGATCCGGAGGCCGTGGGGAATGGCGCCGGTGTGGCGGGCCGAGGAGGGCCCACACCAGGCCACGGTGACGGTGAGGGCAACGGGTCCGGCCGGCGTCTCGACCCGGAGAAGGGCCGGCGTCATGACGGGGAGCCGCTCTGGCAGGTTGCACAAGAGGCCCCCGGCGCTGACATTCGCGGTGAACCCCGCCACCTCCCGCCTCTGGGCCGTCCCGCCTGTGGCCCTGGCCGTGAGGGGGTAGCGGGCAGCGAGGCGGCGAAAGACCCGCCTGCGCCGCCCGACCTCATCCCGGTAGGGCAAGCCCTTGGCCTTGCTCAGCGCCAGCTCCACGAGGCCGAGGAAGCGGTGCGCCTCGAAGGGCTTCGCCAGGCAGAAGGCGGCTCCCGCCCGGAAGGCTCGCTCGTTGAACTTGGCCCCGTCGGCCGCTGTGCACATCAGGACCGGGACCCCCTTGAGGTCTGGGTCCTCCTTCAGGAAGGCGCAGGTCCTGTAGCCGTCCAGGCCAGGCATCATCACGTCCAGGATCACCAGGTCGGGGCGCCGCTCCTGTGCCAGCTCCAGCCCCTCGAACCCGCTGGTGGCGGTGATAGCCTCGATCCTCCGGCTGGCCAGGATGTCCCGCAGCAGCTCCAGGGTGGGCTTGTCGTCATCCACCACGAGGACCAGCGGGCGCTCTCGCGCCGGCCGCTCCAGGGGGGGCCCCCCCGGGGCCGGCCCGGCCGGCCGGAAGGCGCAGTAGGGAGCCTCATCGTCGCAGGGGAGGAGGGGCCCGTAGGGGATGGCCTGCTCGATCTCGGCCAGGGCCCGGATAGCCATCTTCACCTGGGGGAGCGTCCGGATCCCCGGCTCCACGGTGTTCTCGTGGACACGGACCAGGCAGGTGTGGGCTTCCCCCTCGGAGGCGGCGTGCAGCACGCAGAAGTAACAGTCGGGTCGGATCACGCGCTCCTCCTGCCGCCGACCTGCCTCGCTACCCCAGGGGGGAGGCGCCGAAAGCACCGGGGCATCTTACCCCAGCGGCACGGGAGGGACAAGACCGGATCGAAGCGGCCACCGGCGAGGAAGCGACGGGGCGCGGTAACGAGGTCAGGCGGGCGCGGGCAGCGGGATCCGGAGCGGAAGCGTGAAGGTAAAAGTCGACCCTTTGCCCTCGGCGCTCTCCAGGGTGAGGGTCCCCCCGTGCAGTTCCACCAGGCGCCGGGTGAGGGGCAGCCCGAGGCCGGTCCCCTGCACCTGGCGGGCATAGGCCGAGTCTACCTGTTCGAACTCTCCGAAAATCCGCTGCTGGTCAGCGGGGCGGATCCCGATGCCGGTGTCGGCCACCGCCACCTCCACCAGGCTGCCGGCGCGCCGCCCCCGCACCGTCACCCGGCCCCCCTCCGGCGTGAACTTGATGGCATTGCTGAGCAGGTTGTAGAGGATCTGCTTCAACTTCGCCGGGTCCGCCTCGACGAGACCCACCTCGGGCGCCACCTCGAGGCCGAGTGTGAGGCGCTTGCGGGTGGCTTCGGACCGGACCAGGGTGAGGGCATCCTCCAGCGTCTGGGGGAGATAGCAGGGCTCGGGGTGGAGGACCATCTTGCCCGCCTCGATCTTGGAGAGGTCCAGGAGGTCGTTGATGAGGCCCAGGAGGTGCTTCCCGCTGGCGTGGATGTTGTCCACGTACTCCACCTGCTTGGGGGTGAGGTCCCCCACGAAGCGGTCCAGGAGAACCTCCGAGAACCCCAGGATGGCGTTCAGCGGGGTCCGAAGCTCGTGGGACATGCTGGCCAGGAAGCGGGACTTCTGCCGGGACGCCTCGGCCAGCTCCTTCGTCCGCTCCGCGATCCGCTGCTCGAGCGTGGCCGAGTGCTCCTTCAGAGACTTATAGAGGCGCGCGTTCTCGATGGCGATCGCGGCGTGCGCGGCGAAGATGCGGAGGAAGGAGCGGGTCTCCTCCTGGATGGGCCGCCGAGTCTCCGGGTTGCCGGCGGCGATGACGCCGATCGCCTCGCCCCGGGCCACCAGGGGGATGTTGGCGAAGACGCGGGCCCGCAGGGGCTTCAGGTGGGCGTAGGGGGGATGCAGGCGGAGCCCCTCCGGGACCGGGCCCTCCCCGTTCCAGCAGACGTCCACCTTCTCCAGGAAGGCCCGGGCCAGCCCGCCCCCGGCCGGGCCGAGGGGGACGGTCACCGCCTCGAGCGGCTCGTCCCCGCCGCCCACCCGGGCCACGCAGCGCAGCGCCGTGCGTCCCTCGTCCGGGAGGAAGATGTTGATCCAGTCCAGCGCCAGGATCTCGTGGGCCCCGCGGAGGACGTGGCCCAACCGCTCCTCCAGCGACGCCGCCTCCTGGATGGCGATGCTCAGCCGATGCAGCTCCTCCAGATTCCGCCGCGACTCCTCCAGGTGCTGCGTGGAGCCCTTCAGCTCCGCGTAGAGGCGCGCGTTCTCCAGGGCGATGGCGGCGTGGCTCCCCAGGGAGGCGAGCAGGTCCAGCTCGCCGGTCTCGAAGCGGCGAACCGTCCGGGTGAAGACCGCCAGCGTCCCCACCGCCCGGTCCCCCAGGAGGAGGGGGACCCCGGCGTACGCCACCACGCCCTCGGCGGCCGCCCACTCCCGGTTCACGACGCGGGGATCGGTCCGGAAGTCCTCCACCACCAGGGGGGCCGTGCCCTCCAGCAGGCGGCCCGAGACCCCCTCGCCGGGGCGGAAGATCCGGGTATGGCGGCGCTCCCCCTGACGCAGGCCGTAGTCCGCCCGCTGCGTGAGCAGCCCGGTCGCGGGGTCCACCACTGCTAACGTGGCGGCGTCCGCCCGGAGGAGCTCGACCGAGACCCGGACGATGTTCTCCAGAACCGCCTGGGCATCGAGGCTCGCCGTGACGGTCCGGCTCAGCTCCGTGAGCCGGCGCAGGCGCTCCCCGGTGCTGCGGGCCTCCTCGAAGAGGCGGGCGTTCTCGATGGCGATGGCCAGTTGCCGGGCGATGGGGAGGAGGACCGGCAAGTCCCGGCTCGAGAAGGCGCTGGGCCTGGCGCTGCACAGGTTGAAGGTCCCGAGGGCCTTCTCCTTGGCCACGAGGGGGACCGCCACCCAGGACCGGAGGCCTGCCCCGGCCAAGTAGGTGTCCTCGGTGAAGCGCTCCCCCTCGGGCAGAACCAGGATGTCTTCCCGGAAGCAGGGCTCCCCCTTCGCCAGGGCGAAGGCGACCGCGGAGCCGGCGAGCGGGTGGGTGGTCCCCTCCGTGACCTCCGGGGGCCCGGCCCCCCTCACCATCAGCATCGCGATGGCCCCCCCCGCCTCATCCAGGAGGGCGATGCTGATCCGGTCGAAGTGGACGAGCTTGGCGGTCTCCTCCGCGGCGATGTCGAAGACCTGTTGGACGCTCAGGCTGGAGGAAATGGTGGTGGCGATCCGGTTCGCCGCACTGATCTGCTCTGCCCGCTCCCGGGCCTCGGTGAACAGCCGCGCGTTTTCCAGGGCGATCGCCGCCTGCTGGGAGAAGACCCGCAGCAGGTCCACAGTCTCCTGGGGGAGGGGGCGCCGGCTCACCTTGTTGTCCGCGACCAGGACCCCGATGGCCCGCCCCCGGGAGAGGAGAGGGAGCATCGCGAAGGCGCGACTCCGGAAGGACCCGATGGCGGCCGCGGGGCCCGGCAGGCGGTACTCCGGCGGGACCGGTCCCGGTCCCTCCCAGACCACGTCCCGCGCCTCCCGGTAGGCGAGGGTGATGGCGCCACCCTCCAGCCCGACAGGCACGCGCAGCCTCTCCAGCGGATCCTCCGCCACTCCCAGGACGGCGCGGCACTCCAGGGTCGTCCCCTCCGGATCCGGGAGGAAGATGCCAATCCGGTCGAGGCCCAACACCTCGTGCGCCCCCTCGAGGATGAGGTCCAGGCGCTCCCCCAGCGGGATCG
>JBOHQK010000149.1:0-9986 GCA_050732195.1 Methylomirabilales bacterium (SeqCode)
CGGACGGTCCTCGTCCTGGGGGACATGCTGGAGCTGGGGACTCACGCCCCCGAGGCCCACCGCCGGGTCGGGCGCCTTGCGGCGTCGCTGGGGCCGGACCGGCTCATCGCCGTGGGGGCCCAGGCGGCCGCCCTCGCGGAGGGCGCGAGAGGGGCCGGTCTGCCGGCCGACCGGATCGTGGTGTGCCGCGAGGTTGCGGAGGCGCGGGAGGCGCTCGCGGCGGAGGCAGCCCCCGGGACCTGGGTGTTCCTGAAGGCTTCGCGTGGGGTCCGCCTGGAGCGGGTCCTCGAGGGTCTCTGATGCTCTACCACCTGCTGTTTCCCCTGGCGGCGTACCACACGGCTTTCAACGTCTTCCGGTACGTCACCTTCCGGACGGCCGGCGCCATCATGACCGCCCTCCTCCTCTCGTTCCTGTTGGGTCCGGTCGTCATCCGGAAGCTGGAGCAGCTCCGGGTCGGCCAGACCATCCGGGAGGACGGCCCCGGCACCCACGCGACCAAGGCCGGCACCCCCACCATGGGGGGGGTCCTGATCCTCGGGGCCATCACGGTGGCGACCTTGCTCTGGGGCAACCTCACCAACCGGTTCGTCTGGCTCACCCTCCTGGCGACCCTGCTCATGGGGGCCGTGGGGCTCGCCGATGACTACCTGAAACTGACCCGGCGGAGCAGCCGCGGCCTGATGCCCCGCTACAAGTTCGGCTGGCAGATCGCCCTGGGACTGGCGGTGGGGATCTACCTCTATCTGGTCCCGGCGGACGCTTATACCACCACCCTCCCGATCCCCTTCTTCAAGCGCTGGCTGCCCAACCTGGGCCCGGCCTACATCCTGCTGGCAATGCTGGTCATCGTCGGCTGCAGCAACGCCGTGAACCTCACCGATGGCCTGGACGGGCTGGCGACCGGGCCCGTCATCATGGCGGCGGGGGCCTACACCGTCCTGGCCTACCTGGCGGGGCACGCCGTCGCCGCGCGCTATCTTCAAGTTATACACGTCCGGGAGTCGGCGGAGCTGACCGTCTTCGCCGGCGCCCTCGTGGGGGCCAGCCTGGGCTTCCTCTGGTTCAACGCCTACCCGGCCCAGGTCTTCATGGGGGACACGGGGTCGCTCGCGCTGGGGGCGGCCCTCGCCATGCTGGCCATCCTGACGAAGCACGAGCTCCTCCTGGTTATCATCGGGGGGGTCTTCGTCATCGAGGCGGTCTCGGTCATCCTCCAGGTCTTCGTCTTCAAGACCCGGCACCGGCGCCTCTTCCGGATGGCCCCCATCCATCACCACTACGAGTTAAACGGGCTCGCCGAGCCCAAGATCATCGTGCGGTTCTGGATCCTCTCCTTCATCCTCGCCCTCGTCTCCCTCACGACCCTCAAGCTGAGGTAGAGGCGGGTGGGCGGGACAGGGGGGCTTCTCCTGCGTAGCGAACGGAGGCTCCAGGTGGCGGGCAAGCGGGTGACCGTCGTGGGGCTGGGCCGGAGCGGCCTCGCCGCCTGCCGCCTCCTGGCCTCGGCCGGAGCGACGGTAACGGCGAGCGACCGGAGCCAGGCCGAGGCCCTCGCGGTGGACCTGGAGTCCCTCCGGGCGCTCGGGGTGCGCGTGGAGGTGGGCGCCCACCGACCTGAGACCATCCTGGAGGCGGACTTCCTGGTGGTGAGCCCGGGGGTGGATGTCCGGATGCCGCTGCTCGCCAGGGCCCGGACGGCGGGCATCCCCATCCTGAGCGAGGTGGAGCTGGCCTACCGGGCCTGCCAGGCGCGCTTCCTGGGGATCACCGGCACCAACGGGAAGAGCACCACCACGACGCTCGTGGGCCTGATGCTGGAGCGGGCGGGAATCCCGGTGATCGTGGCCGGCAACATCGGGACCGCCCTCTGCGACGTCGTGCCGGGGCTGGGGCCCGACCGGTGGGTCGTGGCCGAACTGTCCAGCTTCCAGCTGGAGACCATCGAGACCTTCCGGGCCGAGGTGGCCTGCCTCCTGAACATCACCCAGAACCACCTGGACCGCTACGTGGGCCTCCCCGACTACATGCAGGCCAAGGCGCGCCTCTTCCTCAACCAGGAGCCCGGGGACTGGGCCATCCTGAACGCCGACGACCCCCTGGTCCTGGAGGCGGCGGCGTCCGCCCGGGCCCGGCCACTCCTCTTCAGCCGCTGCCGTCCGGTGGAGGAGGGGGCCTTCCTGGATAAGGACCGCCTCGTGCTGCGGCGGGTGGGGGAGACGCGGGAGGTCTGCCGGGTGGGGGACATCCGGATCCGGGGCGTCCACAACCTGGAGAACGCCCTGGCGGCCATCGCCGCCGCCGCGCTCGCCGGGGGATCGTGCGAGGCAGCCAAGGCGGTCCTGGCCGAGTTCCCGGGGCTCCCGCACCGGCTCGAGCCGGTGGCGGTCCTGGGGGGGGTCCAGTTCGTCAACGACTCCAAGGGGACCAGCGTGGGGGCGGTGGTGCGGTCGCTGGAGTCCTTCGCCGGCCCGGTCATCCTCATCGCGGGCGGCCGGGACAAGGGGAGCGACTTCACCCCCCTGCGGCACGTGGTGGCGGGGAGGGTGAAGGCCCTGGTCCTCATCGGGGAGGCCCGGGACAAGATCGCCAAGGCGCTCGCGGGCGCCGCCCCGGTGCATACCGCCGAGAGCATGGAGGAGGCGGTCGGGCGCGCGAGGGCGCTCGCGGCGCCGGGGGACATCGTCCTCCTCTCCCCGGCCTGCGCCTCCTTCGACATGTTCCGGGACTTCGAGGACCGGGGGCGGGCCTTCAAGGCGGCCGTCCGGGACCTGGAGGGGAGCCGGTGAGCGGGCGGGGGCACGACAAGCTCCTCTTCACGGCCACCCTCATCCTGGTGGGGCTGGGGGTCGTGATGGTCTACTCCGCCAGCGCCATTCGGGCGCAGGAGCGGTTCGGCGACCCTGCCTTCTTCCTGAAGAAGCAGGTCCTCTGGGCCGTCATCGGGGTCACGGGGATGGTCTGGCTGATGGGCCGGGACTACCGGGGGCTGCGCCCGTACGTCGTCCCGCTCCTGCTGCTGGCCCTCGGGATGCTGGTCCTGGTGCTGGTCCCGGGGGTCGGGGTGAAGGTGAACGGGGCTCGGCGCTGGCTCCGGCTCCTGGGGTTTTCCTTCCAGCCGGCGGAGCTGGCCAAACTGGCCCTGGTCGCCTACCTGGCCCGCCTCCTCGCCGGCAAGGAGGACCGGGTCCGCGAGTTCGGCGCCGGGGTGGCGCCGCCCCTGCTCGTGAGTGGGGTCTTCTTCCTCCTGATCGCGCTGCAGCCCAACTACGGGACCGCCGTCGTGATCCTCCTGAGTGGGGTCGCCATGGTCTTCGCGGCCGGGGCCCGCCTCACGCACCTCCTGGCGGTGGGGTCGGCGACGGTCCCGGTCCTCGCCCTCCTCTTCTGGTCGGTCCCGCACGTCCGCGGCCGCATCCTGGCCCTGCTTCACCCCGCGCAGGCCTCCCCCAAGATCCTCTACCAGGCCTTACAGTCGCAGGTGGCCCTGGGGCAGGGGGGGAGCCTCGGGCGGGGCCTGGGGGACGGGATGCAGAAGCTCTACTACCTGCCCGAGCCCCACACCGACTTCATCTTTGCCATCGTCGGGGAGGAGTTGGGCTTTGCGGGGGCGGCGCTCGTGGTGGCCTTCTTCGCCCTGCTCCTCTGGCGGGGAATGCGCATCGCCCTCGCGGCCCCCGACCGGTTCGGGGCCCTGCTGGCCCTGGGGATTACCTTCGTGATCGTGGGGCAGGCGGCCATCAACTTCGGCGTCGTGGTGGGGCTGCTCCCCACCACGGGCCTGCCGCTCCCCCTGGTCTCCTTCGGCGGCTCCTCCCTGGTCGTGACCCTCCTGGGGCTGGGGATCCTGCTCAGCATCTCCCAGGCGGCCGGGATGGGGAGCCGCCTGGCGCTGCCCCCCCGCCCCCTCCCGGTGGGGGGGTGGGCCTCGTGAGGCTGTGCATCGCGGGCGGGGGGACCGGCGGGCACGTCTTCCCGGCCCTGGCCACGGCGGCCGCGGTCCGGGCGAGAGCCCCGCAGGCCGCGCTCCTCTTCGTGGGGACGGCGGCCGGGTTGGAGGCCCGCCTGGTGCCGGCCGCCGGCTACCCGTTCGAGACGATCCGGGTCCGGGGCCTGACGGGCAAGGCGCTGGGGGAGCGCATCATGGCGCTGGTCGCCCTGCCGGGGGCCGTGGCACAGAGCCGGCGGCTCCTGGCGCGCTTTGGGCCGGATGTCGTCCTGGGGGTGGGTGGGTACGTGGCGGGGCCGGTCCTGGTCGCGGCGGCGCTCCGGGGAGTGCCCACGGTGCTGCACGAGCAGAACGCGATCCCGGGGCTCACCAACCGGCTCCTCTGCCGGATGGCGACGGCGGTCGCGGTGAGTCTGGAGGCGGCCCGGGTGCACCTGCCGGCCCGGCGCCTCACGGTGACGGGGAACCCGGTCCGCGCTGACCTCTTCGGGCACGCCCGGGACCGGTCGCGGGAAGCCTTCGGGTTGGCCTCGGATCGGACCACGCTCCTCGTCTTCGGCGGGAGCCAGGGGGCGCGGCGGCTGAACGAGGCCATGCGGGGGGTGGCGGGGGCGCTGGGGGATTGCCGGACGCGGCTTCAGGTCCTCCACGCCACGGGCGAGCGGGACCGGGAGGCCGTGGCGGCGGCCTACGCGGCGGCCGGGATCCGGGCGGTGGTCCTCCCCTTCATCGAGGCCATGGGCGCGGCCTACGCGGCGGCTGACCTGGTGATCTGCCGGGCCGGGGCGACGACGGTGGCCGAGCTGGCGGCCCTGGGGAAGCCGGCCATCCTGGTCCCCTTCCCCCACGCCGCGGGGGACCACCAGCGGCACAACGCGGCGGCCCTGGCGGCCGGCGGCGGGGCGGTCCTGGTCCTGGAGCAGGACCTCACCTCCGCCGGCCTGGCGGACCGGATCCGGGAGCTGGTGCAGGATCCGGTCCGGCTGGGGAGGATGGCCCGGTGCGCCGCGGCTGCCGGGCGCCCGGACGCGGCGGAGCGCCTGGCCGATCTCCTCTTCGAGGTGGCCGGCGGCTCCGGCCGTCGGGAGGCCTGATGTTCAAGCGGATCCGGCGGATCCACTTCGTGGGGATCGGCGGCGCCGGGATGAGCGGTATCGCCGAGGTCCTCCACAACATGGGCTACGAGGTGAGCGGCTCGGACGCCAAGGCCTCCGAGGTGACGGGCCGCCTGGAGGCCCTGGGGATCCGGGTCTTCATCGGCCATCACCTGGAGCAGGTGGCCGGGGCGGACGTGGTGGTCCGGTCCTCGGCGGTGGGGACCGACAACCCGGAGGTCGTCGAGGCGAAGCAGCGGCTGACCCCGGTCATCCCCCGGGCGGAGATGCTGGCCGAACTGATGCGGCTCAAGTACGGGGTGGCGGTGGCCGGGACCCATGGGAAGACCACCACCACTTCCATGGTGGCCTCGGTGCTCGCCCGGGGAGGCCTGGACCCCACCATGGTCATCGGCGGGCGCCTGCGGAGCCTCGGCTCGAACGCCAGGCTCGGCCGGGGGGACTTTCTGGTGGCCGAGGCGGACGAGAGCGACGGCTCGTTCCTGAAGCTGTCCCCCACGATCGCGGTGGTGACCACCATTGACGAGGAACACCTCGACTACTACCGGGACCTGGAGCACATCAAGGAGACCTTCCTCCAGTTCATCAACAAGGTCCCCTTCTACGGCTCCGCGGTCCTCTGCCTGGACCAGGAGAACATCCAGGCCCTCCTCCCCCGGGTGGAGAAGCGGTTCGTCACCTACGGCCTGAAGGGGCAGGCCGACCTGATGGCCCGGGACATCACCCTGAAGGCCATGCGGGCGGAGTTCACGGTGCTGCGGCAGCACGAGCCCCTGGGGCTCCTCCGCCTTCAGGTCCCGGGCCTGCACAACGTCTACAACGCCCTGGCGGCGGTGGCGGTGGGACTCGATCTGGAGCTCCCCTTCCCGGTCATCCGGGAGGGGCTGGAGGAGTTCACCGGGGTGGACCGGCGGTTCCAGATCAAGGGGACGGTCCGGGACATCCTGCTGGTGGACGACTACGGCCACCATCCGGCCGAGATCCAGGCCACGCTGGCGGCGGCAAAGGCAGGGTTCGACCGGCGGGTGGTGGTCCTCTTCCAGCCCCACCGCTACACCCGGACCCAGAAGCTCCTGCGGGAGTTCTTCACCGCCTTCTACCAGGCGGACGTCCTGCTGGTGACGGAGATCTACGCAGCCGGGGAGCCGGCGATCCCGGGCGTGAGCGGCCGGAGGATCGCCGAGGGCGTCGCCCGGCACGGCCACCGGGACGTCACCTTCGTCCCCGACAAGGGGGAGTTGGCGGCGGCGGTCCTCCCCCGCCTGATGCCCGGGGACCTGGTCCTGACGCTCGGGGCGGGGGACATCGTGCGGGTCGGGGAGGAGATCCTGGAGCGGCTGCAGGCGGCCGGGGGGTAGCGTGGCGCAAACGAATTGCACCTCGCATTGCAGCCGAGCCGCGGGTGGCGCCGGGCGCGGCCCCCGAGCGGCCGGGCGCAGTGGGACCCCCTCGGCCTCCTGCCGCAATTCAAGGAATTGCGGGAGGGGCTGAGCGGGTGACGGAGCCCGGCCGCGAGTGGGGCACGCCGGCGACAGGACCCGCGGCAGAACGGTCTGAGAGGATTGGACCGGATTAGTTGGACCGGCACTAACGGGCCTGCGATGCCGGAGACGGTGGCGATGGGGATCCCGCGGGGGGTGCTGGAGCAGGCTCTGGAGGGGGAGGTCCTCTACGACGAGCCGATGAGCCGCCACACCTCTTACAAGATCGGCGGCCCCGCTGACGTGATGGTCTGCCCCCGCTCGGCGCAGGGCATCCAGGCCGCCCTCCGGATCGCGCGGGAGTACGGGGCCCCGGTCTTCATCCTGGGGGGCGGCTCGAACCTCCTGGTCCGGGACGGCGGTCTCCGGGGGATGGTGCTGAACCTGTACGGCGCCCTGAAGGAGATGCGGGCGGAGGGGGAGGAGGTGACCGCGGGAGGTGGGGCGAAGGTGACGGCCCTGGTCAACTTCTGCGCCCGGCGCGGCCTGGCCGGGCTGGAGCCGATGGCGGGGGTGCCGGGGAGCGTGGGGGGCGCGGTGAAGGGGAACGCGGGGGCCTTCGGGGCCACCATCTCCGACCACCTGGCGGCCGTCCGTGTCCTGGAGCAGACGGGGGAGGAGCGGGTCCTGAGCCGGGAGGCGCTCCGCTTCGCGTACCGGCAGTCCTCCCTGACGGAGGGAGTGGTGGTGGTCAGCGCCACCTTCCGGCTCCGCCAGGACGACGCCGCGGCCCTCCAGCAGAAGGTGGCCCAGATCCTGGCGGAGCGGAAGGCCAAGCAGCCGGTGGAGTGGCGCTCCGCCGGGTCCGTGTTCAAGAACCCGCCGGGAAACTTCGCCGGCCGCCTCATCGAGGGGGCCGGGCTCAAGGGGACGCGGGTGGGCGACGCCATGATCTCCCCCAAGCACGGCAACTTCTTCCTGAACCTGGGGCGGGCCACGGCGAAGGACGTGCTGGCCCTCATCGCGTTAGCCCAGGAGCGGGTTCGGGAGCAGAGCGGCGTCTCGCTGGAGCTGGAGGTGCGGGTGGTGGGGGACCCGTGAGGGAGTACGGACGGCCGCAGGCGGGGGGCGGGACCGGCGCGCGCCGGCGCGGCCGTGGTGCCAGGTCCTCCCCCCGGGCCCTCCTCGTGGGCCTGAAGGTGGGCGTGGGGCTCCTCCTGGGTGCGGCCTCCCTCCTCTGGGCCGGGGTCGGCCTCCGCCACCTGGGGCGCCTCTCGTACTTCGGGATCACGAACGTGGCTGTCCGGGGGAACAGCCAGGTGGGGACAGCGGAGATCGTGGCCAGCCTGGATCTCCGCCCCGGGACCAGCATCCTGGAGCCGGACCTGACCGAGCTGCGCCGGCGGGTCCTCGCCAACCCCTGGATCCGGGAGGCCCGGGTGGCCCGCCGCCTCCCCCTCACGCTCGAGGTGGTCGTCTGGGAGCGGACCCCTGAGGTCCTCCTGGTGGCGGAGCGTTCCTACCTGGCGGGGGGGGACGGCGTCATCCTGGCGGAGGCGGCGGGGGCGCCAGGGGCGCCGCTGCCCGGGCTGCCCCGGGTCGTCCTTCCCGGCGGGCGCTACGCCCCCGGGGACCGGACCCCTGGCGAGACGGTCCCGCGGGCCCTGGCCCTGTGGCGGGCCGTCGCGGGGTCCCCGGCCAGCCGGGGGGAGCGGCTCCAGGAGATCCGCCCGGAGCGGGACGGGACCTTCACGGTCCGGACCGAACGGGGCGTCCTCCTCCGGGTGCGCGGGGAGGACGCGGCGCGGCAGATCATCCGGCTCGAGGCGGCGCTCCAGCACGCGGGGAGGCCGCTCCGGGCCTACGAGGCAGTGGACCTCCGGTTCGGGGACCGCATCGTCCTCCGGGCCGGGGCCCAGAAGGGAGGGTAGCCGGTGGGACGGGAGAACGGCCTGGTCGTCGGGCTCGACATCGGCACGACCAAGATCTGCGCCATCGTGGCCGAGCAGAACGGGGACGGGGGGCTGGACATCATCGGCATCGGCACCGCCCCGTCCCGGGGTCTCCGGAAGGGGGTCGTGGTCAACATCGACACGACCGTGGACTCCATCAAGCGGGCTCTGGAGGAGGCGGAGCTGATGGCCGGCGTGGACATCCACTCCGTCTTCGTGGGGATCGCCGGGGGGCACATCAAGGGGCTGAACAGCCGGGGGGTCATCGCGGTGTCGGGGAAGAACCGGGAGGTGACCGCGCGGGACGTGGAGCGGGTCATTGACGCCGCCAAGGCGGTGGCCCTCCCCGTGGATCGGGAGGTGATCCACATCCTGCCCCAGGAGTTCATCATTGACGACCAGGGCGGGATCAAGGAGCCGCTGGGGATGAGCGGGGTCCGGCTGGAGGCGGAGGTCCACATCGTGACCGGCGCCGTGACCTCCGCCCAGAACATCATCAAGTGCTGCAACCGGGCCGGGCTGGAGGTGCAGGATATCGTCCTCCAGCAGCTGGCCTCCAGCCTCTCGACCCTCACGCCGGACGAGCGGGAGCTGGGGGTGATCCTGCTGGACATCGGGGGCGGGACCTCCGACATCGCCGTCTTCGTGGAGGGGAGCATCTGGCACACGGCGGTCCTGGCCATCGGCGGGGACCAGATCACCAACGACATCGCCATCGGGCTGCGCACCCCCACTCACGAGGCGGAGGAGGTCAAGAAGAAGCACGGGTGCGCCCTGGCCTCGATGGTCCCGGGGGACCAGACCCTGGAGGTTCCCAGCGTCGGCGGCCGCAAGCCGCGCATTCTCTCGCGCCAGACCCTCTGCGAGGTCATCCAGCCCCGGGTGGAGGAGATCTTCTCCCTGGTGGACCGGGAGGTCCGCCGGGCGGGGTACGGGGAACACTGCGCGGCCGGCATGGTGGTGACGGGGGGGGCCTCCATCATGGAGGGCGTGCCCGAGCTGGGGGAGCAGTTGCTGGATATGCCGGTGCGCCGGGGCATCCCGGCGGGGGTCGGGGGGCTGACGGACGTGGTGGCCTCCCCCATCTACGCCACCGGGGTGGGCCTGGCCTTCTACGGGGCACGGAACCGCCACCAGCGGAAGTTCCGGCGGGTGGCGGAACACGCCATGTTCAACCGGGTGGTGGAGCGGATGAGGGAGTGGTTCGGGGAGTTCTTCTAGTGCCGGGCCAAGGAATCCGGCCCACTCCTGCCGGACCGTCGTGCCGCGGGTCCTGTCGCCGGCGTGCCCCGCTCGCGGCCGGGCTCCGTCACCCGCTCCGCCCCTTCCGCAATTCCTTGAATTGCGGCAGGAGGCCGAGGGGGTCCCACTCCGCCCGCCCGCTCGGGGGCCGCGCCCGGCGCCACCCGCGGCTCGGCTGCCATCCTCGGTGCAATTCGTTGGCCCGGCACTAATACAAACGACATAAATTGTGTGACAAAAGGTCCGGGGGGCGCCGGAGGCCGCCCGACGGCCCCCGTAGCGGAGGGGGGTCCCATCGGCTCTTGGC
>JBOHQK010000150.1:0-5218 GCA_050732195.1 Methylomirabilales bacterium (SeqCode)
AGCTCTTCATCGGCCTGCACCTCGTCCACGAGGTGACGAGCCCGCAGGCCTTCCAGATGCTCCGGGAGGCGGGCCTGAAGGTCCGCGTCCCGGAGAGAACCTTCGCCACCATTGACCACATCGTCCCCACCGCCTCCCAACTCCGCCCCTTCGGCGACGTCCTGGCCGAGGAGATGACCGTCCACCTGGTCAGAAACTGCAAGGAGTTCGGCATCCCCCTCTTCGATCTGGACAGCGGTCGCCAGGGGATCGTCCACGTCATCGGGCCGGAACTGGGCCTGACCCAGCCCGGCATGACGATCGCCTGCGGCGACAGCCACACCTCCACCCACGGCGCCCTGGGCGCCCTCGCCTTCGGCGTCGGCACCAGCCAGGTGCGGGACGTCCTGGCCACGCAATGCCTGGCGATGGCCAAGCCCAGGCTCCGGCAGATCCGGGTGGAGGGCGCGCTTGCCCGCGGCGTCTACGCCAAGGACGTGATCCTGGCGATCATCCACCGGCTGGGCGTCAAGGGCGGGGTGGGCTATGCCTATGAGTACGCCGGGGCGGTGATCGAGGCGATGTCCATGGAGGAGCGCCTCACCATCTGCAACATGAGCATCGAGGGGGGGGCGCGGGCGGGCTACGTGAATCCCGACGCGACGACCTTTGACTATTTGAAGGGGCGCCCCTTCGCGCCGCAGGGCGAGGCCTTTGACCGCGCGGTGGCGTGGTGGAAGAGCATGGCGACGGAGCCGGGCGCTCCCTTCGCCGATGTGGTCCGCCTGGACGGCGGGGCGATCCAGCCCATGGTCACCTGGGGGATCAACCCGGGCCAGTCCGTGGGGGTGAAGGAGCGAATCCCGCATCCGGCCGACGCGGCCGAGGTGGACCGCGCCGCCTGGGCTGAGGCGTTGGCCTTTATGTCCCTCGAGCCCGGGCGGCCCATCGCGGGGACCGCCATCGACGTGGCCTTCATCGGCTCGTGCACCAACGCGCGGCTCTCCGACCTCAAGGCCGCTGCCGAGGTCGCCCACGGCCGGAAGGTGGCGAAGGGGATCCGCGCCCTCGTGGTCCCGGGTTCGCAGGCGGTGGCCAGGGCGGCGGAGGCCCAGGGACTCCACGAGGTCTTCCGGGAGGCCGGGTTCGAGTGGCGTAAGGCCGGCTGCTCCCTATGCCTGGGGATGAACGAGGACAAACTGAAGGGCCGGGAGGTCTGCGCCTCCTCCAGCAACCGGAACTTCAAGGGCCGCCAGGGGAGTCCCACGGGGCGGACGCTCCTCATGAGCCCGGCCATGGTGGCGGCGGCCGCCATCGCGGGCGCGGTCGCCGACGTGCGGGAGCTGCTGCGGTGAGCCGGGACGACGTGCGGCGGCAGATCGTCGGCCGCGGGATCCCCCTCCCCGGCAACGACATTGACACCGACCGGATCATCCCCGCCCGGTACCTGCGAAGCGTCGCGTTCGAGGGCCTGGAGGAGCACGTCTTCGAGGACGACCGCCTCCAGGATCCCGGCCACCCGTTCAACCAGGCGGGGTACCGCGGGGCCGCCGTCCTCGTGGCCGGCGGGAACTTCGGCTGCGGCTCCTCCCGGGAGCACGCCCCGGAGAGCCTGCGGCGCTGGGGGATCCGGGGGATCGTGGGGGAATCGTTCGGGGAGATCTTCTTCGGGAACTGCACCGCCCTCGGCCTCCCCTGCCTCACCGCAAGCGCGGGGGACGTAGGCTGGCTGATGGAGGCCGTGGCGCGCCATCCGGAGTGGGAGATCCTCCTCGACGTGGAGCACCGGCTGGTGCGCTTCGGGGAGCGGACCATCCCCGCCAGGATCCCGGACGGGGCCCGGAGCCAGCTCCTGACGGGCACCTGGAACGCCACCCAGGTCCTCCTGGAGGCAGGAGGGGAGATCGAACGGGTCGCCAGGAGCCTCCCCTACGTCACCGGGTTCTGAGCCTCTGGCCCTGAAGGTTGCGCGAAGATACTGGCATGGATCTCACCACCGAGTTCGTCTTCGATGCCGCTCACCGGGTGCTGGGCCACACGGGCAAGTGCGCCTATCTGCACGGCCACACCTATCGGCTCCAGGTTACGGTGAGCGCGCCGACACTCGACCCGCTCGGGATGGTCATAGACTTCGACGACCTGAGAGCCCTCGTCAAGAAGGCAGTTCTGGATCGCTGGGATCATGCCACCCTCCTCTGGGCCAGGGACCCTCTCGTTTCGGCCATCGAGCGGGTTCAGGCCGAGGCGCCTGAAAAAGTGGTGCGTCTGTCGGGGAACCCGACAGCCGAGATCCTGACGCGCGAGGCCTGGGAGGTCATCAGTCGGAGCCTCCCTCCGGGCATCTGCCTGGAGCGGGTGGCGATCCAGGAGACCCCCGCCTGCTCGAGCGAACTCACCCGAGAACGAGCATGATCCCGGCCACGAGCGGCCGCATCGCCGAGTGCTTCTTTTCCATCCAAGGGGAAGGGGTCACTGCAGGGATGCCTGCGGTCTTCGTGCGCCTCCAGGGCTGTTCGGTGGGCTGCCAGTGGTGTGACACCAAGTACTCCTGGGATCCGGCCGGCGGCCGGGAGGTGTCCCTCGGAGCCCTGGTGGAGGAGGCTGCGGGGTTCCCCTGCCGGCGCGTGGTGGTCACGGGAGGAGAGCCGCTCGAGTCCTCGCTCTTTCCCCCCCTCGCGGCAGCCCTCAAGGCCCGCCGCTTCACCATCGAAGTGGAAACCTCGGGGACCCTTCCTCCCCCGCCTGTCCCCGTTGACCAGTGGAACGTGTCGCTGAAGCTGGCGGCCTCGGGGGTGCCGGAGACCAGGCGGATCAATCCGAAGGCGATATCCGCCTTCCTCGGGCTCGGCGCCTGGTGGAAGTTCGTCGTGGTGGACCGGCGCGACGTGGCTGAGGCGCTGGTGCTGGCCGAACGCTTCGCGCTTCCCCGGGAGCGGATCCTCCTCATGCCTGAGGGAGTCCGGCGGGACGAGATCCTGGAGCGCTCGCGGTGGGTCATCGAAGAATGCCAGCGGCACGGCTTCAGGTACTCCCCGCGCCTGCACATCCTCCTCTGGGGCGCGACGCGAGGGGTCTGATGAAGGAGGCGGTGGTGCTGCTGTCGGGAGGGGTGGACTCGGCGACCGCGCTGGCTATCGCCCGGGACCAGGGCTATGTGCCCTACGCGCTCACGTTCGCCTATGGGCAGCGTCACAGCTGCGAGCTCGAGTCGGCCAAGCGGGTCGCCGCGGCCCTTGGCGCCCGAGAGCACCTCGTCCTGAATCTGGACCTCCGGCTCGTGGGCGGTTCCGCCTTGACCGGGGACATCCCGGTCCCCAAGGGGCGGAGTGTGGAAGAGATTGGCTCCGGGATCCCGGTCACCTACGTCCCGGCGCGCAATACGATCTTCCTCGCCCATGCCCTCGGCTGGGCCGAGGTCCTGGGTGCGGAGGACGTGTTCTTCGGGGCCAACGTTCTCGACTACTCGGGGTATCCCGACTGCCGCCGCGAGTACGTTGATGCCTTCGAGGCGATGGCGAAGCTGGCGACGCGGGCCGGGGTCGAAGGAAAGAGCCGATTGAGGGTTCACACGCCCCTGATCAGGATGACCAAGGCTGAGATCATCAGGACCGGCCATGCCCTCGGGGTGGACTTTGCGCTCACCTGGTCCTGCTATGACCCGACGAGCGACGGCAGGGCCTGCGGACTCTGCGATAGCTGCGTCTTGCGGAAAAAAGCCTTCGCCGAGGCCGGCCTCACCGACCCGCTTGCTTACATTGCCTGAGCGACAACGCGCTGCGAGACCGAGTCCACCCACTGTTGCACCATTGTGCTCCCCGCGCTGGAGGACGGTCCTTCCGCACGACAGCACACTCTGACCCGGTCCCGCCGGACGAGGGCGTGGCACGGATGTGCGCCCGGGAGCGTGTCCACACGAGAAAGGAGAGGTGCAGATGAGTGAACCTGCGAAACGCATCCTCGTGCTCTGCCCCACCGCTCGGGATCGGGCGCATTTCTCGAGGCCGGAGATCCGGAGGGCGCATGACCTGGAATTTCGGGGGATCGACGAAGAGACCCATGAGGCTGGGTTCGACGGGGTGCGATTCGTGACGGAGACCATCCGCGCGATGAGAGAGCGCCGGAGTGCCTACCGCACCGTGCTGGGCATTGACGACTTCCCGGCCTCGCTGATGGCGGCGCTGGTGGCGGAGTCCCTTGGATTCGCCTCCCCCTCCTTCGAGTCCCTGTTCCTGTGTCAACACAAATACTACTCGCGCCTCCGGCAACGGGACGCGGTTCCCGAGGCCACCCCGCGGTTCCATGTCCTGGATCCCTCGCGGGACCCTGCGCCATCGGACCTCCCGATGGCCTTTCCTGTCTTTGTCAAGCCGGTCAAGTCCTATCTGTCCATCCTGGCGCGGCGCATCGAGACGTTCCTCGATCTCTCCCGCACGGTCGAAGAGGCCCGCCTTCGCCTCGCGGTGATCGCGGAAATGTTCGACGGACTCGTTGGCCTCTCCCGCCTCGACCAGCGGTTCCGGGCTGTTCGCGGCTCCGCGCTCCTCGTCGAAGAGTTCCTCTCGGGCCATCAGGTGACCCTGGACGGCTATGCGTTTGCGGGACAGGTGGTGCCGCTCGGGGTCGTGGATTCCTTCTTCTTTCTCCGCAGCTCCAGTTTTGAGCGGTTTGAATACCCGTCCCGGCTTCCCGCGGCCGTCCAGGAGCGGATGGCGCGCATTGCGGAGCGGTGCATTCGGGCCATCGGCCTCGACCGGACCTTCTTCAACATGGAGTTCTTTTACCGGGAAGAGGACGGTGCCATCCACCTGATTGAGATCAACGGGCGGATGTCCTCGCAGTTTGCGCCTCTCTACCGGATGGTTGACGGGATCGAGCTGTATGCGATGCAGTTGGATCTGGCCCTGGGAAGGGATCCCGGCGGAAGGGGGACCTGGGCGCCGGGGAGGAAGCGGGGCATGGTCGCGGCGAGTTTCGTCCTGCGGACCTTCGAGGATGGGTACGTCAGGCGGATTCCCTCGGCGGAAGAGATGGAGCGCCTGGAAAAGCGGGTCCCGGACTCCTTCGTCGAGATCCTGGTCAAAGAGGGCGAAAAACTCTCGGATGAATTGCAGGACGATGAGAGTTACCGCTACGCGCTGGTGGATCTGTGCGCGAAGAACCGGAAGGAACTGCTGAAGAAGTTCGACGAGGCCAAGAACCTGCTCCCCTTCGCCCTTGAGCCTGTTCAGGGGCGATGAGG
>JBOHQK010000151.1:0-7606 GCA_050732195.1 Methylomirabilales bacterium (SeqCode)
GGCCGGCTTCCTCCGGAGCCTCGGCCTCCCCCTCACGCTGGCCGACCTCGTGGATCGCGACCTGCCGCCGGCCGGCCGGACGGTCCTGACCCGCCTGCTCCTGCGCCCGAGGAGCGGCATCCATCACCTGCCCCGGCCGGTCAGCGAGGCCAACATCCTGCGCGCGCTGGAGGAGGCGGAGGCCCTCGGGGGCAAGCCGGGCGCCGCGCTAATCCCTCCGGCGGCGCCCACCAAGCCACCCCGGCGACGAAAGGCGTGGGGCGGGCCGCGGTGAAGGCCGGCTTCGGGAGGAAACGGAGGCAGATCAGCCCCGCTCGGGTGCGGGGTCGCCCCCCCCCCCACCGCTCGCGTCGCGATGGTCCCCCCCGTCGTCAGGACCACGATCCACTTTATGCTCCGTCCCTCCTCCCCCCCACCCTGGCCCATGGCACGGTTCCTGCTCTTGCTCCCCCCCGGCGAACGGATTTGCTACTCATCCGCGCCCGGCGGAATCATGCGCCGCGGCCGCTGCGCCCAGAGCGTCAGGCGCCGCGCGTCAGCCGAACGCCGCCGGGAGGCCGGGAAGGAGACGGGATGCGCCGGACCTGCTGTGGTCTCCTGGTTACAGGGTTGTTCCTTTTTGCCCCGGCCGCGCCCGCGGCCGCGCTCCCCTTCGTCGAGGTCTGGGGCGAGGCCCGCTACTGGCGCCCCACCCTGGAGTCGGAGATCGTGGCCACCGCCGCCGGCCTCCAGGGGACGAGGGTGGACGCGGTGGACACCCTCGGCGTGGATGAGGAGCAGAACGTCTTCGAGGGGCGCGCAGGCCTCACCTTCTTCGGACGCCACAAGTTCCGGATCGGCTACCTGCCCCTTTCCTTCGAAGGGGACCGGACCATTACCCAGGACTTCAACTTTGGTGGAGTGACGTTCACCGCGAGCGAGCGCGTCCTCACTGACCTGGACGTGAAGATCCTCCGGGGCGGGTACGAGTTCGACTTCTTCAAGACGCCCGTCGGCTACCTGGGGATCCTTCTGGAAGTTCATTACTTCGACGGGGAGGCGCACCTCCGGACCGTCAGTACCGGCAAGGACGAGACGGTGGACTTCCGCGTGCCCATTCCCGTCATCGGCCTGGCCTTCCGGGCCTATCCCATCACCCGGATCCTGAGCGTGGGGGCCGAGGTGGTCGGTATCACCGCCGGGGACAAGGGTCACTACCTCGACGGCGAGATGTCCATTACCCTCTCCCCCTGGCCCTTCGTCGAGCTCACGGCGGGCTACCGGGTGATTGACCTGGAGGGGGAGGAGGGGGATGACAAGATCGACCTCTTCCTCCACGGTCCCTTCGCCTCCTTCACTGTCCGGTTCTGAGGGTCTGGTTCCGCGCGCGACGCGCAGCCATCAGGTCGGCGCAGGGATGCGCCGGCCGGAGAGCCGCATGGCTGAGGCGGCGCGCCCTCGGTTGCAAGAGGGGGGAAGCACGGCTATGCGGCGTCTAGCATTAGTGCTTGGGCTCGTGGTGCTTGCCGCGTGTACGTATACCTACCGCTGGGCGCTGCCCCCCGGGGCCACCGATCAGCAGCTACAACAGGACCACTCTGCTTGCGCCCGAGAGGCGGAGATCACCTCTCAGGGCCTGGCGGGCAGCAACCCGTGGACCCTGTATGAGCAGTGCCTGACTGCGAAGGGGTACAAGAAGACCGGAGGAAGTTGGCGGTTCTAGGTGACCGAGGAGCGAGGGAGGCATGGCGACCAAGAAGCAGAGCGGCGCGTGGACGCGCTGCCCACCTAGGCTCTCCGGAGTCCCCACAGCGGCTTAGAGAGCGTCAGAGGAGGGCCGATGGTCTTTACCATGAAGTGCCCTGCCTGCGGCTTGATGCAGATGGCCGGCCCGACCTGCAAGTCGTGCGGCAGGCCGCTTGGCGGCTCAGCACCGCGTCCAAGCCCACTGCAACTCCCCCAACACGAGTTAGGACGCTTCAGGGGAGCGCAGATGGAAAATCAAGACCCGAGGAAAAACCGCAAGCAGTGAAGACCGCTGTCAATGCTCTTTGGGCCTCCTTGGCGGTTGGTCTAGTCAAGGCGCTCCTCGATTTTGCCAACATCAGTGCAATGGCCCCCGCAGCCTTTATCATCATAGTCTCTGCCGCAGCTCTTGCTTTCGTCGCGTTTCTGATCGCAAAGATCTCTGCCGGAAGAAATTGGGCCCGAATTGTGTGGCTGATTCTGTTTGCCCTCGGCATGCCTCTAAATTTATCCATAATGTTTGCCGAGTTCACGCGGGCTCCAGTAATAGGTGCTCTGTCGCTCGTTCAGGTGGGTATGCAGGGCTATGGGCTGCTCTTGCTGTTCACGCAGCCGGGAAGCGTTTGGTTCCGAAGAGCCAAGCTCGCGTAGAACGATGCGTCTTAACCTCGCGGTCAACTCGAACGCGCCGCAACCGTAGCTCCGCGATTCTTGGTCAATAGTTCACCCGGGGACACCATCTCTCGCTTCTCTTCGCCGGGGTAATCTCTGACGCGTGGGCTTCCCGCATCCTTCGCCCCACACTCCGCCCTCCAAAATCGAGACCTCTCGCCACGTCCCAGCGGTCCAGCCCGGCGCGAGGTGGGCGACCGCTTCTGTCACGGAGCCCTGAGGAGTGAGCGGGTTAGGCAGGCGGCGCAGCGCGTGCGGGTGGCCCGGGCTATGAAGCGGACTTGCCCGCGCCGGCGCCCGACGTCCCGCGGCGCTCTGCCAGGACCGCCGCGTAGAAGGCCTCGTACCGGGGGACGATGAGGCTGGCGTCGAAGTGGGCCAGAGCCCGGCGGCGGGCCGCTTCCCCCATCTTCTGGAGCTGCTCGGCGTCCTGCAGGAGCGCCACTGCCGCCTCGGCCATCGCCTCAACCGCCCCCACGGGGAACAGGTAGCCGGTCTCGCCGTCGGCGATCACCTCCGGCAGACCTCCCACCCGGGTGGCGATGACGGGGAGGCCGCAGGACTGGGCCTCCAGGGCGGCCAGGCCGAAGGATTCCTCCTCGCTCGGGAGCAGGAACAGGTCCCCGGCGAGAAGCAGCCGGGGGACGTCCTCCTGCCTGCTGAGGAACAGGACGTCATCGGCCACCCCCAGCTCCTGGGCGAGGGAGGCCGCGGCGGGGCGCTCCACTCCATCCCCGACCAGGAGGAGCCTGGCCGGCAGGCGGCGGCGCACGGCGGCGAAGACCCGGAGGACGTCGGGGATCCGCTTCAGGGGGCGGAAGTTGCTCAGGTGGACCAGCACCCGCTCCCCGCGAGGGGCGAAGAACGCCCGGGGAGAGCCCTCCTCCCGGCGGGCGAAGCGCTTGGTGTCCACGAAGTTGGGGATGACGGTCAGGGGGCGCGCGACCCCGAACAGCTCCCGGGTCCGCTCGGCCAGGTAGCGGGAGACGCAGGTGACCCCGTCGCTCCGCTCGATGGCGAAGCGGGTGATGGAGAAAAGGGAGGGGTCCCGCCCCACCAGGGTGATGTCGGTCCCGTGCAGGGTCGTCACCACGGCCGGCGCGCTCGGCCCCAGCACCTCGGTCGCCAGGTGGGCCGAGACCGTGTGCGGGATGGCGTAGTGGACGTGCAGCACGTCCAGCCCCACCTGCCGCGCCACGTCGGCCATCTTGGCCGCCAGGGCGATCGTGTAGGGCGGGTGGTCGAAGAGGGGGTAGGTGAGGACCTCCACCTCGTGGAAGAACACGTGCTGGTCGAACTGCTGGAGCCGGAACGGCAGCGCGTACGAGATGAAATGAATCTCGTGCCCGCGGCGGGCGAGCTCCACCCCGAGTTCCGTGGCGACCACGCCAGAGCCCCCGTAGGTGGGGTAGCACGTGATGCCGATGCGCATCAGTCCTCCAGCCAGCAGAGGTGATGGGTGAAGCCCGGCCCCGGTAGGGCCGCGGCGAGGCGCGGCAGGAAATCCATCCCCTGCTGGGCCAGGAAGGGGGGGAGGGAGAGCGCCCGCTCCTGGAGCATCCCGCCGGGCAGGAGTCCATCCTGGAGGCGGGCGATCTGCTCCTCCACCTCCTGCTGCCGGCGCTTCACGGCCTGGAGGAGCTTGCGCTCCACCGTCTCCAGTTGCTTCCGCACGTAGCCCTCCGCGGAGCCAACCACCGGGGTGAGGGTCGGGTCCACCTCCTCCGCGACGCCCCGCAGGCGCCCGAAGGCATCCGCGATCTCGGCCCGGAGGGTGGCCAGCCGGTCCTCGGCGCCGGGCGGGAGGCGCCGGCGGAGGGCGCGGGTGACGAGCGCCCCCCGCTCCTCCTGGAGGTCGAGGGGGTTGAGCCCGTGGCGGGTGAGCAGGCGCGCCGCCCAGCGGGGGATGAGGGTGAGGCTGGCGCGGGGGAGGAGGGGGGTCACGGGCAGGTCGAAGAGGGCGTAGGCCGGGCGGAGCTGGGCCAGGTAGGCCGTCTCCGCCGGTCCCGCCACCTCGGCTACCGTCGGGAGGAGGCTGTCCTGCACGAGCGAACGGAGGAAGACGTTCGGGCTGAAGCGCTCCGGGGCCTCCCCGAGGAGCGCCTCCAGGCGGCGCCGCGGGAAGGTCCGGTCCGTGCCGCGCACCGTCATCTCCGTGCCGCGCGCGACGAGGGGGAGCCGCCGTCCCTCCTCCAGGAGGAACAGGTTCACCCCGTCTTCGAACGCGCGGGCCTGCGGCTCGTACCCGGCGGCCGCCAGGGCCTCGGAGTGGGCCAGGACGGCCCGGGAGGCGGTCGGGGCCGTCTCCAGTTCGCGGGCGAGCGCGGGGGCCGCCAGGCGCTTGAGGGCGGGGTCGGCCGGGTCCACCAGGACGAGGCCGAGGGGGCTGAGGAGGCGGGCCAGGAGGCGGGCGAAGGCGCCGGCGAGCGTTACCCCCGACGCGTAGCAGGTGGCCAGGAGGGCCGCGACCTCCGCCGCCGCGGGTTCCCCCGTGAGGGCCTCCGCCGCAGCCGCCAGGACCGGCGCGATGGCGGCCGTGAGGCGGCACGTCGCGGGGAGGGTGTTGGCGAAGCTCCCCTCGGGCTGATACTGGACCCGGACGGGGCCGCTGCGGCGCGTGAGGAGCAGGGCGTGATCCACCTCGGTGAAATCGTCGTCCTCCGAGGCCAGCCAGAAACAGGGGACGCAGGGGACCTTCAGCGCCTCCCCCCAGTGCCGGGCCACCACCACCGCGGTGAGCGCCTTGTACCAGGTGTAGAGGGGGCCGCCGAAGAGCCCGATCTGTTGCCCCGTCAGGACCGCCACGCTGCCCGGCTCTCTCAGGGCCGCGATGCCGGTGAGGGCTGCCGCATCGGCCCCGAAGGTCCGGTTCTGCGCCTCGAGGACCGCGGCCACCTCGGCCCGGGGGAGGGGCCGGCGCAGGAGGGCCTCCAGGTGGGGGCGGAGCGCCGCCGGCTCTCGGGGCAGCGGCGGAAGGAGGTCGCCCCGGCCCGCCCGCCCGGCCATCGCGTCGGCAAAGAGGGGGGGGACGCGCCGCAGGGACCCGTAGGGGACCGGCTCCAGGCGAAGGGGCTTCACGAGTCTCCGCCCGAAGCCCCCCGAAGGGGGGTCCTCGCCTGCTCGTGGGGGAGGCTCGTGGCGTGCCGCTGACACCACTCGAGGTGGCGCGTTGCCAGGAGCTCCAGGTTCCGGAGGTAGGTTGGGCGGGTCTCCTTCCGGATTCCCTCGACCCAGCCCTTCACCTTGTTCCAGACCTGGATGGCCTCACCGGTCGTCTCGAAGAGGAGGCCGGCGTGGAGGATCCCATTGTTCACCAGGGTCCCCACCATATCCCAGTAGGAGGTGGCCATCCGGAGGGAGGCGTCCTCCGGGCTCCCCGTCATGTAGGTGGCCTTCATCTGCTCCCACGGGACCGGCTGGTACTCGTGGAGGACCCAGTGGCGGGCCTGCCGCATCCGCTCCTCCCGCCGGAGCTCGTAGAGGCGGAGGAGGAGATCGGCGTCCTGGTGGTCCGGTTTCTGCATGGGGACTCCTTGGTGGGCCACAGGGGTTGGCGATGGCCTCCCCTGAATAGCAGGGGGGGTGAGCCTTGTCAAGGTGGCGGGGGCGCGCCGCGGGACGCTTTGCCTTGACGCTCTGCACTCATCATGGTATAAACCCGCAGGCGGAAATCCCTGGATGAGCATTTGGCATCTTGTTACGCAAGCCGGACCCGTCGCCAAGGGGGTGTTGCTGGTTCTGTTGGCCTTCTCGGTGGTGTCGTGGACTATCATCATCGCAAAGGTTCGCGCCTTCCGTCGGGCTGAGGCGCAATCGGACTCCTTCCTGAAGGCCTTCCGGGAATCGAAGAACCTCTCCGCCACCTACGAGGAGGCCCGCAAGCGCCCCCATAGCCCGGTGGCCGCCCTCTTCCGGGAGGGCTTTCGGGAGCTGAGCTACCACCTGAAGGGGAACCCCGCCCAGCAGGATGGGCCGACGGCCGTGCCGGCGGAGCGCCCCCTGCTCAGCGACCTCCTCCAGGGGCTCCACCGCATCCTGCGCCACGCCAGCCTGAAGGAACTCGCCGACCTGGAACGTTCCATGATCTTCCTGGCCACCACCGGGACCGTCACCCCGTTCATCGGGCTCTTCGGGACGGTGTGGGGCATCATGGACGCCTTTGCCGGGATCGGGGCAGCCGGGTCGGCCAACCTGGGGGCGGTGGCCCCGGGCATCGCCGAGGCGCTCGTCGCCACGGCGCTCGGGCTCTTCGCAGCCATCCCGGCCGTCATCGGCTACAACCACCTCCTGAACCGGATCAAGGGGATCGGGACGAGGCTGGACCTGTTCACCCTGGAGTTCCTCTCCCTGGCGGAGCGGATGGCGGTCCGGGGGCGGTGAGGCGACCATGGCGACCCCGATGATCCCGGACTCGGAGCGGCGCCTCGGCCCCGCCCTGTCGGAGATCAACGTCACCCCCTTCGTGGACGTGATGCTGGTGCTTCTCGTGGTCTTCCTGGTGACGGCCCCGATGCTCTTCCGGGGGATTGACGTGCGGATCCCCAAGACCGAGACCCGGACGGTGCAGCCGGAGGAGCGGCTGGTCCTGACCGTGACCAAGGAGGGAGCGGTCTTCGTCGGGGAGCAGCCCATCACCCTGGCCCGCCTGGAGCGGCTCCTGGCCGGCCTTCGGCAGCGCAACCCGAAGGCCGCTGTCTTCCTCCGGGCCGACGAGCGGGCCGCATACGGGTCTGTGGTGAAGGTGATGGACATCGTGAAGAAGGCGGGGATTGACCGGCTGGGGATGGTGACCGAGCCCCTCCCGGCCTCGTGAGGGTGGGGAGGGTGACCCTCTCCCGCGAGCAGAGCCTGAACCTCAGCCTCTCGCTGCTGCTGCACGCCCTCGTGCTGGCGGCGGCGGGGGGGGGGCCCCTCTGGGGCGCGCCGCCCATTCGGCCGCTCCCGGTGATCTACAACGTGAACCTGGTGGCGATGCCGCAACAGGCAGCCCCGGCAGCGCCGGCCGCGTCCCCGGCCCGCCCGACTCCAACTCCGGCTCCGGCTGCCCCGCGGGCGGTGGCGCCCCCCCCGCCCGCCCCGGAGGAGGAACTGACGCTCCCGGGGCGCAGCCGGTCCCGGCGGGAGAGCCCGCCCCCGACGGTGGAGGCCCGGCCGCCAGCGCTCCGGCCGACCCCCCCCGCGCCGGCGACGGCAGCGCCCCAGGCCGTCG
>JBOHQK010000152.1:0-4116 GCA_050732195.1 Methylomirabilales bacterium (SeqCode)
GCCGACGGGGTGGTCCTGGATGGCCACTCGGCTGTGGACCAGTCCCCCATCACCGGAGAGTCGGTCCCGGTCCCGAAGGGGATCGGGTCGGGGGTGTTCGCCGGGACCATCAACGGGCAGGGGACCCTGGAGATCCGGGTCAGCAAGCCCCACGCGGAGACCACGCTGGCCAAGGTCATCCGGCTGGTGGAGGAGGCGCAGAAGGCCCGGGTGCCGGCCCAGCGGATTATTGACCGGTTCGGCCATGTGTACGCGGTCGGCGTGGCAGCCGCCGCTGCCGTCACGGCGGTCGTGCCGGTCCTGGCGTTCGGCGTGGAGCCGGCCGCGGCCATCTATCTGAGCATCACGCTCCTGGTGGTCGGCTCCCCCTGCGCCCTGGTCATCTCTACCCCTGCCTCGGTTCTCTCGGCCATCGCCAATGCCGCCCGGCATGGGGTCCTCTTCAAGGGGGGGGCCTACCTGGAGGCGCTGGGGCGGGTCCGGGCCGTCGCGCTCGACAAGACCGGGACGCTCACGCGGGGCGTTCCCGTCGTGACCGACATCCTCCCGGCCGACGGCACCTCGCCGGAGGAGGTCCTGGCCCTGGCCGCGGCGGTGGAGGGGCGCTCGGAGCACCTCCTGGGACAGGCGGTGGTGACGGAGGCCCGGCGGCGCGGCATTGTGCCGGCCGAGGCGGCGGACCTGCAGGCGGTCCTGGGGCGCGGCGTGCTGGCCCGGGTGGACGGACGGGTGGTGGCGGTGGGGAGCCAGGCCTTCCTCGGGGAACGGGAGATCCCGGTCGCAACCTCCCTCCGGGCGGCCGCGGAGCGGTTGCAGGCGGGGGGGAAGACCGTCATCTTCGTGGCCGATGGGGCCGCGCGCGGGCTCATCGCGGTGGCCGACCAGATCCGGCCCGAGGCTCCCGCCGTCGTCCGCCTCCTGAAGAGCCTCGGCGTCACCACCACCGTGATGCTCACGGGGGACAACCCGCTGGTGGCGGCAGCGGTGGCGGCCGCTGCCGGCGTGGACGAGGTCCACGCCGACCTGCTGCCGGAGGCGAAGGCGGAGGTGGTATCGGCCTTGCGACGGCAGCACAGGGATGTGGCGATGGTGGGGGACGGGGTGAATGATGCCCCGGCCCTGGCCCGGGCCAGCGTCGGGGTGGCCATGGGCGCCGCCGGCTCCGACGTGGCCCTCGAGACCGCCGACGTGGTCCTCATGGGGGACGACCTGACCAAGCTCCCCTACGCGCTCGCCCTGAGCCAGCAGGCCCGCCGGGTCATCTGGCAGAACCTGGGGCTCTCGGCGGTCATCATTATCTCCCTGGTCCTCTCTGCCGTCCTCGGGCTTATCAGCCTGCCCGTGGGGGTCGTGGGCCACGAGGGGAATACGCTCCTGGTCGTGGCCAACGGCCTGCGCCTCCTCCGCTTCCGCCCCGCCGCCTGACGGGATCCTCCCCCGCGCGCCTCGTAGATTTTCCCTCCGGAATCGGATAGATTACCTGCACCGTGGATGCTGCCACGGCGCTTCTCTCCGGGAGGTCCGTCATGATACGTCTGCCGATTGTGGGACGCAGGGGGGGCCAAAGCGGTGTGGGAAGCCTGGCCGCAGCGGGAATCGTCCTCCTCCTCGCGGGCTGCGCCTTCCAGTCGGAGCTGACGGCGCGGGAGCAGGAACTCGAACTGACCCGCCGCCAGCTGGCCCGGGCCGAGCAGGAGGGGAAGGCCCTGTCCCAATGGGTCGAGGCACTGGAGCGTGCCGTCGCCACCCTCACCGCCGCCCGGACCGCGCTGGAGGGGCAGCAGGCCCAGCTCTCGGCGTCCCTGGAGAAGCTCGAGGGCGAGAACCGGGAGCTGCACCAGGCCCTCAGGGCGCGCGCTGACGCGCAGGCCAAGCGGATCTCGGAGCTCATCGGGCGGAACCGGGCCCTGGAGGTGGAGACGGCTCACCTCGGTCTGTTGGCGGAGCAGCGCCAGCAGCAGATCCGGGACCTGCAGGGGCTGCTCCAGCGCGCCCAGGAGGCCCGGGCGGCCGTGGAGCGGGAGGTGGGGCGGCTCAAGGGCGCCCTCGAGCAGCACCAGGCCGAGGTGGCCCGCCTCACCCAGGAGACCCGGACCCTCACGGAGCAGGCCGCCCAGATCGCCCGGGAGAAAGAGGCGGAGATCGCCAAGCTCACCGCCACCTACGATAACTTGGTGAAGGATCTCAAGAAGGAGATCGAGGCCGGGGAGATCCAGGTCACCCAGTACCGGGACCTCCTCACCGTGAACCTGGTGGACAAGATTCTGTTCGACTCGGGGCGGACCGAGATCAAGCCCCGCGGCCTCGAGATCCTGCAGCGGGTCGGGGAGATCCTGAAGGGCGTGGGGGGGAAGGAGATCCGGATCGAAGGGCACACCGACAACGTCCCCATCGGCCCTGCCTTGGCCCAGCGGTTCCCGACGAACTGGGAGCTCTCCACGGCCCGGGCGACGACCGTCGCCCGCTTCCTCCAGGAGAAGGTGGGGATCTCATCCGAGAAGCTCTCGGCGGCCGGCTACTCGCAGTTCCGCCCCGTGGCCAGCAACGAGAACGAGGAGGGGCGCCGGCTCAACCGGCGGATTGAGATCATCCTCGCCCCCCTCCCGGTGGGCCAGAAGGGGGGGCAGCCGTGAGGGGACCCGGCGGGAGAGGGGCAGTCCTGGCGGGCGGCCTCCTGCTGGCGCTGGCCGCCTGCGGCGGCCCCCGGACCTACCTGGTGAACCTCCAGTACCGGCCCGGGGCGGCCCCCGAGCACCAGGCTGGCCCGCTCCCCAGCGTCGCCGTGAACTTCTTCGCCGATGTCCGGGAGCGCCCGGACCGGGTCAAGATCGGGACCCTCACCGGTCCGCGGGGGGGGACGGACACCTTCATCCCGGCGCGGCTGGGGGTGGACGAGGTCGTCACCCAGGCCGTCGCCACCGCCTTCGCCAAGCGTGGCCACGCCGTCAAGGAGATCCAGGGCTGGGACCTGACGCCGGCGAACGCCCAGCCGGCCTGGGGGGATGTCCTGGTCGGGGGACAGATCCAGGAGTTCTGGATCACCGGCGAGCGCGCGATCCTGAACACGAGGACCACGGCCCAGGTCCGCCTGAAGGCCCTCGCCGTCGCTTCCCGCACGCGGGAGGTCCTCTGGGAGGGGACGGTCAGCGCCGCCGCCGAGTCCACCGATGTGCTCTTCTCGGACGAGCAGGTGGCCGCGACGGCCAGCAGGGCCCTCAGCCGGGCCCTCGACCTCTTCCTGGCCAACCCCCAGTTCCTGTCGCGGCTGAAGGGGGTCGGCCCGTAGCGCCGCGGTGCGGGGTTCGCTCGCGCAGACCGCCCGCTTCCCTCCACGCCGCTGGCAGAGGGGGGCGGGCGGTATGGCTTTGGGGGCTCAGCGCTGCTCGATGCGGTCGCGGAGGGCGTCGAGGAGGGCCGGGACCTGGACCATCCCCTTGCCCCGGAGGTGGCGGGCCAGCCAGGCGGCCTGGTTTGCGTAGAAGGACCGCGGGCTGTAGAGGATGGCGATGAGGTCGGCGAGGACCAGCAGCAGGATGAGCACCAGGGCCCGGATCCGCCGCTTCGCGCTCGGGACCTGCCGGGCCATGCCGGTTCGGTAGCGGGTCCAGGCAAACTTTATTCGGAGCAAGAGGTTCTGGCGCAGCCCCGGGTAGCGGGCCACCTTGAAGGCATCGTAGGCGCTCAGCACGCGGGCGAAGGCCAGGAGCGGGATGGCCGCCGCCGCCCAGAGGAGGGTCTGCTCGATTACCACGCGGTTCTCCGGGCGCTGGAGATTCTCGAACCCCGAGTAGGCGGCCAGGAGCGTGAGCCAGGCGAGCCCTTCCAGCAGGCCGAGCGCCTGGAAGGTGGCCCCTTTCCTGGGCTGCCCGTTCAGGTACTTGCCCCAGCCGGGCACGGCCAGGGAGCAGAGGGCCGCGATCCCCTCGCGCTCCTTCCCAGTGAAGCGCTCCGGGCCGCGGCGGTCGGCCTCGCGATAGGCCTGGAGCGTTCCCCAGATCCAGCCGGCCGCCCCCCACACGAAGAGGAGGGCGAGAAGGCCCGGGACGGTGGTATCGAAGCGGAAGTACCAGTCGAGCCAGCCGGCCAGGCGGGACCAGAAGATGGCCCCGACGGCGA
>JBOHQK010000153.1:0-3912 GCA_050732195.1 Methylomirabilales bacterium (SeqCode)
AGGACGGCCTCCTCGTCCGTGTGGAGCGAGGCCTCGTACCGGCGGACGTCGTCCGGGTCCGCGGGCCGCACCGTGAGGATCCGGGCCACCTCGGCCCCCATCCGGGTGTCGAGGTAGAGCGGCACCCCCGCCCGGTACCGGATCCCCCGCAGCCAGATCTCGCGACGGGCCGCCATGGTGTCCACCGCCGTGACCACCACCCCCTGGAGCCGCTGCTCCCGGACCCGCTCCGGCCGGGCCTCGAGGGGCACGCCGGCCACCTCCCGGATCAAGTCCGCCAGCGCCTCCACCTTGAGGCGCCCCACATCGGCCAGACGGTAGGCCTGGTTCGGAATGTTGTGCGGCTCCACCCGGTCGTCGTCATAGGCGGCGAGCGCGCGGCATCCCATCTTCGCCAGGGCCAGGACGACGAACGACCCGATCCCGCCGCACCCGACCATGGTGATGGGGACGTCGAGCTGGTCCGGCTCGATCAGGTCCTGTTGGCGGTATAGGTCCACGGGCGCCTCAGCATCCGTCCGGGCGGCGGAGGACCGCAGGAGCCGCTCCCGGGGTCAGGCCGGCACCGCCTTCCACTGGGTGACCGGGACGTACCAGTCCCGCGGGGTCACGGTCCGCAGGAAGTCGAGCAGAACCTCAGCGGCGGCAACCCACTGGTACTCGGCCACGAGCTTCGCCAGGCCCTCCCGGACGTTCCCCAGGCAGGGCCGGCCGTCCCACACGTGCGGGTGGTCGTAGAGGCCGTAGGGATCCGTCAGGTTGCGGACCGTGATCGCCCCCGTCTCCGCCAGGTCAATCTGGAAACAGCCGAGACGGTACCGGGTGCCGGCGTGCGCCACCTCGATCGGCGTGGTGACGAGGCGGACGCCCCCCGCGTACGGCTCAACCTCCCGGACCCCCTGCACCCCCTGGAGCCGCGCCAGGTCGTCAGCCGCCCGGCCCGATTGCGCCGCCTCCCCCTCAAGGACCCGCAGCCGCTGCCGGGACGCGGCCAGGTGCCGCGCCTCCTGGGTGAGGCGGCAGGAGAGCTCCTCCAGAGTCCGCTCCGTCGCCCGGACCTCCTCCTCGAGGAAGCCGGCCTCCTCGCGCAGGCGCCGCCGTTGCTGCTCCGCGTAGGCCTCCCGCGCTCGGGCGCGGGCGCTCTCCCGGAGGAGCGCCTCCTCCCGGGCCGTCTCCCGGAGGAGTCGGTTCAGGAGCACCGCGAGGCGCGGCACGGGGAGGGCCGCCACCTGGCAGATCCAGACTTCCAGGTGGGGGAGGGCCAGGTCCAGGCTCTTGCGGAGGAGCAGGCGGGCCAAAGGCTCGGGCTGCGCGGCCAGGTCGAACAGGACGTAGAGGTTGTTGTGGAGCAGGTGCAGCACCGCCCGCCCATCCTCGTCGGTGAGGCTCACGCCCTGGGCCAGGCGCCCCGGGGGGGCGTAGGGAGCGTCGGCGGCTCCCTGGACCAGCCGATGGCCCAGCACGACCGGGAGGCGGGCCGTGGAGGTCTTCGACCAGACCTCGAGCCAGAACGGCCGGAGGGGGAGGGCGTGGAGGTGGACGTGGAGTTGGCGGTCGAGGCGGGGGCGGCTGTACCCCCGCGGGGGGCGATGGAGCAGGATCGGGAAGCCCAGGACCTTCGTGTAGTCGCGGGCGACGGCCTCGAGGGTCCCGGGGAGCGTGGTGCGCGCGGAGCTCATGGACCTTCACGCACCACCCTGACAGGGGTCCAGAGCGGGTCCGTCAGGGGGGTCAGAGGAATATCGGGATCTCCGGTCCGGGCGCGAACGGATGACTCATTTCTAGCACACGCGCTCCCCCGTGACAAGGCGAAAAACGATGGCCCCGCCGCATGCCGGCAGGGCCCGGGCTCCGATCAGGCCGCTGGTGCCGAAGGGGGGACTCGAACCCCCACGGGTTGCCCCACCACCCCCTCAAGATGGCGTGTCTACCAGTTCCACCACTTCGGCACGCAGGCATTCTACATAGCGCCTCCGGCAGACCCTGTCAACGGAAATGTCCCGAAGGCCCGTCCGACTGCTTGCTCCCGTCCCGCCGAATCTGCTATGGTGCAGCGGGCGGGGGCTCGGCTCCTCGCCCCACGGGAGGGGATCATGCGACGACTCGCACTCATCCTTGGCGTCCTCATGCTTCTCGCCGGCTGCGCGACGGCCCGCGTGGCCGAGCGGCGCGTTCTCACGGGCCGGGTGACCGATGCGGAGGGGCGCCCGGTGGCGGGCACCCCGGTCCTCCTGGTGGGCCGGGATCTCGGATTCGCCCTCTTTACGCTCGGCTACGAGGAGATGGGCCGGCGGGAGGCTCGGGTCCTCACGGACGAGCGGGGGGAGTACCGGATCGAGGTGGTGCCGGGCCAGCTCGGGAATAACCTCTATCTCTTCTTCTATGACCGGGAGGGGTTCGATCACGTCCGGTACGCCCGCCCGGCGGCGGCGGACCTCACGAAGCCCCTGAAGGACGAGCCCCACGTCGTCACCAATCAGACCCTCCGGACCCACCCGGACTGGCTTGAGGTGGTCCGGCTCCGTCAGGAGTACGGCCCCGACTCCCACCGGGGTCGCATCCTCCGGCAGATGGGGCTCCCGGAGCGGCGGGAGGCGACCCAGAGCGGGGGCGACCTGGTGGAGCAGTGGCACTACTTCTCCCGGGGGATCACCTACGTGTTGCGCAACGGGGAACTCAGTGGCACGCACCAATTCGAGCCCATCAAGGAGTTCGCCAAGCCCGGCTCGTGAAGCCCCGCCGCGGCGGGTCCCGCGCCTGACGGTGGCCCTCCTCCTCCTGCTGGTGGCCGCGGCGGGAGCCCGGGGGGAGGGCCCGGCTGCACCGGGCCCGCGCCCCGAGCTGGTTGTCACCCCGGAGGACATCGTCCTCCCCCGGCCCAGCCTCCTTGAAGGGGTCTCGGTCACCGTGGCGGTCCGCGTCCGGAACCTGGGGGACGCGGAGGCCCGGGCCTTCGACGTGCAGACCCGGGACGTGGCCGGGCAGAAGGGGACGGCCCTCAAGACCTTTGCCATCGCCAGCATCCCGCCCCACTCCGATGTCCTCCTGACGGTGGACTGGACCCCGCGGGGGCCGGGCCTGCACCAGGTGACGGTGGGGGTGGACCCCAACGGTCGCGTCCCCGAGGGGAGCCGGGCGAACAACACCGCCTCCCGGACCGTGCTGATCCTCTCGGAGGTGCAGGCGCTCCGGAACCTATATGCCTACGGGTCGCAGTACGTGGCCCGGGGCTCGCGGGACTTCGACCTGCTGGAGGCGGAGCGGGCGCTGGTGGGGGGGCCCCCGGCACCGCGGGGGGTGGCGCAGCTCGTGGCCAGGGCCGTGGACAGCGACCGGGGCGTGGTGGAGGTCATCGGGCTCGGGCTCCGCCCCTTCACCATTGTCAGCAATGCGGCGGCCCTGCCCGCCGCCCGTCGGGCTGCGGTCCTCGAGGCGCAGCGCTGGCTGGGCCTGATCCAGGAGCACCGGGGCAAGGGGGGCGGAGCGGCGGCGGCCGGCGAGCGCCTCTTCGGTGCGGTGGTCGTGTTGGAGCAGGCCCTGCCGGACGGGAGCGTGATGGTCAAGATGGAGGCGCCGCTAAGGTAGGGGGAGCCCCCGGGCCCGCGTCCCCCGCCTTCCCCGGGGCCGGCTCCGCGGGAAGCGACGCCTGCCGCGCCCCCCCCCTCCGGCGGCACAGGGTAGAAGGTCCCCCCTTCTCCGGCTCGCCCTCCACCCGGATCCACCCCTCCGTACACCGTTACCCGCTGAAAGACCTCGGAGGTCTGCCCCTTCGCCTCGACGACGCGCGCTGACGATGGCGAAGGGGTCGGTCGCGCCGGGCCAAATGACGAGCATCACGAGCGCCCTCGGAGCTGCCGCCCTCTTCCCGGGGCGAGCCGCTCCTCCGCCCGATACCCAGACAGGGCTGCGTCG
>JBOHQK010000154.1:0-10232 GCA_050732195.1 Methylomirabilales bacterium (SeqCode)
TCGGCACGAGCTTCATGATTTCGACGATGGTCATCGCGGTGCCCTCGGCCATCAAGACCTTCAACTGGCTGGGCACCCTGTGGGGTGGCTCGATCGTGTTCACGACGCCGATGCTCAACTCCCTGGCCTTCGTCTCCATGTTCGTGATCGGGGGCCTGAGCGGGGTCTTCATGGCTTCGACCCCGGTGGACATCTTCATCCACGACACCTACTTCATCGTGGCCCACATCCACTATGTGGTGTTCGGCGGCTCGATCTTCGGCGCTTTCGCGGCCATCACCTACTGGTTCCCGAAGATGTTCGGCCGCACGATGAACGAGACGTTGGGGAAGATCCACTTCTATCTGACCTTCATCTTCTTCAACGGGACGTTCTTCCCCATGCACATCCTGGGCGTGGGCGGGATGATGCGGCGGATCTACAACCCGATGCAGTACGAGTTCCTGCAGCACCTGCAATGGTGGAACGTCCTCATTACCGTCAGCGCCATCTGCCTCGGCTTCGCGCAGATCGTCTTTGCGGTCAACTTCCTCTGGAGCCTGTTCGCAGGGAAGAAGGCGGAGCGCAACCCCTGGAAGGCCAACACCCTGGAGTGGACCGCCCCGTCCCCCCCGCCCCACTTGAACTGGGGGGCGACCCTGCCGGTCGTTCACCGCGGCCCCTACGAGTACAGCTCCCCCGAGGTCCCGGAGGACTGGCTCCCGCAGGACCGGCGCCTCATGGCGGCCCCTGCCGGGGCGCGAGGGCACTAGGGACACACCGGATGCCGGACGCCAATTCCTCCGTCGGCCACGGCCGGGGCCGCCCCCTCCTGGGGCTGCACGGGTTCGCCCTGCTGACCGCGGGGGCGACCTTCGTGCTCATCTTCGTCGGGGGGCTGGTCACCAGCACCGGCTCGGGCCTGGCGGTCCCGGACTGGCCCCTCTCCTTCGGTCAGGTCTTTCCCCCCATGGTGGGGGGGGTGCTCTACGAGCACGGCCACCGCCTCACGGCCGCCCTCGTCGGGCTCCTGACGACGGTACTGGCGGTCTGGATCTGGGTGCGCGAGCGGCGCGCCTGGGTGCGGGGGCTCGGGGTCGGCGCGCTCTTCGCCATCCTGCTCCAGGGGCTGCTGGGCGGCCTCACGGTCCTCTATTTGCTCCCCACGCCGGTTTCGGTGGCGCACGCGCTGCTGGCGCAGGTCTTCTTCTGCCTGACGGTGACGCTGGCTGTCGTCACCGGCCCCGGTTGGGTGCGGCAGGCCGGCCTGTCGGCCCGCCGGGGGGTGCATCCCGGGCTGCCGACCCTCTGTGCCCTAACGGTCTGCGCCATCTTCGGGCAGCTCATCCTGGGGGCGGTCATGCGGCACACCGGGGCCGGGCTCGCGATCCCCGATTTCCCGCTGGCCTTCGGACGGCTCCTCCCCCCCCTGGACTCGGAAGCGGTGCTGATCCATTTCCTGCATCGGGTGGGCGCGGTGGTGGTCACGGCGTGTGTCGGCGGGACGCTCGCTTGGATCCTCGCCCGACACCGGAGGGACGCGTGGCTGGTCCGTCCCGCGCTGGCGGCGGCCGGCCTCCTGCTCGCGCAGCTCGCCCTGGGGGCCCTCACCATCTGGACGCAGAAGGCGGTGCTCCCCACGACGGCCCACGTGGCCGGGGGGGCGGGGGTCCTGGCCGCCGTCCTCACCCTGACGCTCCGTGCATTCCGCCTGTCGGCGTGGCCGAAGCCGGTGGCCGGACGGGAACTCGTCCGGGGGCAGGTGCCGGCATGACGGTCCAAACGGGGACCCTGGATCTCGGGCTGACCCAGGCGCGGCGGCGGGTGGCGGACTTCCTGGCGCTGACCAAGCCCCGGGTGGTGCTGATGGTCCTGGTCACCACCCTGGTCGGGTTCTACCTGGGCTCCCCGGGCGGGCCGGACTACGGCGGGCTCCTCGCCACGCTCGTCGGGACGGCCCTCGCGGCGGGCGGGACGATTGCGCTGAACCAGTTCCTGGAGCGGGAGGTGGACGCCCGGATGGAGCGGACGCGGCTCCGGCCGCTCCCCGACGGGCGGCTCCAGCCCCTCGAGGCGCTGGCGTTTGGGGCGGCGATCACCTCGGCCGGGCTGCTCCTCCTCACGTTCGCGGTGAACGCGCTGAGCGGCCTCGTGGCGGCGGGGATCGTGAGCAGCTACCTCTTCCTCTACACGCCCCTCAAGCGGAAGACCTCGCTTTGCAGCGTGGTGGGGGCGGTGCCGGGCGCGCTGCCCCCGGTGATCGGCTGGGCGGCGGCCCGGGGGGAGCTGGGCCTCGGGGCCTGGGTGCTCTTCGCGATCCTGTTCCTCTGGCAGATTCCCCACTCGCTGGCGATCGCCCGCCTCTACCGGGAAGATTACGCCCGGGCGGGCCTCCGGCTCCTGCCGGTCCTGGAGCCGGACGGGCGGAGCACCGGCCGCCAGGTCGTGTCCCACTGCCTGGCGCTCCTGGCCGTGAGTCTCCTGCCGACGCTCAGCGGCCTGGCCGGATCAATCTATTTTGTCGCGGCCCTCGCGCTCGGAGTCGGGTTCCTGGGGTGCGGGATCGGGCTCGCGGTCTCCCGCTCTGCGGCGGCCGCGCGGCGCCTCCTGTGCGCCTCCCTGGTCTACCTGCCTGCGCTCCTCGTGGTGATGGCGTTCGACAAGGTCCACTACTAGCCATGGCGGAGAGCTTCCGGCGCCTGGATGTGGGACAGAGAAACCGACGCCTGGGGATGATCCTCCTCGGGGTCCTGCTGGCCCTGTACGTGGGTTCGGTGGTGTTCGTCCTCATCCGGTAGGAGGATCCACCAGACGGATCCGGTCCTCCCGGAGGGTGAGGAGATGGCAAGAGGGGATACGGCGGCTCCCGTTCTGGATCTCGAAGAACACTTCATCACGGTCCCCCCCGGCGTTCCCCCGGACTTCGGCGAGGATCCGCCCCCGTCCGACCCCTGGCCGCCCGCCGGGCCGGCCGTCAGCAACGCCCGGCTGGCCATGCTGGTCTTCCTGGGGGCGGAGGCGATGTTCTTCGCCGGCCTGATCGGCGCCTTCCTGGTCTTCCGCCTCGGGAGCGTGACCTGGCCCCCGGCCGGCCAGCCGCGGCTGCCCGTGGCGGTGACGGGGGTCAACACGGTCATCCTCCTGCTCAGCGCCTACACCATGTACCGGGCCCGGCGGGCGATCCGGGCGGGGAGCCGGCAGGGGCTCGCCGGCGGGCTGCTGGCCACGGGGCTCCTGGGCGCGGTCTTCCTCGGGGTGCAGGGGGTGGAGTGGGCGCGGCTGGTCCACTTTGGCCTCACGCTCTCCACCGGCATCTACGGGGCCACCTTCTACACGCTGATCGGGACCCACGGCCTGCACGTGCTGGGCGCGCTCCTCTGGCTGGCCGTGATGCTCGTCGGGGCGACGCGGAACCGCTTCTCGGCCGCCCGCCACGTCGCCGTGGATCTGTGCGGGATGTACTGGTACTTCGTGGTGGGCCTCTGGCCCATCCTCTTTGCGCTCGTCTACCTGACCTGAGGGGGCCGGCGGCCGCTGGCCCGGGGAGGGGGACGGGCACGGGGTGAGGGTCCGATGCGCATGCCGACCCGCGCGGCGCTCGTCGCCTGGGGCAGTGCGGCCGGGGCGGGGCTCGTCCCGGTAGCAGCCCAAGCGTGCGGGGTCTGTTGGATCGGGTCCGGGTCGCCGGAGCACGACGCGCTGGCCCGAGGCTTCTACTGGGGCGTGCTCTTCCTGATGGCGATGCCCTTCGCCGTCGCAGCGTCCATCGGCGGGTGGCTGTGGTACGCGCACCGGCGCGGCCGCCGCCGGAAGGAGACCTCCGTCCAGGGTCTCGCGTGGACCCAGCAGGGGAGGGGAGAGTGAGCCAGGTGGCTGCGGTCCATCCCGCGGTTGAGCCTGCCGAGTCCCCGCTCACGCCCGAAAGTTGGGGCAAGTTGGGGATGTGGATCTTCCTGGCCGGGGACGCGATGTCGTTCGGGGGGCTCCTCGCCGGGTACGGCGCCCTCCGGTTCGGTAGCGCGGACTGGCCGGTCCCGTCAACTGTCCTGGGGATCTGGCTGACGGCCGTGATGACCTTCCTGCTCATCTGCAGCAGCGTCACGATGGTGAAGGCGCTGGCCGCCATCAAGAAGGGCGACCGGCGGGGCCTGCGGAATTTCCTCCTCCTGACGATCCTGGGAGGCCTGATCTTCCTGGGGCTCCAGGCCTACGAGTGGACCCACCTGATCGGGGAGGTCTTGCCGGAGAAGGGGCTCACCTTTACGCGGCATCTCTTCGGCACGACCTTCTTCGTCCTGACGGGCTTCCACGGTATGCACGTGACCGGGGGGGTCATCTACCTCTCCTGCATCGTGACCCAGGGGGTGCGAGGGAGGTACTCCCGCGACCGCTGGGAGGCGGTCGAGATCGTCGGGCTCTACTGGCACTTCGTGGACCTGGTCTGGATCCTGATCTTCACCTTCGTCTACCTGCTCTGATGCGCACACGGCCGCCCTGGTCCGCTCCGGAGCGCCGCGGGCGCGACCCGAAGGGTGATCGGAGAACAACGTGAGGCGGAGTGAGTTGGCCCGGCACTAGCGGGGAGAGCGATGGCAACTGCCCACGCGGAACCAAACTACATGGGAGTCTTCTGGTGGCTCTTTGCCCTTACGATCGGGGAGATCGGGGTCATCTATCTCGGGTTGCCGAGACTGCTCCTCGGGATCCTGCTGGTCGGCTTGGCCGTCTCCAAGGCTGCGCTGGTCGCGATGTACTTTATGCACTTGAAATTCGAGCGGCGGACGCTGGCCCTGATTGCCGTGACGCCGCTCCTCCTCTGCGTCCTCCTGGTGTTCGCGCTGCTGCCCGATCATTCCGCCGTCCCGCACCAATCCGCCGCATCCCCTCCCCCCCCCGCGACCTCGCAGCAGTAATCCTCCTCCAGGCCCTGGGGGCGGGCGGCGTCTTCGCAGGACCACGGGGCGCACGGTGAAACCGCAGGATGGGATCGTCCGGCCGTGGGACCTCACGCTCCAGAGGCTCCTCTGGAGCACGCTCGTCCTCGTGCTGGTGGGGGTGGTGGCCGCCGGCACCTGGTCTCTCCTCCGCGGGGCTCTGGCCGGCCGGACGCCGGGGGAGGACGTCCCTCCGCGCCTGCCCGTCTACGGCTCGGTGCCCGACTTCTCCCTGACGGAGCGAAGCGGGCGGCAGGTAGGGGGGTCGGATCTCCGGGGGAAGGTCTGGATCGCCAACTTCATCTACACCCACTGTCCCGACACGTGTCCCCTGCAGAGCGGCCAGATGGCGCGGCTCCAGGCCGAGTTCGCGGCGGAAGGGGATGTCCGGCTGGTCTCGATCACGGTGGATCCGGAGCAGGATACCCCTGAGGTCCTCTCCCGGTACGCGGACCGGTTCGGCGCCATCCCCGGCCGATGGCTCTTCCTGACCGGTGAGAGGGCGGCGATCTACGGTCTCGCCCGGGGGGCCTTCCGGTTGGGCGTGGTCGAGGCCGGGGAGGTGGGGGAGAGCCCGCTGGACGAAGCGTTCCCGCCCCCCCGCTCGCCCGACCGGGAGGCCCCGGGGCGCGTGGGGGCCTGGATCCTCCCCGGTCTGTTGCGCTGGGCCTTCGAGCCGGCGCCGGCCCTGGCCCATCCCGGGCACGCCGTCCAACTGGTGACGCACAGCTCCCGGTTCGTCCTGGTGGACCGCGTCTCCCGCATCCGGGGCTACTACGACAGTGCCGATGGGGAGAGCCTCCGGCGACTCTCCCAGCACGTCCAAGCCCTGCTCCGGGAACCATGACCGGGGTCTCCCTCACGGACCTGCCCGCCTTCAACGCGGCCCTGAACGGGATCAGCGCTCTCCTGCTCGCCTCGGGATACCTCTGCATCCGCCGGCGAAGGGTGACAGCCCACAAGCTCTGCATGGGGTCGGCCTTCCTGACCTCCACCCTGTTCCTGATCTCCTACCTGACGTACCACTACCACGTCGGCTCGGTGCCCTTCGGGGGACGGGGCTGGATCCGCGCGGCCTACTTCACGATCCTCATCTCTCACACCATCCTGGCCGCGACGATCGTGCCATTGGCCTTGGTGACCCTCTCCCGGGCCTTGCGGGGGCGCTTCAGCAAACACGTCCGGGTTGCCCGCTGGACCCTGCCCCTGTGGCTGTACGTCTCGGTCACGGGGGTCGTCGTCTACTGGATGCTGTACCACCTCTCGCCGCGCCTCTAAGGTAAGATGATTGATGTGCGGCGGGTCGGGCGGATCCTCGGCAGGGGGGTGCGCCTGCGCTGCCCGCGGTGCGGGGCCGGGCCCCTGTTCCGCGGGCCCTTCACCATGCACCCGGAGTGCCTCATCTGTGGCCTCGTCTTTGAGCGGGAGCAGGGGTATTTCGTGGGGGCGATCTACGTCAACTACGGCGCCACCGCGCTGCTCCTCGTCGCGGGATTTTTCGCTCTCGAGCGATTCACCGACATCTCCCTCGCCCAGCAGCTCCTCCTCTGGGGTGCCTTTGCCATCGCCTTTCCGCTGGGCTTCTTCCGGCACTCGCGGAGCCTGTGGATGAGCCTCGACTACATTGTCAATCCTGCCGACGAGCCTCCCCCTCGCGGGGTCGGGCGCGGGTCATGAGCGGAGATGCGCCAGGGACCGGAACGCCTCCTGCCGTCGAGGTCGAGGACCTCCGGCACCTCTACGGGTCTCGCCAGGCACTGGCGGGGGTGAGCTTCCGCGTCTCCCGCGGGGAGATCTTTGGCTTCCTCGGGCCGAACGGCGGGGGCAAGACCACCCTCTTCAAGATCCTCTCCACCCTCATGCCGGCGACCGGGGGAACCGTGCGGGTATTAGGCCGGGATCTGGCCCACGACGCGCGCGCGGTCCGGATGCACCTGGGGGTGGTCTTCCAGCGCGCGAGCCTCGACCCGAAGCTCACGGTGGCCGAGAACCTCCGCCACCACGGGCACCTCTACGGCTTGCACGGGGGCGCGCTCCGAAATCAGGCGCAGGGCATGCTCGCCCGGCTGGGGCTGGCCGACCGGGCGGCCGACCTGGTGGAAACCCTCTCCGGGGGCCTGCAGCGGCGGACGGAGCTCGCCAAGGGGCTGCTGCACCGGCCCGACCTCCTGCTCCTCGACGAGCCCAGCACGGGCCTGGACCCGGGCGCGCGCCGGGATTTCATGGCGTACCTCCACCAGCTCCGGGCGGAGGACGGGGTGACGGTCCTGCTGACCACGCACTTCATCGAGGAGGCCGAGCGGTGCGACCGGGTCGGCATCCTCCAGCGGGGCAGGCTGGTGGCCACGGGCACCCCGGAGGAGTTGAAGGGGCGGATCGGCGGCGACGTGCTGGTGGTCCGCGCGAAGGACCCCGAGGGGCTGCGGAGGAAGATCCGAGATCGGTTCGGGGCGGAGCCCGCTCTCGTGGAGGGGACGTTGCGGTTGGAACGGCCCCGGGGACACGAGTTCGCGCGCGAACTGGTGGAGGCCTTCTCCGGGGAGATCCAGGGGGTGACCTTCGGCAAGCCGACCCTCGAGGACGTCTTCATCCACCTGACGGGCCATCGCTTCTGGGGCGACGAGGCGGCCGGGGGGGAAGCGGCGTGAGGCGGGCGTTCCTCCCGGTGGTGACGCTCTGGTGGCGGGAGGTGGTGCGATTCTGCCGCCAGCGGAGCCGCGTGGTGGGCGCGCTCGCCCAACCCGTCCTCTTCTGGCTCCTGCTCGGCGGGGGGCTGGGGCCCTCGTTCCAGCCCTCCGGGGCCCCGCCGGGGACCGGCTACCTCGAGTACTTCTACCCCGGCACCATCGCTCTGGTTGTTCTCTTCACCGCCATCTTCGCGACCATCTCCACGGTGGAGGACCGCCAGCACGGGTTCCTGCAGGGGGTGCTCGTGGCGCCCGTCCCCCGCGCGAGCATCGTGCTGGGCCAGGCCCTCGGCGGCACCACGCTCGCCCTGGGGCAGGGCCTGCTCCTGCTCCTCCTCGCGCCCCTCCTCGGGATCCCCCTGAGCATCCCCTCGGTGCTTGCGGTGGTAGGGGTGATCTTCTTCATGGGCTTTGGCTTGACCAGTCTCGGGCTGGTGATTGCCTGGCGCATGGATTCCACGCAGGGGTTCCATGCGATCATGAACCTGATTCTGATTCCCCTGTGGCTCCTCTCGGGTGCCTTCTTCCCCGCAGCCGGCGTCCCCCCGTGGCTGGCGTGGGTGATGCGGCTGGATCCCCTCACCTACAGCGTGGCAGCGCTGCGCCGGACACTCTACCTCGGCAACGCGGCGGCGGCGGGACCGGTGCCTCCGCTGGCCGCCTCGCTGGTGGTCACGGTCCTCTTTGCTCTCCTGGCCTTTCTGGCCGCGACCGGGGTGGCCCGCCGGAGTGCCCCCTAGTGCCGGGCCAACCGACGTCGCCTCACGTCGTTCTCCGACCACCTTTCGGGTGGTGCCCGCGGCGGTCCTCAACGTACCAGGGCGTACGCCTCCGGCCGCCTCCTCCCTCGGGCCTCGTGATGCTCGTCATTTGGCCCGGCGCCCCAGCCCTCGGGGGAGCATGAGGGACAATTCGTTGGGGTCACACTAGCTGCCTCCGGGACGATCGGCTTCAGAGTCCCCACCCTTCCCCCGCGACCGGCAGCCCGGGAGTGCGAAGCGCCGGCGCACCCTGCGCGAGGGGCCTCCCCGGGACGTTGTGGCCTCCGGGAGATGCCGGTGCGCCCGCTCCCCTCCGGTTGCATTGGGTCCCCCGGACCGGTAGCCTGGAGGCTGCGATGGTGGGAGCGACCGACGAAGAACTGATGCGGGCGGTCCAGGCGGGCGATGAGACCGCCTTTCCCCTCCTGTATCGCCGGTACGAGCGGCGCCTCCTCGCCTTCCTGGTCCCCTACGTGGGGGACCTCGCTCTCGCCGAGGATCTCCTCCAGGAGACCTTCCTCCGGGTCTTCCGCCAGCGCGCCTCCTACGAGCCCCGCGGCGCCTTCCGCACCTGGCTCTTTGCCATCGCCCGCAACCTGGCCCTGGATCACCTCCGCCGCCGGCGCAGCCTCCGCGGGTCCACGTCCCAGTTGGGGGAAGGGTCCCCGGTCGGGGAAGATCCCGAGAGGCTGCCCGACCCGGCCCCCGATCCCCTTGGTGTTCTCGCCTGCCGGGATGCCACGACGGCCCTGCGAGCGGCTCTCCTCGAGCTGCCGGAGGAGGACCGGGCTGTCATTCTCCTGAGCAGGCTCGAGGGCCTGCGGTACGGGGAGATCGCGGAGATCCTGGGGAGCACGGAGGGGGCCGTCAAGGTCCGGGCGCATCGGGCCTTGCTGACCCTCCGCAAGCGGCTCCGCCAAGAAAATCTGTAACCTTTCCCCTCCCCGCGCGTTTTCCTCAGTAGAGCCTGTCATGGAGGTCAAACGGTGCGGTGCGTGGATGTCCGGGCGGAGATGACAGCGCACCTGGCCGAGGAGCTCGGCCCCGAAATCCGGGTCCAACTGGACGCCCACCTGGCCGGGTGCGCCTCCTGCCGGGCGGAGCTGGGGGTGTTCCGGGAGACTTGGGGAACTCTGGGGGCGTTGCACGCGCTCCGTCCCGCCCCCTATCTCGAGGCCAGGGTCCTCGCTCGGACGACCGGGGAGGCCCTGCCCCTCCGGGCCTGGCGCCTCCTCCAGCCCCTCCGCGTCCCGATCGCCGCCCTGGCGGCAGTTCTCCTCTCCGTCGGGCTATCCACCCTCGTCCCGTATGAGGCGGCGGCCCGCCTCTGCCGGGAGGCGCTGGAGGGCCTTCCCCTCGCGAGCGGCCTCTCCGATGCGGCCGGTGCCTTCCTCGTGGGGATCCTGTACGCCGCGCTGCCGGTCCTCCCGATGGCCATCCTTACGGCGAGGCTGAACGGCCGCCGCCCGCTGGTCGAAGGCGGGTGGACGGCAGCGCTCTTCGTTCTCATTCTGACCCCCTATGCCCTGGCCGTCTGCTGGGCCCTTCCCGCGGCCTTCATCGGCAGTCTCCTGGCGGGTCTGACGGCGGGCGCCTTCACCGGGGGGCTCGGCGGCTTCTGGCTGCGGCGGCGGGTCCCGGCCGCCGCATCTGTGTAGAGGAGGCGACCCCGAATGATGGGGATGGCGCCTTGCGAGAGGATGGGTGGCGGGACTGTGCAGCGGATGATGGAGGCGGGGATGGCCTGGATGGGAATCGAGGGTGCTGGGCCACTTCCCGGAGACGAGGCCAGGTAGGGGCCGGATACCCCGGGAGAGGAGGAGCCATGTCCCACCCGACCGTGACGGTCTACTCGACCCCGACCTGAGCAT
>JBOHQK010000155.1:0-9503 GCA_050732195.1 Methylomirabilales bacterium (SeqCode)
GCCCGGGTGCTCCATTGCCCCCCTTGGGCCGCGCGTTAGAAGGAACCCGCGAACCGGACCACCCGGCCCGCGCCCGTCTCGGCCACATAGAGGCGGCCAACCGCGTCGAAGGCCGGGTCCCGCGGTCCATCCAGTCCCTCGGCCACCACCACCTCGACCCCGCCCGCCTTCAGGCGCCACACCCGCCCGGCCGCCGGCTCCGCGACGTACACGTCTCCCGAGGGTCCGCGGGCGAGGCCCACCCCTTTGATCCCGGTCCAGACGGGCTGAAGCTGCTCGTCCGCAGCCAGGCGCGAGATCCGCTCCCCCAGGTTCTCCACGACCAGAATCCCTCCGCCCGGCTCGAACAGCAGCCCGTGTCCCCCCTCCAGTACCGGACCGAACGGCCTCGCCCCCCCCGGCCCCTCGGCGACCTTGAGTGGCCCGCGGGTGTACTCGCAGATGATCAGGCGCCCGGCCAGATCGAAGCCCAGGTCCACGGGAGCGGTAAGGCCCGCCACATAGGTGTCCACCGCGCCGTCCGGCGAGACCAGGGCGACCCGCCCCTTGCCGGTGTCGGCCACGTAGAGGGCGCCCGCGGCGTCCCGTGCGATGTCGTGCGGCCAGCTCAGGCCGGACGCGATGCGGGTGGCGGTCCCCTCAGGGGCGACTCGTGCAATGGTGTTCCCGGCCTGTTCGGCGACAAGGAGGCTGCCGTCGGGGAGGAAGAGAAGGCCGCGGGGCTCCCGCAGCCCCTCGGCGACGACCTCCATCGGATAGGGGGACTTCACCGGCGCCGCGGATAGAGCGGCGGGGACGAGGAGGACCGCGAGGAGGAGTCGGAAGGTCACCGCGGCGGGGAGTCGCGGCCGGTCCCGCCGAACCAGACGTCTCGCCACCCCGCGCTCCCGTCTCCCGGCACCCGCCACGATCGCTCCTCTCTCTCCTTCGCCTCCGTTGCGGCCACTTCTTCTCGAACAGGTGTTTCGCGAGGACCGGAGCGGGGTCGGGCGACCGGCGCCGCAGGCTTCGGGGAAAACCGCCCGGCCCCGTTATCTCCAGCCCATCCGCTCGCGCAGCGACGTGATGTGCGCGACATGGTGCCGCCCGTGCCAGGCATACATCTGAAGGTAGGTGTCGAGCGTCACCCGACCCAATTCCGGGTGCCGGAACGCGCGGGCGAAATCCGCTGGCGTCAGGGACCGGAGCAGCAGTATCCAGCGGTGATGGAGGGATTCGAGGAGCGTGAGCGAGACCTCGACGGGGGCCGCCCGCCCGTCGGCCAGTTCTGCCCACGCAGCCTCGTCGTACGGCTTGATGGTGGGCTCGCGCTCCGTGAGGCCCAGCTTGAACCGCACATACGCATTGAGATGGCTGTCCGGCAGATGGTGCACGACCTGCCGGACCGTCCAGCCTCCAGGACGATAGGGGGTGTCGAGCTGCTCCGCCGACAATCCGTTCACCGCCGCGCGAAGGCGGTCAGGGGTGCTCGCGAGCTCCTCGGTCCACCGGCGCCGCTTCTCCTCCGTCACGTCGGCTTCCCCCGCAAACGGTCCGATCGGGTACCGCAGGTCCTCCATGGGCTCACCTCCGCTCCGCGTTCTCGCAGGTCACCTTCTGCGCCGTCGAGGGGCGAAGGTGCGGCAAAAGACCCGCGCGCACGACCCGGATGGCCCCATCATGTGGATGAAACCGGTCGTTGCTCACCCCGTCTCCCTGGCTGGTTGCCGCGCGACTACCGGGCTGGGACCCTTCAAGGCATGTCGGGAATCGCGACGATCCCGTGGGGATGGGCGCCCGCGGGAAGCCGACCCACCTCGCGCCGGGCCGCCACATCCACGATCGAGACATCATTCGACCCGCTGTTGGCGACGTATGCCCAGCGCCCATCCTGCGAAAAGGCCACGTGATGCGGGGCATCTCCGACGCGGATTCGCGTCAGTTCGCGCCGGGCCGCGGCGCCAATGACACTGATGTCCTCCGACCCATGATTCGTGATCCAGACCTCCCGCTCGTCCGGCGTGATGGCCACATGGTGCGGCTGCCGACCGGAGATCTGCACCGTCTCCACTCGGGGCGCCCCGCCCTGAATGACAAACACGTCCCCGCTCCCCCAGTTCGCGACCCACAGGGCCCCTCCCCGACGTGTCAGAGCAAGATCGTGGGGCTTGGCTGCAGTCTTGAGGCGGGACACCAACTTTCCGTCCGCGAGATCCACCAGCCAGAGGAATTGTCCCCCCAGGGCCGTCATCCACGCCTGGCCAGCCGGGGTGACGACCAGGTTATGGGGCGCAGGCTCAACGTCGAAGGCCCGGGCGGGTTCCATCCGCTGGAGGTCCAGCACATGGACTCTCCGGGCCTGTTCCGCCCCCACAAAGGCCCAGCGGCCGTCTGGACTCACCGCCACGCCGTGGGGGCTCCCCGGCACCTCCAGACGCTTCACCACCGCCGGGAGGCGGGGATCCACAACCGTCACCATCCCGGCGGAAGGATGTGTGACCACGAGCCGGCGCCCATCTGTGGTCACGGCCAGATTGTGTGGATCACCCCCTACCTGGAGCGTGCCGATGGGTTTACCCGCTTTGTGATCCAATATTGACAGCGTTCCGGCGTGTTCATTCGCTACCACGATCAGGTCGGCCCACATCCTTCCGGCTGGGGCCAGAAGAAACAGCGCCAGGCACACGCACCTGCCTGCCCAACGGGGTGCGCACATGCTGTCCCTCTCACTGTGTATGGAGTGAGGTTACTTGACCCGCGGCTTGCCTTTGCCTCCGTGCCAGTTCATGAGCGCCTGCAGGATACCGAGCATGTTGGAGTCCAGATCCAGAAACCCTAGGCCCGTACAGTACCACAGGTCCCGGCCTTGCCCTTGAGCGGGCGGGTCCCCGGGCGGACGACCCTTGCATGTTTATCGACGGGCCCCCCAGGCTGATCCGGATGAGCTTTGCCCCACGGATGGCGACGGTTTTCGCACCGGCTTCCGCGCCAACTTCCGCATCCGGGGCCATTCGCCATGCCCTCTTGCGCAGAGAAGACCGCTGGCGGAAAACGCGCAGCGGATTCTTGATGAATGGATCGTCAGCCCTGCCCCGTGGACTACGTTCCCGCAAATCCGAGATAGAGGCCGAGAATGGCAATCACCAGATGCAGCAGGTTGTCCTAGAGATTGAACGGGAGCAGTCCCAGGATGTTCCCGCCGGGTGCCACGAGGCCGAACAGCCCGGGTTTACTTCCCGCTCCGTTTGCTATCCCGGGGCGATTGCCCTATCCTTCGCCCCATGGTGAGGCTCCGACACGGCAAAACCCCGGACCTAATCTCGGCCGTCTTCCTGCTCGGGCTCATCTTCATGGCGCTGGCGTACCGGGAGCGTCTCACCGACTGGCGCTGGTTGCTCGCGAGGTACATCGGCCTCCTGGTGTTGCAGGTGGTGGTGGTCACGGCCAGGGGGAGCAGCCTCCCCGCGTTTCTCTCCGCGTTCTTCCCGGTCGTCCCGGTCGTGGGGATCTACGACTCATTGCACTTCATCCCGGAGCTGAACCCCGCGGATCGGGATGGTGTCTTGATCCGAATCGACGGCGCCCTACTGGGCGGGGACCCGAGCCTCTGGTTAGAGCGCCTCAGCACCCCCTGGCTCACCGAGGTTCTTCAGCTCGCGTATCTCGTGTATTACGTTCTCCCCTTACTTCTGCTCGGGATCCTGCACCGCCCGCGGCCTCGCTCCGCCAGCAATCTCCGGTGGAGGGGCAGCCAGGAGCAGGCGTTCGCTCTCTGCATGGTGGCCCTCCTCCTCTCGCACTACCTCGCCTTCATCGGGTACATGGCGGTCCCGGCCCTTGGCCCCCGCTTCGCCCTGGCCTCCCTGTACCGCACGGAACTCACCGGCCTCCTGGTGGCCGAGCCGATCCGGGACCTCCTGAACGCCTTGGAGGGCATCAAGCGCGACGCCTTCCCTAGCGGGCACACCTCCGCCGCCCTCATCGGCCTCCACTATGCGTTCCGGTTTACTCCCCGCCTGGCCCGCTACGCCCTCCCCGCGGTCGCCCTCATGGTCCTCTCCACCCTCTATCTGCGGTACCATTACGCGGTCGACATCTTGGCGGGAGCGATCTTGGCCGCCCTCTGCGTCTTCCTGGCGCCCCGGCTCCTCCGTCACGAAAGTCTCAAGGCCGAATAACCAAATCCGAATGGGGCGCAGCGACGGTCCGCAGCCAGACACCCCGGCGCCAGGAAGGCCGGAGGGGAGGACCAGCCCCGGGGTGTCCACCTGGCTTCAGAGGGGGCCCTCATATATTCGGTAGCGCTTGACCACTTTCGCGCCCCACCGTTCCGCTAACCGGCGCGTCACGACGTTCTCCTCGAGGATCCACCCGAGCTCGGCCCGGCGGTACCCCAGGTGCCGCATCGCCCCGAAGGCCTCCCGCAACAGCAGGGCCTCGACACCCCGCCGTCGGTACTCGGGGAGCACCCCCAAGGCCAGCACTCGCAGCTCGTCAACCCTCCGCCGCCGCCGCAAGAAGCGGAGGAAGCCCCAAGGTGTCAGGCGACCCTTCAGAAGGCGGAGCGCTGGGTTGAAGTCCGGCAAGCAGAGGATGAACCCCACGGGACGGGAATCCCACTCGGCGAAGAGGGCTAGCTCCGGGACCAGGACTGGTCGGAGGCGGAGGGCCATGCAGGCTGCCTCTCTCTCGCTCATGGGAACAAAGCCCCAGTTTGCGGACCAGGCACCGTTGTAGATGGTCCGGAAAGCCTCTGCCTCGGCCGCCAGGCGGCCCGGGTCCAGGGATCGGATACGCACCCCCCTCCCCTCTGCCGCCCGGGCCACCGTGCTCACCCGCTCCGGGAGAACGGGCGGCGTTTCCACCTCGTAGCTCAGCAGCTCACGGACCGGCCGGAGACCGACCCGTTCCAGGAGCGCGGGATAATAGGGGGGGTTGTATGGCATCAGGACACGCGGGGGATGTTCGAAGCCCTCGGCGAGGAGGCCGCACTCGTCATGAGTCGAGGGACTGACTGGCCCCCGGATGACCGCCAGCCCCCGACGCCGCAGCCAGCCTCGCGCCGCCTCGAAAAGTGATGCCACCACAGCATCGTCGCCCACCGCCTCGAAGAACCCAAAAAACGCGGCCCCGTCCCGCCATCGCTCCAGGTGCCTGCGCTCGATGATGGCGGCCACCCTGCCCACGATCTCTCCCCCCTGCCGGGCCACGAATAGCCGGGCCTCGGCGTGGGCGAAGAAGGGGTTCGAGGCCGAGAGACGAGCCCGCTCATCGCGCCGGAGCGGGGCCACCCAGCGCGGGTCGGCCCGGTACAGGGTCTCGGGGAAGCGTATGAATGCCCGGAGTCCGCGCCGATCCTCGACCGCCTCAACGGAGAGTGCGCCCACGAGCTCCTCCGAGCTCAGGAGTAGGGGCTGAGGGATCAGGGCCGAGCCGGAGGCCTCCGCGACGAAGACATCCTCCCGGCGCCGCCCGAGCCTAGATGAGGCCCAACTGCCTGCCGACCTTACGGAAGGCCGTCAGGACCCGGTCCAGCTGCTCTGGGGTATGGGTGGCCATGTAACTCGTCCGGATGAGGGCACGCCCCTTGGGCACCGCGGGAGCCACGGCGGGGTTGGCGAAGATCCCCTCCTGCCGGAGAGACTTCGCGAACTCAAAGGTGAGCCGGTCCTCGCCCAGGATTACTGGGATGATGGGGGTCTCGCTGAGGCCGGTGTCGAAGCCGAGGGCGGTCAATTCTGTCTTCATCCGCCGCGCGTTCTCCCAGAGCCACTCCCGCCGCTCCGGCTCGGCCTCGATGACGTCCAGGGCGGCGCCGATGGTGGCCACGCAGGGCGCGGGGAGGCTGGCGCTGAACATAAGGGAGCGGGCCTGGTGCCGCAGGTAGTGGATGACGTCGGCCCGGCCGGCCACGAAGCCCCCGACAGAGGCCAGGGCCTTGCTGCAGGTACCCATGATCAGGTCCACCTCATCCTCCAGACCGAAGTGTTCCGCGGTGCCGCCGCCCTCCTTGCCCAGGACGCCGGTGGCGTGGGCGTCGTCCACCATGACCCGGCCCCCGTGCTTCCGGGTGAGGCGGACGATCTCGGGCAGGTTGGCGATATCCCCCTCCATGCTGAAGACGCCATCCACCACCACGAGCTTCCCCCGCCCGCCCGCCTCGATCAGGGCCCGCTCCAGGTCGGCCATGTCGTTGTGGCGAAACCTCCGGGTCTCGCTGAAGGCGAGGCGGCAGCCGTCCACGATGCTGGCGTGGTCCAGGCGGTCTGTGATCAGGACATCCCCCTTGCCGCCCAGCGCCGAGAGGATCCCCAGATTCGCCTGGAATCCGGTGGAGAACAGCAGGGCAGCCTCCTTCCGCTTGAACTGGGCCAGCTTTCGCTCCACGTCCTCGTGGAGCTCCAGGTTCCCGCTCAGGAACCGGGACCCACCGCAGCCGGTGCCATATCGCACGATCGCCTGGCACGCGGCCTCCTGGACTTTGGGATGGGTCGTCAGGCCGAGGTAGTTGTTGGACCCGATCATGATCATCCGTCGCTGCCCAACGATGATCTCGGGCTCCTGCGCCGATATGATGGGCTCGAAGTACATGTACCAGCCGGCCGCCATCAGACGTCGGGCGGCCGTGAACCGCCGACACTTCTCAAAGAGCTCCATCCGCCCCCCTCCCCGAGTTAGAGCCAGCCAGCGTCCCGGTACCACTTCACGGTGAGCGCCACCCCCTCCCTCAAGCCGACGCGCGGGACGACCCCCAGCTGCCTCTTGGCCTTGCTGGTGTCACAGAGCCAGTGCCCCGCGGCCTCCCGGACCTTCCCCCGGGAGAAACAGGGCGGCCGTCCGGTGGCCCAGCCCCAGGCCTCCGTCGTGGCGGCAAGGGCCAGCATGAGCGGCACGGGAACCCGCAGCACCCTCGGCCGAACTCCCACCGCCTCGCCGAAGGCGCCGCCCACGTCCTCCCAGGTGAAGGCGCCCTCTCCCGCCACCTGGAAGACCTCGCCCGAGGGCACATCCGCCTCGCCCGCCGCGAGGAGGGCGGCGACCAGGTCCTGGATATAGCAGAGGCTGAGGGTCCGCGGCGGCCCGCTGGGCATGGGCAGGATGCCCCGCGCCACCCACCGGGCGAACGTCCAGACGCCGCGGTCCCGGGGGCCATACACCACTGGCGGGCGCAGAACGATGACGCGCATCCGGTCCCGCGCTGTGAGGACAGCCAACTCGCCGTATAACTTGCTCCACCCGTAGGGAGAGACGGGGCGGGGCGGAATGTCTTCGGTGCAGGCCGTGCGGGCCGGCATAGGGCCAACAGCCGCCAGGGTACTCAGGTGGACGAGGCGCCGGGGTGGCATCTCCGTCTCCAGGCACGCGCGGACCAGGAGCCTGGTCCCCTCGCTGTTGACCCGCAGGAACTCCCGGGAGGTACGGGCCTTCGTCAGCCCGGCCAGGTGGTAGAGCTGGTCCACCCCGTGAACGCACTCCCGCAGGGAGCCCAGGTCGCCCATCTCCCCTGCGGCGACGGCCACCGACGACAGCCCCGCGAGCCAGCCCAAGCGCCGGGTATCCCTCACAAGACAACGCACCTGGTGGCCCCGTGCCACCAGAGCCTCCACCAAGTGGCTCCCGATGAACCCGGTCCCCCCCGTCACCAGGACGCGCACGCTGCCTCAACTCCCACATGCTGTACCGGCCAGGCCCCTCGCCCGGGACACGCCCGGCCGGCCTCCGTCCCGGCTGACCTTACACCGGCCTGGCGATCCCGTGCAGCAGGAACGTCCCGCGGAACTTGGTGCTCTCCAGGATCTCGAACCCCGCCTCCCGGAAAATCCCGAGGACGTCCCGGTTCGGCTCGCACCCCCCGAGGAACCGCTTCCACATCGGGGTTACCGCATCCTGGAGGCGGGCGAGGAGCAGTTGCCGGGATCGAAAGTGTTCGAAGAAGTGGAGCCGGCCGTCGGGCTTCAGGACGCGACGGACCTCCCGGGCAGCCGCCGCGGGATCGGGGATCGTGGCGAAGACCAGGGTGGAGACTACGGTATCGAAGGCGGCGTCCCGGAACGGGAGGGCCTCGCCCCCGCTGCGGACCAGACGGATGGGGATCCAGGCGCGAGCGGCCCGCGAGCGCGACCGCCGGAGCATATGCGGGTCCGGCTCGATTCCGACCACCCACCGGGCCTTGCGGTACAGGGGGAAGTTCAACCCCGTCCCAACGCCCACCTCCAGGATGGTCCCGACCGCATCACCGACGACCCGGCGGCGGCGCTCCCGGACGCCCCAGAGCTCCTGGGGCAGCATGTACAGATCGTAGACGCGGGCGAAGATCGGACGCTCCCCCACCATGGGACTCCCCCCAGAGTGCCGACCTCTCTTCCCTCGCTGGGCGATCCCGCAGCTCGCCTGCCCGGCGTGGTTTCAGCGTCGCTGGGCCACCACGAAGTTCACCACCCGGGCGATCTGCCACAGCTCGCGCAGGTAGACCCGAAGAAATGTCCGCGGGTTCAGGCGCAGCCCCGTTGGGTCCACGTGGTTGAGGAGCCGCGTGATAGCTAGGTGCACGCGGTCTCTCGCCGGGGCGGCGGCGGCCAACCGGAGGCTCTCCGTGTACGGGATGAAGTCGTCCTGGACACCGTGCACGATGATCAGGTGAGCGTGGAGGCGACCGATGACGCGGGAGGGAGACAGGAACGCGATCCGGTCCCGGACCTGGGGATCCAGTTGCGTGATGAGGCCTCCGACCTGCTTCGGATCAGTGTTCATCAGGAGGGCGTGCAGGGCAGATCCCCACGGGGTGAGCTCAGCCGTGGGGACGCCGGCCTCCGCCCAGCCCCCATCGGCCAGACTTTTGGCTGCCGCCGCCAGGATCTGTCGGTCCTTCTCGTCCCGGAGGAGGTCCAGGTTGGCCAGAAGAAACCGCCCCCGGGCATGGGTGCTCGGGAGGAGGTGGCCTCGATGCTCCTGCCACTCGAAGTGGCCGGTCGTGAGGAAGCGGATGACGTCCGCGAGGTCGTAATAGCCTCCAACAGAGATGACGAAACAGACCTGCCTAGCGATCGCCGGATCGGCGGCCGCAACGAGGGTCGGTCCGGCACCGTAACTGAACCCGATGAGGCCCACGCGGTCGGGTCGGACTCGGGGGGCGAGGGACGCGAGGTAGCGGAAACTGTCCGCCGTATCGTGCACGTCGGTCTCCAAGGCCCTGAGCGACCGCAGCCCCAGGAAATCGGGCACGAGGACGGCGAATCCGATCCGGGCCAGGAGCCGCGCCAACCAGACGACGCGGGGCTCCTCCTTGCCAAACTCGGTGAAGCCGGGGACCAGAACCACCCCGCCCCGCGGACCCGCGCATCCCGGGAGGTAGAGATCGGCTCGAAGCTCGTGCTGTCGAGCCGGGACGATCACGGGTCGCATCTCTGGCGCGGGAGAAATGCGGGACAGGAGACCGTCGCGCAGAGCATAGCGAAGATCGAGCAGGGCGAGAGCCGTCAGGCCAGCATCGAACACCCGCTGGAGAGTGCGCGCGATCACGGCCT
>JBOHQK010000156.1:0-8823 GCA_050732195.1 Methylomirabilales bacterium (SeqCode)
TCGTGTGGTGAAGGCCATCCCCCCATACCGAGGCGCCAGCACCGCCCCCGAGGAACAGGCGCGCCGCGTAGCGGCTCCCGTCATCCCGCTCCCCCTGCAGGTCGAGCTGGCTCAGCGCCGGCGGCCCAGGCGCGTGGGCGAGGTGGGGGAAGACCTCGGCGAAGGCCGCCACCGCGGCGCCAGCGATCGCCTGGGCCGTCAGGAACCGGCCGACGGTGGCCGGGACGCCGCCGACGGTGGCCAACGAATCCGGAGGGAGGCGGATCTCCCAGTCCGCCTCCCAGCCTCCGAGGCCGGGGAGGGCGGGCACCTCGGGGTGAAACACCTCCTTGGCCGCCAGGCGGAGCGCGGCAAGGGAGAGGGCCCGGGGCACCGGCGCCAGCCCGGCCCGCGGAAGCCCGCTCGCATCCAGGACGATCCGGCCGCCCTCCCGGTAGGCCGCCACGGGGACGGGAAGCGGATCCCTCGGCGGTCCCTCCGGGAGGCGGACGAGGAGGTGAGCAAGACCGGCCTCGCAGCCGGCGCGGAGGGCATCGAAGGCCCCGAGGCAGGCCTCGGTCCCGTACCGCGCGCACAGGGACCCGACTCCTTCCTCTCCCGCAGCGAGGACGCGGGCGATGAGCTCCACCTCCCCGGCGAACGCCTCCCCGAGCCCCAGGTTCTCCCCGAGGACCGCCAGCAGCTCCGGCACCGGCCTCTCCGCCGCCCGGATCCTGACCCAGGGGATGACGGTCCCCTCGTGCCGCAGCTCCGGGGCGAGCCGGACACCGCCCCGGGAGACCGTCGGATAGGAGCCCACCATTCCCAGGAGGCCGACCAGCGTTCCCCCGGCGAAGGCGGGCGCGAGGAAGCAGAGGTCATCGAGGCCCCCCCCGCCCGCCCTGGGATCGTTCCCCAGGTACAGATCCCCTGCCCCGAGGGCCCGCCCCGTTCCCCCCACGAAGTGCAGGAGATCGCCGGCAGCGTTGCCGGCCACCTCGGCCAGGAAGGGCTGCGAGGCCGTCCCCCTTCCCAGCATCTCCCCCTGCCGGAGGCCGTAGAGGCCGCAGGATAGCCAGCGGAGCCTCGCAATGGCCCGGGAGCAGGAGGCCCGGCTCCAGAGATCCTCCATCCGGTCCAGGACCTGGGTCAGCCCCTCCCGGACGGCGGCCAGCCTCCCGGCATCATGCCCCATTTAGACTGACTCCAACGAATTGTAGGTAGTGCTCATCCGACGACTGGGGTGCCGGGCCAACGAATTGCGGCGAGGATTGCAGTCGATCCGCGAGTGGGGCCAGCCGGCGACAGGACCCGCGGCAGAACCGTCTGTCAGGGTTGGGCCGCATGACTTGGCCCGGCACTAAACCTCCAGGACCAGCGTCCCCCATTGATCCACGCCCCCGCGGACCCCCGGCGGGACCAGGACCGTCGCCCCGGGGACCTCCACGAGGGCGGGGCCGCGGACCTCATCGCCGATCGCCTCCACGGGCAGGACGGGAGCGGTGAACTCCCTGCCCCCGACCCGGACCGCCCGAGGGGGCGGCAGCGGCTGGCCCGCCGCCCGCTCCCGGGCGGCCGCCAGCGTCGCGGCGAGCCCGAGCTTTAGATCGGGAGGGTCGTGGGCCTCCTCGGTGCGGACCAGGAGCGAGCCGAGGATGAGGTCCCGGGCATCCCCCGCCCCCCCCGGGAGGCGGGCCGCCTGCGCCCGGTAGGCGGAGGCGAGACCCGCCACCGTCGCCCCCGGCGGGAACGGGACGGTCACCAGCTCCTCGACCGGGTTGCGGCCCCGCCGGAGCGCCGCAACCAGGAGGACCCGGTGGGCCGTCTCCGCCTCCGGACAGGCCTGGAGGATCCGCTCCCGCAGCGCCCCGTCGGTCAGGGCGGCGAGCGGGAGGCCGCACGGGACGTGGACCGTCCGCCCCGGCGGCGTGAGGAGACAGCCGAGGGCGGAGAACCCGGCCGCCAGATACGGGACCAGGACCCGGCGGATCCCGAGGGCAGACGCCAGGGCGGCCCCGTGGAGCGGGCCGGCGCCGCCGAAGGCCACCAGGCTCACCTCCGGCGGGTTGAGACCCTTCAGCGCGAGATTACGCCGGACAAACCCCGCCATCTTCTCCTCGGCCACCTGGAGGACCGCCTCCGCCGCCTCCTCCACGCTCCCGCCGGTCGTGGGACAGATCTCACTGACGAAGGCCCGGTGGGCCGCTGCCCGGTCCAGGGGCGTCTCGGCCATCGTGAGCGTCTCGCGCGGAAGGCGCCCCAGCAGGAGGTTGGCGTCGGTCACGGTCGGCTTGCGGCCCCCCCGACCGAAGCAGGCGGGCCCCGGGACCGCCCCGGCGCTCTCCGGCCCGACCTGCAGGAGCCCCCCCTCGTCGATCCAGGCCAGGCTCCCCCCACCGGCGGCAGCGGAGGAGACCTCAACGGCCGCCAGCGCCACCCGGAAACCGAACTCCAGATCCCGCTCGGCCGCCAGGTCCGGGGCCCCGCGCCGGATGACGGCGACATCAAACGAGGTCCCGCCCATGTCGCAGGAGACGAGCGCCTGGGCCCCCGTGAGGCGGGCCAGCGCGGAGGCCGCCGTGACGCCGCCGGCCGGCCCGGAGAAGAGGGTCAGGAGGGGTCGAGCCGCGGCGGCCTCGGGCGGGAGGCTCCCCGCCGCCGAGTCAATGAAGCGAAACACCGCTCCCCCGGCCCGGCCCGCCAGGCCATCCACGAGGCTCTGGACGTAGCGGTTGAGGAGCGGGTACAGGTAGGCGCTCAGGACGGCAGTGCAGGTTCGCGTGAACTCGCCCGTCGCGGCGGTCAGGGCCGAGGCGTGGACGGCGGGGACGGTCGGCCAGCACCTCTGGAGGCGGGCCGTCGCCTCCTCCTCGTGGACGGGATTCCGATGGGCGTTCAGGAAGGCCACGGCCACCGTCTCGACGCCTGCCTCGAGGAGTGTCCGGACCTCCCGCTCCACCGCCTCCACGTCCAGGGGCGTCAGGATGGCGCCCACCGCGCTGATGCGCTCGGGGACCCCCCGGCGCAGCGCCCGCGGGACGAGCGGGACGTGGGCGCCCTGCCAGCCGAGTGGCCTGCGCCGGCCCCCGTCCCGTAGCTCGAGCAGGTCCCGGAAGCCGGCCGTCGTGAGGAGGCCGACCCGCGCCCCCTTGCGCTCGAGGAGGGCATTGGTCGCCACGGTCGTGCCGTGGGCGACCTCGGCGACCGGCGCGCCTGGGGGCAGGGTCGCGGCCAGGGCCTGGAGGATCCCGGCGGCGATGTCGGCCGGCGTGGTGGGCACCTTCCGGAGGGTGAACCTCCCGGTCCCGCCGTCCCAGCAGACCAGGTCGGTGAAGGTGCCGCCTACATCCAGGCCCACGCGAACTTCGCCGGACACTTCCCCCCTCGCGCCCCTGTCAGGGCCCCGGCCCGGTCCGGCTCCGCCGTGCACTCACGGCCCGCGGCGCGGCCGCCCCTCTCTCCTCCGGGACCACGGCCCGTTCAGCCCGCCGGGCGGGGGCATCATACGCGGCGCGCTGGGCGCCCCGCAAGGCCCTCGCCGCCGCCGCGGCGCGCCCGGAGGGGGAGCGCCAGGGCGACCGCTCCCAGGATGACGCCGGCAACGGCGATCCAGGTTGCCGGAAGACCCACCCGGTCGCTCACGAGGCCCCACAGGACGGGAGCCACTGCCCCGGCCCCCAGGTAGAGCGTGTAGTAGAGGCCGTAGACCCGGGAGCGGTGTCCCACGGCCGCGAGCTCCGCCACCGTAGCGTACAGGACCGAGGAGGTCCAGTTCAGCACCACCCCGAAGGGAAGGAGCAGGAAGGGCAGGAGGGAGGTCGGCACGAAAAGGACGCCCAGGATCCCCGCCCCCGTGAGCACCTCGGTCACGGCGACCATGCCCGCCACGCCGGCCCGCTCGGCGACCGCGCCGCAGGCGTACTTGCCGAAGGCGCCCCCCGCGAACAGGATCATGAGGGCAACCCCCACCTCTCCGGTCGACAGGCCCTTCCCGGCCAGGAGGAACGGGAGGAACGTGAGGACGGCCGTCCGGGTGGCATCGTCCACCATGCCGACGGCGGCCAGGGCGGCGAAACGGCGGCGGTCGGTCACCCCCCAGCCCCGGACCCCCGCGGCGCGAAGCCGGCCGCCGCCCCCCCTGGGAAACGGGCGGTGCGAGCGGGCCGCGAGGAAAAACAGCGCCACCGCGAACAGACCGCCCCCTGCCAATCCCAGGAGGGCCCCCCGCCAGCCGAACCGGACCGCCAGGAGGCCGGATGCCGCCGGGAGGAAGATCTTCCCCAGGTCCCCGGAGAAGTTGTAGGTCCCGAGCGCCCGCCGCCACCCGCCCGCCTCGTAGGCGGTCGTGACCAGGGAGGAGGCGAGGGGGTGCTGGACGCCGGAGGCCGTCCCCCCCACGGCGAGCGCCGCCAGGAGGGCGGCGTAGGCCGCCGCCGAGCCGACCAGGAGGAGACTGCCGCTGAGCGCTGCGGTCCCGCCGAGGAGCAACGGGACCTCCCCCACCACCTCCGCCAGCAATCCCGCGGGGATCTGGAAGAGGCTGAGAGCCGCGGAGTAGGTGGTCTTCATCAGACCCACCTGGGCGTAGGAGAGGCCGAACTCTGCTGCCATGAGGGGGAAGAGGACGTACAGCGAGTTCAGGAAGCCGTCGTGCAGGACGTGGATGGCGCAGGCGGCGAGCAGGACCCGTCCTCGGCGGGCGGGGGCGGGACGGCCACGGCTACCAGTTCTGGCGGGCGAAGGCGAAGAGGGTGACGATCCGGTCCGTGGTCTCCCGCAGGCGGTAGGAGAGGGTCCGGCAGAAGACGAGCAGGAGCTGGCGGGCCAGGGCCTCGTCTTTGAGCAACTCGAAGAAGGCGGCCTTCCGGATGACCAGGAGGCGACAGTCGGTGTGGGCGATGGCGGTGGCCGATCGGGGCGCCTCATCCAGCAGGGCCATCTCGCCGAAGTGCCCCCCCTTCTCCAGGAAGGCCATGGCCTCCTCCCCCACCTTCGGGATCAGTTTGCTGATCCGGACCGCCCCCTCCAGGACCGCGTAGAGGGCATCCCCCGCCTCGCCCTCCCGGAAGACGACCGCCCCCTCCCGGTGGACCTCCTCCTCGCAGATGGCGGCAACGCGGTCGAGGTCGGCCTCCCGGCACTCCTTGAAGAGGGGGATCTGCCGGAGGAACTTAGCGGCGTCCATCCTCCCCCCGGGGGCTGGCCGCCGGCTTGCCGGGCGGCCCCCCCTCCGGAGACGCCCCCGCCGGGCTCCGGGCCCAGGCGAAGATGTGGCCCCGGGTGAGATAGGCGACCACGCACAGAACCGCGACCGCCGTCAGGATGATGAGCCCCTGCAGGTAGGCCCGGCCACCCACCCGGTCCCCCTGGAGCGAGAGGAGGTAGGTCCCGGGCATCCGCCCGAGCGCGCACACGAGGAGGAACGGCAGGAAGCGCATCGGGCTCACCCCCAGCAGGTAGGAGAGATAGTCCTTGGGGAAGCCCGGGATGAGGAAGAGGACGAAGGTGACCAGGACGCCCCGGGTCTCGGTCAGGAAGGCGAAGCGCTCGTAGGTCTCCGGCTTCACCAGCCGGCGGACAAACGGCTGTCCGAGCCAGTGCCCGAGGCCGAACGCGACGACGGAGCCGAGGGTCAGGCCGAGCTGCGAGTAGATGAACCCCCGGAGGACCCCGAAGAAGTACCCGCCCAAAAAGCCCGTCAGCTCCCCCGGGATCGGCGCCGCCACCACCTGGGCGGCCTGGACGAGAATGAAAATGACCGGGGCGAAGGCCCTGTGCTCCTCCAGCAGGCGGCGGAGGGCCTCCCGGTTGGTCGCCAGGCGGCCGAGCTCGCGGAGGGGCTCCGGCCAGAGGGCCCCCTGCACGTGCAGGTAGGCGAGCCCCAGGACGATGGCGACCCCGAAGGCACCGCCACCCCAGATCGCCCAGCGCCTCATCCAGTCGCGCCCTGGGGGATGGCGGCGGCGAGATCCGAGAGGGCCCCCGGCGCGGCGGGGACGAGGCGGCAGGCCATGTGGCGGGCGAAGGGGGCGTGACAGGCCTCCGCCACTGCCGTGAGGGGCGGGGCCCAGCCGGTCAGGGCGGAGAGCGAGGTCATCCGGACTCCTGCCAGGCCGCAGGGAATAACGGCGGAGAAGGCGTCAAGGTCCGTCGAGACGTTCAGCGCGGCGCCGTGCCACGTCACCCAGCGGCTCACGTGGATCCCGATGGAGGCGAGCTTCGCCTCCTCCACCCACACCCCCGTGAGGCCGGGGTGGGCCGCCGCCGCGACCCCGAAGGCGGCCACGGACTCGATCAGGACCCGTTCCAGGGCCCGGAGGAAGGCGTGCAGGTCGCGCCCCAGCCGGCTGAGGTCGAGGATGGGGTAGAGCATGAGCTGGCCGGGGCCGTGGTAGGTGATGTCGCCCCCCCGCTCCACCTCGGCGACATCGATCCCCCGGGCGGCCAGGTCGTCCCGCGTCAGCAGGAGGTGCTCCGGGCGGGCGCCCCGCCCGAGGGTAATGACCGGCGGGTGCTCGCAGGTCAGGAGCAGATCAGGGACCTCCCCCCGCTGCCGGGCCGCACCCAGGGCCCGCATCAGCGCCAGAGCATCGGGGTAGGGGAGGCGCCCAAGGTCGGCTGCCAGACAGTCCACGGTGACCGGTCGCTCACGCGAAGGGTTAGATGTGAATCGCGCGCCCCAGGGCGGCTAACGCCGCCTCCCCCACCGCCTCCGACAGGGTCGGGTGGGAGTGGATGGTGGCCGCGATCTCCTCGGGCGTGGCCTCCAGGGCCATCGCCAGGCCGGCCTCGGCGATGAGCTCCGTGGCCCCCGCCCCCACGATGTGGACCCCCAGGATCTCTCCCGTCTCGGCGTCCGCCAGGAGCTTCACCAGCCCCTCGGTCTCCCCCATGGCCTGGGCCTTCCCGCTGGCGGTGAAGGGAAACTTCCCCACCTTGACCTTCCGCCCCACCGCCTGGGCCTTCGCCTCGGTGAGACCGATGCTGGCCACCTGCGGGTGGCAGTAGGTGCAGGAGGGCACCTTCTCTCGATCCATGCGGGCCGGCAGCCCGGCCATCCGCTCCACCGCCACGATCCCTTCGTGCATGGCCGCGTGGGCCAGGAGAGGCTGGCCGGTCACATCCCCGATCGCGTAGATGCCCTCCGCCGTGGTCTGCATCGCGTCGTCCACGGTGATGAAGCCCCCGTCCACCTCCACCCCCAGGGGATCCAGTCCCTCCACCTTGCTGTTGGGACTGCGGCCGATGGCCACCAGGATGGCGTCGGCCTGGAGCTGCTCCCGCTTCCCCTCCCGGACGACCCCCACCTGGACACCGTCGGCCCCGACGGCCACCTCGTCCACCGACGTCTTCGTCCGGATGGCAATCCCCCGCTTCTCGAAGACCCGGTGCAGGACGGCGGAGACATCGACGTCCTCCAGGGGGAGGATGGTGGGGAGCATCTCCACCAGCGTCACGGCCGTTCCGTAGGCCGCATAGATGTCGGCGAACTCTACCCCCACCGCCCCCGCCCCAATAATAACGAGGGAGGCGGGGGCTTCCTCCACGATGAGGGCCTCGGTGCTGGTCAGGACCCGCTTCCCGTCCACGTCCACGCCCGGGATCAGCTTGGGCCGGCTCCCGGTGGCCAGGATGACGCGGGCCGCCTTCAGGCCCTCCATCTTCCCGTCCCCGCCGGTAACCTCGACGGTCCCCTTCCCGGCCAGGCGCCCCTCCCCGGCGAAGACCGACACCTTGTGCTTCTTCATCAGGAACTCGACCCCCTTGGAGAGGCGGTCGGCGGCGCGGCGGGAGCGCTGGATGGCCTTCCCGAAGTCGGCCCGGAGGTTGTCGAAGCTGATGCCGAACTCCTCCGCCCGCTTCAGGGTGTTGAGGAGCTCAGCATGCTGGAGGAGCGCCTTGGTGGGGATGCAGCCCCAGTTGAGGCAGACCCCGCCCAACTTGTCCCGCTCCACGATGGCGACCCGCATGCCCAGTTGGGCCGCCCGGATGGCGGCGACGTAGCCGCCGGGGCCGGCGCCTATCACGGCGAGGTCGAAGGTGCGCTCAGCAGTGGCCATGGCATCCTCGCGGGGGACCGCCCTGGGGGCCCGGGCGGGCGGTCAGAGCAGAAGGGGGTAGGGGGCCTCGAGGAGCTTTTTTAGATCGGCCAGGAAGCGGGCTCCCGTGGCCCCGTCAATGACCCGGTGGTCGCAGGAGAGGGTCATCCGCATCCGGGGGCGGACGGCCACCCGCCCCTCCTCGGCTGTCGGAACCTGCTGGATCGCCCCCACCGCCAGGATGGCCGCCTCGGGGGGAACGATGATGGCGGAGAACTCCTCGATCCCGAACATCCCCAGGTTGGAGATCGTGAAGGTGGCCCCCGAGAGCTCCTCGGCCTTCATTTTCCGGTTCCGGGCCCGCTCCGCCAGATCCCGGGCGGCCCGCGCGATCTCCGGAAGCCCCTTTTTGTCCACGTCCCGCAGGACCGGCGTGATCAGACCGTCCTCCAGGGCGACCGCGATCCCCACGTGGACCTCCCGGTGAAACTGGATCTTGTCCCCCGCGAAGGAGGCATTCACGTACGGGTGCTTCGGGAGCGTGAGAGCGCAGGCCTTCAGCAGAATGTCGGTGAAGGAGAGCTTCAGACTCTCATCGTGGGCGTTCAGGGAGGCCCGGAGCTCCTGGGCCCGCGTCATGTCGGCATCGAGCGTCAGGTAGAAGTGCGGGACCGGCGCCTTGCTCTGGACCATCCGGGTGACGATGGCCCGCCGGAGGGGAGTGAGCGGGATCGCCTCGCCCGCCGCGGCGGCGGCGGCGGCGGCAGCCGGGATAGCTGCGGCTGCGGCCGGGGCCGCAGGGGCC
>JBOHQK010000157.1:0-14065 GCA_050732195.1 Methylomirabilales bacterium (SeqCode)
GGCCGAGTGGGACCCCCTCGGCCTCCTGCCGCAATGCAGCGCATTGCGGGAGGGGCTGAGCGGGTGACGCGGCCCGGCCGCGAGTGGGGCACGCCGGCGACAGGACCCGCGGCAGCACGGCCTATCAGGAGTGGGCCGCAGTACTTGGAGCAGCACTAGGCCAGAACCTCGCGCAGGGCCAGCAGGACCGCGTCGTTCTCCTCCGGCGTCCCCACCGTGATCCGCAGGCACTCCCGGAGGTACCGGGCGTCGCCGAAGTCCCGGACCAGGATCCCCCGGTCGACCAGCCCCAGGAAGACCTCCCGAGCCGGACGGGCCGTCCGGACCAGGAGGAAGTTGGCCTCCGAGGGGAAGACGGTCAGCCCGGGGAGCATCCGGAGGGCCCCCGCCAGCCGCTCCCGCTCCGCCACGATCTCCCGCACCTGCTGCCGGAGGAGGTCCCGGTGCTTCAGGACCACGGCCGCCGCCGCCTGGGAGAGGGCGTTGAGGTTATAGGGGAGGCGGACCTTCTCCAGCTCGGCGATGACGGCCTCGTGTCCCACCAGGTAGCCGACCCTGAGCCCGGCGAGCCCCACCTTGGAGAGGGTCCGGAGGATGAGGAGGTGCGGGTGGCCGGGGAGCTCCGGGAGGAAGGTCTTCCCCGAGAAGTCCACGTAGGCCTCGTCCAGGACGAAGAGCCCCACCGCCGCGGCCAGGCCCGCCCGGATCGCGTCGGCGTCGTAGCAGTTGCCCGTGGGGTTGTTGGGGTAGGCGATGAAGGTCGCGGCCGGCTGCGCCTCGTGAATCTTCCGGAGGAAGAGGGGGCGGTCCAGGGCGAACCCCTCGGCCGGCGGCACCTCCACACACCTCAGCCCCAGGGCCTGCGCCGTCACCCCGTACATGGAGAAGGTGGGGACCGGCGCCAGGACCGCTGCCCCCGGTTTGCCCACCGCCATTAAAATCATTTGAATCAGTTCGTCGGAGCCATTCCCCAGGAGGATCTGCTCCGGCGGGACCCCCAGGACCGCGGCCAACTGGCGCTTGAGGGCCCTCCCCTCCGCGTCCGGGTAGCGGTTCGCCGGGACCCGGCTGAGCGCCTCCTGCACCGCCGCCTGGACCGGAGCCGGGAGGGGGTAGGGGTTCTCGTTGGCGTCCAGCTTCACCCGGTGCGGGCGGTCCTCCACCCGGTAGGCCGTGAGGCGGGCCACCTCGGGCCGGATGATCTCCTTCAGGGGCCGCGCGCTCATGCCTCCAACCGGATCCGCACCGCCTCGCCATGCCCGTGGAGCCCCTCCAGGGCGGCCAGCACCATGGCCGGGCGCCCGAGGCGCCGGAGCCCCGCCGGCGTCACGGCGATGACGCTGCTCTTCTTCTGGAAGTCCTCCACGGAGAGGGGGGAGGCGAACCGGGCCCGCCCCCCCGTCGGCAGGACGTGGCTCGGCCCCGCCACGTAGTCTCCCAGCGTCTCCGGGGCGTGGTAGCCCAGGAAGATGGCCCCGGCATTCCGGACCGTTTTCAGGTGCACCCAGGGATCCGCCACGCACAGCTCCAAGTGCTCCGGGGCCAGGGCGTTGGCCACCTCCAGGGCCTGGGCCAGGTCGCGGGTCACGCAGAGGGCCCCCCACCGCCGGAGCGAGGCGGCGGCCACCGCCCGCCGGGGGAGGGACTCGAGCTGGGCTGCCAGGGCTCCCGCCACCGCCTCCGCGAGCGGCCGGCTGGGGGTAAGGAGCAGGGCCGAGGCGCTCTCGTCGTGCTCCGCCTGCGACAGGAGATCCGCCGCCACGTAGGCGGCGCGCGCCGTCCCGTCCGCCACCACGACGATCTCCGTCGGACCGGCCACCATATCGATCCCGACCTCGCCAGCCACGAGCGCCTTGGCGGCAGCGACGTAGAGGTTCCCGGGCCCGACGATCTTCTCCACCTTCGGGATCGCGGCGGTGCCGTACGCCAGCGCGGCGATGGCCTGGGCTCCGCCGACCTTGTAGACTTCGTCCACGCCCGAGAGCGCCGCGGCCAGCAGGACGGCCGGGCGGACCCGCCCGTCCGGACCGACGGGGGTCACCATGGCCACCCGGGGGACCTTCGCCACGGCGGCCGGGATGGCCATCATGAGAACCGAGGAGGGATAGGCAGCCTTCCCCCCGGGGACGTAGAGGCCCACGGAGGCAACCGGCCGGGTGAGGACCCCGACGGTGCAGTCCGGCTCGGTGGCGAGCCAGGACTCCCGGAGGCCCCGGCGGTGGAAGGCCTCGATCCGCCCCGCGGCGAACTTCAGGGCGGCCGCCGCCTCCCGGGGCACGGCCCGCCGCGCGGCGGCGAATTCCCGGGGCGTCACCCGGAGGGTCGCTGCCGTGAGGCGCGCCCTGTCCAGCCGCCGGGCGTAGGCGAGGAGGGCCCGGTCCCCCTCCCCCCGCACGGCCCGCAGGATCGGCCGGACGGCGCGCTCGGCGGCCGCCATGCTCTGCACCCGCCGCCGCTGCCAGGAGCGCAGGAAGGCCGTCGCCTTCTCTCGGGTCAGGTCCAGGAGCCGGACCGGAGGGGTGCCGGGCCTCGCCCGCCTCACCGTCCCCCCTGCTCGACCTGTGCCCTGAGGTGCCCGATGAGCGCCCGGATCCGGTGGTACCGGGTCTTGAGGGCCGCCCGGTTCACGATGAGGCGGGCGGAGGACTCGGCGATCTCCTCCACCTCCACCAGGCCGTTCTCGCGCAGCGTGTGACCGCTCGCGACCAGGTCCACGATCCGCTCCGCCAGGCCCACCAGGGGGGCCAGCTCGATGGAGCCATAGAGTTTAATGATCTCGACCTGGATCCCGCGCTGGGTGAAGTGCCGCTCGGTGACGTTCGGATACTTGGTGGCAACCCGCAGGGAGGACCACTCCTCCGGCCGCCCGTCCCCCTTGAGGTCCGCCGGCTGGGCCACCACCAGGCGGCACGTGCCGAAGCGCAAATCCAGCGGTTCGTACAGGTCCCGGCCGTGCTCCAGGAGCTGGTCCTTCCCCACCACCCCGGCGTCGGCCGCCCCGTGCTCCACGTAGGTGGGGACGTCGGCGTCCCGCAGGGCCAGGAAGCGGTACTGGCGGCTCGCATCCTCCACGATGAGGCGCCGGGAGTCCCGGAAGGCCTCGAGCCCCCTGATCCCGATGGCCTCGAAGAGGGCCACGGCCTCGGCGAAGAGCCGGCCCTTCGGGAGGGCGATCGCGATCGGCTGCTCCATTTCGTGCCGGGCCAACTCACCTCGCCTCACGTTGTTCTCCGACCACCCTTCGGGTGGTGCCGGCGGCGGTCCTCAACGGTCAAACCGCGTACGCCTCCGGCCGCCCTCCGGCTGCCGCCCGCCCGGGGTGAGCCGCGACGCAGCCCTGTCTGGGTATCGGGCGGAGGAGCGGCTCGCCCCGGGACAAGGGCGGCAGCTCCGAGGGCGCTCGTGATGCTCGTCATGTGGTCCGGCGCCACCCGCGGCGCGGCGGCAATCCTAGGTGTAATTCGTTGGACCAACACTAGGCCCGCACCCGCCGGACATCGGCGCCCAGGGCCAAGAGCTTGCGCTCGATCGTCTCGTAGCCCCGGTCCAGGTGGTAGATCCGGTGGACGACCGTACTCCCCTCCGCCGCCAGGGCAGCGAGGACGAGCGACGCGCTGGCCCTGAGGTCCGTGGCCATCACCGGGGCCCCCCGGAGCCGGGGGACGCCCTGGACGATGGCGGCCCGCCCCGCGATCTTGACGTCCGCCCCCATGCGGAGGAGCTCGTTCACATGCATGAAACGATTCTCGAAGACCGTCTCGGTGATGACCGAGCGGCCGTCGGCCACGCTCATCAGGGCCATGAGCTGGGCCTGCATGTCGGTGGCGAACCCGGGGTAGGGGGCCGTCTGGACATTCACCGCCCGGGGCCGGCCCCCCATCCGGACCCGGAGGCGCCCCGGGCCCGGCGTGAGGTCCGCCCCCGCCTCCCGCAGTTTCCCCAGCACGGCCTCCATGTGCTCCGGGGCGCACTCGGTGAGGGTCACGTCCCCCCGGGTGATAGCCGCGGCCACGGCGAAGGTCCCGGCCTCGATCCGGTCCGCGATGATCCGGTGGGTGGCCTCGCCCAGGGTCGGCACCCCCTCCACCGTGATGATATCGGTCCCGGCCCCCCGGATGCGCGCCCCCATGGCGGCGAGCAGGGTGGCCAGGTCCTGCACCTCCGGCTCGCAGGCGGCGTTCTCCAGGACCGTCGTCCCCTCCGCCAGGGCCGCCGCCATCAGGAGGTTCTCGGTCCCGGTGACGGTCTTCACGTCAAAGACGATCCGGGTCCCCCGGAGGCGGCGGGCCTTCGCCTCCACGTAGCCCTCGCTGAGGTCGATCTCTGCCCCCATCTGCTTCAGGCCGGCCAGGTGGAGGTTAATGGGGCGGGGGCCAATCGCGCAGCCCCCGGGGAGCGAGACCCGGGCCCGCCCGAACCGGGCGACGAGGGGGGCCAGGACGAGGACGGAGGCCCGCATCGTCCGGACGAGATCGTAGGGGGCCTCGAAGCGGGTGACGGCCCGCCCCGAGACGGCGAGGCCCCCCGCCCCGTCCTCCTCCACCGTCACCCCCATGTGGCGGAGGAGGCGGGAGATGGTCTCGATGTCCTTGAGCCGGGGGACGTTGGTCAGGCGGAGATCCCCCTCCGTCAGGAGACCGGCGGTGATGCAGGGGAGGGCCGCGTTCTTGGCCCCGCTCACCCGGATGCTCCCCTGGAGGGGAATCCCGCCGCGGATGAGGAGTTGATCCATGGCCACTCCAGACGGGGCGTGCCTACCCGGCCGTGAGGTACCGCCGGGCGAGGCAGACCCGGTCCCGGTGGGCGAGATCGCGCACGACCGGATGGACGGCGAGGCCCGCCGCCGCGGTGAACAGGGCTTGGACCGCCTCGGCCTGGCCCGGCCCCACCTCCAGGGCGAGCCAGCCTCCGGGCCGGAGGAGCCGGGGGGCACTTGCCGCCAGCTCCCGGTGGCAGGCCAACCCATCGGGGCCGCCGTCCAGGGCGAGGCGGGGCTCGAACCGGACGATCTCCGGCTCCAGCGCCCCGACCTCGGCGGTGGGGATGTAGGGGGGGTTGGCGACCAGGGCGTCCAGGGTGCCGGCCAGCCCCGCCGCGAAGAGGGGGGCGGTCCAGTCCCCCTGGAGGAATGTGACGCGCCGCTCGACGCCACGGCGGCGGGCGTTCTCCGCCGCGACCGCGAGCGCCTCCGGGCTCACGTCCACCGCGAAGACGCGCGCCTCCGGCCGCTCGACCGCCAGGGCGATGGCGATGGCCCCGGAGCCGGTCCCGAGGTCGGCTACGGTGAGGGGACGGGAGGTGCTGTCCGCGAGACAGGTCAGGATCGCCTCGACGAGCGTCTCGGTCTCGGGGCGGGGAATGAGCACGGCGGGGGTGACCTTCAGGGGGAGGGACCAGAACTCCCGGACCCCGGTCAGGTAGGCAAGCGGCCTCCGGGCGGCGCGCCGGCCGAGGAGGGTGGCGAAGCGCGAAGCCGCCCCGGGCGGGACCCCCTCGCGCCTCCCGTAGAGGGCGGCGCGATTGCACCCCAATGCCGCGGCAAGCAGGCACTCCGCGTCGAGGCGGGGCGTCGATACGCCGGCGGTCCGAAGTCGCTCGGCCGCCTCCCGGAGGAGGGTATCCACTAGTGCCGCTCCAAGTCATGCGGCCCAATCCTGACAGACCGTTCTGCCGCGGGTCCTGTCGCCGGCGTGCCCCACTCGTGGCCGGGCTCCGTCACCCGCTCAGCCCCTTCCGCAATTCCGCGAATTGCGGAAGGAGGCCGAGGGGGTCCCACTCTGCCCGGCCGCTCGGGGGCCGCGCGCGGCGCCACCCGCGGCTCGGCTGCAATCCTAGGGGCAATTCGTTGGGCCAGCACTAAGAGACCGCCTTCAGCCGCTCGGCCTGGAAGTGAGTCGTCAGGGCCTCGAGGAGGGGCTCGAGCTCTCCGTCCAGGGTAGCCGGGAGGCTGTGCAGGGTCAGGCCGATCCGATGGTCCGTGACCCGGTTCTGGGGGAAGTTGTAGGTCCGGATCTTCTCCGCCCGCTCCCCGGTCCCCACCTGGCTGCCGCGCTCCTGGTCAATCCGGGCCCGCTGCTCCGCCTGCGCCTGCTCCAGGAGGCGGGCCCGGAGGACCTTCAGGGCCTTGGCCTTGTTCTTGTGCTGCGACTTCTCGTCCTGGCAGGTCACGACCAATCCCGTGGGGAGGTGGGTGATCCGGACGGCGGAGTCGGTGGTGTTCACGCTCTGTCCGCCCGGTCCCGTGGACCGGTACACGTCAATCCGGAGGTCCTTCGGGTCAATCTGGACCTCCACCTCCTCCGCCTCCGGAAGGACCGCCACCGTCACGGTGGAGGTGTGGATCCGCCCCGCCGCCTCCGTCTCCGGCACCCGCTGGACCCGGTGGACGCCCCCCTCGAACTTCAGGCGGCTGTAGGCCCCCTTCCCCTCGATCCCCAGGATCGCCTCCCGGAACCCGCGGGTCCCGCTCTCGTGGGAGGAGAGGATCTCCACCTTCCAGCGCTGGCGCTCGGCGTAGCGGACATACATGCGGAAGAGGTCGGCGGCGAAGAGGGAGGCCTCCTCCCCCCCGGCCCCGGCCCGGAGTTCCAGGATGATGTTCTTCTCGTCGTTGGGATCCCTCGGGAGGAGCAGGCGTTGCAGTTCTTCTTCCAGGGTGGCCGCCCGCTGCTCCAGTTCCTTCAATTCGCCCTCGGCCAGCGCCTGCATGTCCCGGTCGATGGTCTCCTTCAGGATCCCCCGGATCTCGGCCGCCTCCCGCTCCAGCTTCCGGTAGGCCCGGTACCGCTCCACGAGGGGGCTGAGGTCCGCATGGGCCTTGGCCGCCTTCTGGTAGGCGGACGGGTCCTGCAAGACCGCCGGGTCCCCCAGGCGGGCCGTGAGGGCCTCGTAGCGGGCCTCGATCTCCTGGAGCTTGCCGAGCCAACTGGCCATGCCTCACCATCCGGGGGCCGGCCCCCGGGGGGATCACTCCGCGGCGGGCGCCGGCTTCTTCCCCCCGTACTTCCGCTGGAACCGCTCCACCCGGCCCTCGGTGTCAATCAGCTTCTGCCGCCCGGTGAAGAAGGGGTGGCACTTGGAGCAGATCTCCACCCGGATCTGGGGCACGGTGGAGCGGCTGTGAAAGACCTCCCCGCAGGCGCAGTTGATGGTGCAGGGACCGTACTGGGGGTGGATTTCCGCCTTCATCGAGCGCTCCTTTCCGCGTGCCGGCAGACGCCCTGGCAGCCGCAAATGCATAGTATAGGGAAGCCTCCGGCCCCCCACAACAAAAAAGGCAGCCACGGGCAGGCTGCCTTCGGCGTCCGGCGGGCCGGGCGTCAGGCGTTCATGGCGTGCAGGAAGTTCAGGTTGGTCTTCGCCTCCCGGAGCTTCTCCAGCAAGAGCTCCATCGCCTCCACCACCCCCATGGTGGAGAGCACCTTCCGCAGGACCCACATCCGGTTCAGCTCCTCCTGGGTCAGGAGGAGCTCCTCCTTCCGGGTGCCGGACCGGAAGATGTCGATGGCCGGGAAGACCCGCTTGTCCACCAGGCGCCGGTCCAGGTGGAGCTCCATGTTCCCCGTCCCCTTGAACTCTTCGAAGATGACGTCGTCCATCCGGCTGCCGGTGTCAATGAGGGCGGTGGCCATGATGGTGAGGGACCCCCCCTCCTCGATGTTCCGGGCGGCGCCGAAGAAACGCTTCGGCCGCTGCAGGGCGTTGCTGTCCACGCCACCCGACAGGACCTTCCCCGAGGGGGGCACGATGGTGTTGTAGGCCCGGGCCAGCCGGGTGATGGAGTCGAGCAGGATGACCACGTCCCGCTTGTGCTCGACGAGGCGTCTGGCCTTCTCCAGGACCATCTCCGCCACCTGGACGTGGCGGGTGGCCGGCTCGTCGAAGGTGGAGGAGACCACCTCCCCCTTGACGGTCCGCTGCATCTCCGTGACCTCCTCGGGCCGCTCGTCAATGAGCAGGACGATCAGAATGCACTCCGGGTGGTTCTTGGCGATGGAGCCGGCGATCTTCTGGAGGAGGATGGTCTTCCCGGTCCGGGGCTGCGCCACGATGAGGCCCCGCTGGCCCTTCCCGAGGGGAGTGACCAGGTCCATCACCCGCATGTTGATCTCTTCGGGCGTGGTTTCCAGCTTGAAGCGCCGGTTGGGGAAGAGGGGGGTCAGGTTGTCGAAGAGGATCTTCTCCTTGATCAGCTCCGGGGACTCGAAGTTCACCGCCTCGACCTTCAAGAGGGCGAAGTAGCGCTCCCCCTCTTTCGGCGGCCGGACCTGCCCGGAGACCGTGTCTCCCGTCCGGAGGTCGAACCGGCGGATCTGGGAGGGGGAGACGTAGATGTCATCCGGACCCGGGAGGTAGTTGTAGTCCGGGGAGCGGAGGAACCCGAAGCCGTCCGGGAGGATCTCCAGGACCCCCTCGGCGAAGATGACGCCGTTCTTCTCGGTCTGGGCCTCCAGGATCTTGAAGATGAGCTCCTGCTTCCGGAGGCCGCTGGCCCCCGGCACCCCGAACTGGCGGGCGAGGGCGCCCAGCTCCGAGATGGTCTTGTCCTTCAGGTCGGCGATGTTCATCAGCTCGGCCCGCGGCGCGTCCTTCACGTCGGCCCGCGGCGCGTCCTTCACGGCTTCTTCGCGTTCTGGGGTCATGCGCAGTTTTCCTCTGTGCTGCGGGGCCCCGTCAGGGGCGGGATGCGCCTCCGTCCCCTGGCGCCGCGACCGGGGCCCGGGGCGGGGCGGAGATACCGTTCAGACCATGTGGGGAGGGGATTGCCGTCCACAACTCGCAGGCGCGGGGTGTCTCCACATCGCGCGCGTTCAGGGCCAGGCCGTCACCGGGGCCTGCAGTCCGACGGTCGTGGCGAAGGTCGCAGGGGGTGCGTAGGGTGGCTACCTTCCGGGATATCCGCGGCGGCGGCAGGCTTGAGCGGTTCGAGTCCAGGCGCAGTATAGGAACGGCCTCCCACTGTGTCAAGGGGTTTTTTGCCCTGTCGTGGCCTCCCGGAGGAGAACCTCGGCCAGGCGGGCCACCTGGCGGGCCAGGCTCGCCAGGTCACCGGCGTTCACGAGGACGTGGTCAGCGTGGCGGGCCTTGACCGCCGAGGGGAGCTGGGCCCGGATCCGCCGCCAGGCCTCCTCCTCGCTGAGACCGACCTTCGCCCGCAGGCGGGCCACCTGCTCCGCCTCGGGGGCCGTGATGACGACCAGCCGGTCCACAATCCCGCGCGGTCCCCCCTCCACCAGGAGGGCCGCCTCCAGGATGCAGAGTCGGGTCCGCCCCCCCCGCCTGAGGGCTTCTACGCGGCGCGCGATCTCGGCCGTCACCGCCGGGTGGACGATCGCCTCAAGGGCCCGCCGGGCCTCCGGATCGGCGAAGACCCGGCCGCCGAGTTTCTCCCGGTCCAGCGTCCCGTCGGGAGCCAGGATCTCCGGGCCGAAGATGGCCAGGATGGCGTGGTGGACCTCGGTCCCGGGAGCCTGCAATTCGTGGACCAGGGCATCCGCATCCAGGACCGCCGCCCCCCGCTCCGCAAGCATCCGGGCCACGGTACTCTTCCCGGTGGCGATGCCCCCGGTGAGGCCCACCACCAGCATGTCTCAGGCCTCCTCCCCCCCCTCCGCCTCCTCCCCCGCCACCGGCCCGCCCCCCTCGAGAAAGGGGAGGAACTTTGCGTAGAGTTCCTCCAGTTTCCCGATGTAGTACTCCACGTTCTCGTCCGGATGGGCCGGGTCCCACTCCGCCGCCAGTTTCCCGTGCTCGTGCACCTTCACCTTCCGGCCCCGCCCGGTCACGTAATACGAGATTTGATCCCCCGGCTGGTAGGGGCGCTCGGCCCGCAGGGCCAGCGCGTAGGCGGCAGCCGGGTTGCGCTTTTTCTGCCGGACCTTCTCCCGGTAGCCCTCCAGGGACTCCTGCAGGGTCTCGGTCTTCATGAACATCTCGATGTCGAACGCGTGGTTCCGGAAGGCGGCCCGGTAGCGCTCCAGGAGGGCCGGGACCTTCTCCCGCTCGCCTGTCAGGGCCAGGCGGAACATCTCCTCCATCCAGCGCCGCTGGAACAATTCCAGCCCCCGGGAACGGAGGCCGGAGCCCCGGATGATGAGGCGCCCCGCCTCATCCAGCAGGGCGTAATTTTTCATCTTGTAGGAAAACATGGCCGGGTAGCGGCCGTCGAACTCCAGGGTGATGCCCGCCGGGAGGATTCGGGTGAGCTCCTCCACCAGCGCCGCCTCGGCCTCGGCCCCCCGGACGGTGGGGGGGGGCATGAAGTAGAGGCCGTCCGTGTCCACCTCGATCACCTGGCAGCCCCGACCCTCGAGCCACGCCACCACCTGCCGGATGAGGTCCCGCCCCGCCGCCGCCACGCGCCGGGCCTGCTCGAAGTCGTTGAAGTGGCCCACCGGGAAGCCCAGGTACCCGTAGAAGGAGTTGATCAGGATCTTGAAGGTGGCCTGGAGGGCCTCCGTCCCCTGCCGCTCCCGTTCCGTGGGCGCGGCCCGGGCGGCCGCCTTGGCCTGGAGCCGGAAGGCCCGCAGGTCCGTGAGGAGCGCCGGGAAGACCCCCAGCGTGTCGCTCCGGGGGAAGAGGCCATCCTTCAGCATCAGGGAGGGGTAGAGCGAGGCCACGTCGCAGTGCAGGACGGAGCGCGCCACCCCGACGTACTTGACGGCCGTGTACCCTCCCGCGAAGGGCTGGGCGGGGCCGGGGGCCGGAATGGCCCGGCGCTGCCGCAGGTACTCCCGGATCAGGAGGGCGTCGATCTTGGTGGCCGTCCCCCGCAGGATGACGTTCTGGTAGGAGTAGGGGAAGATCTGGGCCTGGACGAAGTAGGACCGGCTGAGGAGCGCGGCTAACGCGGCCGTCTCCCGGACATCGTCCAGCGCATACCGGCAGAGCGTCTCCGGGTCGTGGTCGAAGTACCAGGAGGCCCGGTGGGCCGGGATGGTGACCCGGTCGGGGGGGGAGAGGCCGAAGTGCCGGGCCACATCCTTCAGCCCGTACCCCTCCAGCTCCCGGGCCGCCACGTCGTAGAAGTTGGCCAGCATCCAGGTGTCCACGATGTGCCGGCCGATGATCTCGTACTTGGTGTAGGTGATGGTCCGTTCCGCCACCTGGAGCCGCGAGGGGTGGCCGGCGAGCGCGCTCCCGTCCCGGCCCCACCGGAGCGGGAGGCCGTGCCGCTTCGCCCGGGCCTCCAGGTAGGGGAGGTCGAAGCGGAACAGGTTGTGGCCCTCCAGGATATCCGGGTCGCGCGCCTGGATCTCCCGGGTGAGCTCCTGGAGCATGGTCGCTTCGTCCAGCTCCCGCCCCGACAGCACCCGTTCCCAGCCGGTGCTGTCGCGGAGCGCGATGGCAGTGATCCGATCCGTCTCCCGCTCGGCGTTGGGGAACTCGAAGCCGGCGGCGCAGTAGGTCTCGATGTCGAGCTGGAGCCGCTTCAGCTCCTCGAAGGCCAGGCCGAGGAAGTGGGTCTGGCCCGAGAGGAGCAGGTACTGGTGGACGGGGTCGCCGAAGAAGCGGTACGGGGCGTCCGGGGCGGCGGGCGTCTTCCCCGAGACCTTCTGGACGTGGGCCCGGAGCTTCTGGAGGTCCCCCCACCCGGGGGCGCGGGCCAGGTAGCGGAAGGGGGCCTCCCCAGCGAGCGCCTCCACCTCCACGGCGCCGCCATGGCTCTTCAGCAGATCGGTGCTGGCGAGGAGGAGGAACGGGCGGAAGGAGACGCGGCGGGTGGTCAGGCGCCCCCCCTCCCGGACGTAGCAGCAGATCTCACTCTCCCCGCTCCGCTCGAAGGCCACCAGGTGGGGCGTCGCGTCGTGGCCGAAGAGGAGGGCGTTCTCGTAGAGGCCGACCTCCCCGAGCCTCACGGCGCCGCCCCCGCCGGCAGGCCCGGGAGTTCCCCCTGGGAGATGGCCTCGAGCAGCCGGGTGAACCCTAAGGCCCGGAAGAGTTCCCCCAGGGCCGCCAGATCGGGCGGCAGGCGGCGAAAGGCCTCGGGATGGAAGGGGAGCGGCAGATCCCTCCGGATCGTGGCGAGGGTCCGGCTCAGGCGGGCCTGCTCCGCGTGCGCCGCCAGCGCCTCCCGCAGGCGCGGCCGCTTCACCCCCTCCAGGTGGGCGAGGAGGTTCTCGATGGAGCCGAACTCGGCCATGAGCTGCTTCGCCGTCTTTTCCCCCACCCCCGGGACTCCCGGGATGTTGTCCACGCTGTCCCCCATCAGGCCCATCACCTCCGGGACGGCGGGGGGGGGAACCCCGAACCGCTCCCGGACCTCCGCCTCCCCCGTCCAGCGGTCCCGCATGCTGTCGTAGAGGCGGATGTGGGGGCCGACCACCTGGCACATGTCCTTGTCCCCCGTGACCAGGACGACGTCGAAGCCGGCGTCCGCCGCCCGGAGCGCAAGGGTCCCCAGCAGATCATCCGCCTCCTGCCCCGGTTCCGACACCAGGGGCAGCCGGAACCCCGTGACCACCTGGCGGATGTCCGGGAGCTGGACGGCCAGCGCCTCGGGCATGGGGGGGCGCTGGGCCTTGTAGGCCTCGAAGGCCAGGTGCCGCTCGGTCGGCCCCTCGGTGTCGAAGACGACCCCCGCGTACTCCGGCACCTGCTCCCGCAGCAGCCTCAGGAGCATGGCGGTGAACCCGTAGGTGGCGTGGGTGGGGCGACCGCCGGGGCCGGTGAGGGGGGGGAGGGCGTAGAAGGCGCGGAAGACGTAGGAGGAGCCGTCCACCAGGAAGAGGCGGGGCCGGCCGCTCACACCGGCTCCCCCGCCTCCGCGGGAGCGCCGAGGGGGAGAGTGACACTCACGGTGGTTCCCTGGGGCTCGGCCTGGCGGAAGGCGATGCTGCCGGCGTGGGCTCCCACGATGGCCCGAGCCACCGACAGGCCCAACCCCAGCCCCCCCGCCGCGCGGGTGAGGGTCATGTCCCCCTGGGTGAAGGGCTCGAAGAGGCGGGCCAGGCGCTCCTCGGGGATCCGGCCATGGGTGTTCGTGATGGCCACGGTGGCCACCCCGTCCGCCGCCGTGGCCTCCAGCAGGACCCGTCCCCCGGCCAGGTTGAACTTGATGGCGTTCTCCACCAGGTTGCTGAACAGGAGCGTGAGCTTCTCGGGATCCCCCCGCAGCGACGTCGCCGGCACTTCCCGGAGGAACTCGACCCGGACCCGCTTCTCGGCGTACTCGCTCGAGAGCTGGGCCGCCACGGCGCGCAGGATCTCCCCCAGATCCACGACCTGCCTCTGGAGAGCGGCCTCCTCCCGCTCGAACTCGACGTAGGCCAGGAGGTTCGCGATGAGGCGACCCAGGCGGCGGGCCGAGTGCCCGATGGCCTCCACCCCCTCCTGGAGGCCCCCGGAGAGGGCCCCGAACTGCTCCGAGAGGAGGAGGTCCATCCAGCCGTAGATGATGGTGAGGGGGGTCCGGAACTCGTGGGTGATCGCCGAGAGGAGGTCCGACTTGATCTGGTCAATCTCGGTGAGGCGGCGGTTGATCTCGGCCAGGGCCAGGTTCTCACGGCGAAGGCGCTGCTGCTCCAGGCCCCGGCCCACCACGTGGAAGATCTCCTCCAGCTTGAAGGGCTTCAGGATGTAGTCGTAGGCCCCCCCCTTCAGCGCGCGGATGGCCGACTCGACCGTGGCCTGGCCCGTCATGAGGATGATGACGGCCTCCGGCATCAGGACGCGGGCCTTCTCCAGGAGGGAGAGGCCGTCGAGCCCGGGCATCATGAGATCGCTGAGGAGGACGTCGAAGTTCGCCCCCTGGATGAGGGCGAGGGCCTCCTGGGCGTCGGCCGCCCCCGTCACCTCGTACCCCTCCATCCGGAAGGCCTGGCAGAGGGAGGTCCGGAGGTTCTCCTCGTCGTCCACAATAAGCAGGCGCGCCGGGTCCATATCGTTTCGCGGGACCGATGGGCGGCCCCGCAGCGGGCCCATGCTCACACAAGGCCCCCCAAAAATCAAGGCACCGGCCGGGGTGCCGGGCCAACGAATTGCCCCTGGGATTGCAGCCGAGCCGCGGGTGGCGCCGGGCGGGGCCCCCGAGCGGCCGGGCCGAGTGGGACCCCCTCGGCCTCCT
>JBOHQK010000158.1:0-3583 GCA_050732195.1 Methylomirabilales bacterium (SeqCode)
CCTCCGGGTGGGACGGGTGCAACTCCTCCTGGGGACCGCGGCGGGGGCGGCGCTGCTGCTCCTGCTCGCGGCCACGATGGCGGCGGCCCCCGCCGGCGAGGGCGGGCCGCCGCCGCCCCTCCCCCGGGGGAACACCCAGGCGGTGGGCCAGCTCCTCTTCACCCGCTACCTGCTCCCCTTCGAGTTGACCTCCCTCATCCTGCTGGTGGCCATGGTGGGCGCCCTCATCCTGGCCAAACGGAAGGTGGAGTAGTGCCGGGCCTCGCGATGGTCGTCATTTGCCCCTCGGGTGGTAGCGGCGCCGCGGGTGGCGCCGGGCGCTGCCCCCGAGCGGCCGGGCCGAGTGGGGCCCCCTCCGCCTCCTTGCGCAATGCCGCGCATTGCGGAAGGGGCGGAGCGGGTGACGACGCCCGGACGCGCAGGGGGCCCGCCGGCGACAGGACCCGCGGCAGAACGGCCTGTCCGGGTTGGGCCGGAGGATCTGGAGCGGCACTAGTCGAACCCCATTGTGTTGTACCCGACGCTCACGCGATGACTCTGGTGTCGGGCCACATGGCGAGCATCACGAGGCCCGGCACTACTCCACCTTTCGCTTGGCCAGGATCAGGGCGCCCACCATGGCCACCAGCAGGATGAGGGACGTCAGCTCGAAGGGGAGCAGGTAGCGGGTGAAAAGGAGATACCCCACCGCCTGGGTGTTCCCCTTCGGCAGGGGCGGGGGCGGCCCGCCCTCGGGCGCCGCCGCCATCGCGGCCCACAGGAGGAGCAAGAGCGCGGTCCCCGCCGCCGTCCCCAGGGTAAGCTGCACCCCGCCCACCCGGAGGCGGGAGCCCTCCTCCCGCCGGACGTCCAGGAGCATGATGACGAAGAGGAAGAGGACCATGATCGCCCCGGCGTAGACGATGACGTGGACCGCGGCCACCAGTTGCGCCTGGAGCAGGATGTAGTACCCCCCCAGGCAGAGGAAGGTGACGACCAGCGCGATGGCGCTGTAGATGGGGTTCCGGTGGACGATGACGGTGAGGGCCGACCCCACCGCCACCGCCGTCAGCGCCACGAAGACTCCCCACTCCACGCCGCTACCTCCCCAGGAGGACCGCCGCCGTCACCACCACGTTCGCCAGGGCGAGGGGGAGGAGGACCTTCCACCCGAAGGCCATGAGCTGGTCGTAGCGGAACCGGGGCAGCGTCGCCCGGAGCCAGATGAAGAGGAAAAGAAAGGCGAAGACCTTCAGGAGGAACCAGACCACCGAGGGGAGGAGCGGCCCGCGCCAGCCCCCGAGGAACAGGGTCGTGGCCACGGCGGAGGCGGTGATCATGTTGGCGTACTCCGCCATGAAGAACATGGCGAACTTCATGGAGGAGTACTCGGTGTGGAACCCCGCCACCAGCTCCGTCTCGGCTTCCGGGAGGTCAAAGGGGGCCCGGTTCAGTTCGGCGTTGGCGCTCACCAGAAACAGGGCGAAGCCCAGCGGCTGCGTGAACAGGTTCCAGCGGGGGATCACCCCAAGCCAGGTGCCGGCCTGCGCGTTCACGATGTCCACCAGGCTCAGGGACTGGCTCAGCATCAGGACCCCGACCACAGAGAGCCCCAGGGACATCTCGTAGGAGACCATCTGGGCCGCGGAGCGCAACCCTCCCAGCAGGGAGTACTTGCTGTTGGAGGCCCAGCCCCCCAGCACGACCCCGTACACCCCCATGGAGGTGACGGCGAAGACATAGAGGATCCCGATGTTGATGTCGGTGATGACGAGATCGATGGTCCGGCCGAAGAGGCGGACGGTGTCGCCGAAGGGGATGACGGCGAAGGTGATGAGGGCGGGGATCATGCTGAGGGCCGGCGCCAGGAGGAACATGACCCGGTCGGCCCCGGCCGGGACCAGGTCTTCCTTGAAGAAGAGCTTGATGCCGTCGGCGATGGGCTGGAGCAGCCCGAAGGGGCCGACCCGGGAGGGGCCCCAGCGGACCTGGAGGTCCCCGATGATCTTCCGCTCCGCCCAGGTCATGTAGGCCACCGTCAGGAGCAGGAGGCCGAAGACCACGACGATCTTGAGCAGGCTGACCAGGAGGAACTCGGTCATGGCGCATCCGCCGGCAGGGCCACCCCCGCCTCGGGAAGCGCCGGCAGGTCCTCCGGAAGGCCGCCTCCTAGCGCCGCGGCCACCTCGGGCCAGACCTCCAGGGGGGAGGCGGGCGGGAACGGCTTCCCCCATGCGAGGGCCAGTCCCCGGAGGACCTCCCCGAGCGGCGGGACCGCCCCCTCCGGCTCCACCACCTTCCCGATGCGCTGGAGGCGGCCGGCGAAGTTCACGAAGGACCCCTCCTTCTCGCTCGCCCCGGGGAGCGGGAACAGAATGTCGGCGCGCCGGGCCGTCGCCGTCTCGCGGACCTCCCAGACTGCCAGGAAGGCCAGGGCCGCGAGCGCCTCAGCCGCCTCCGGCAGCGCCGCGTCCTGTACTACCAGGTCCTCGCCGAAGACCAGGAGGGCCTTCAGCGCCCCCGCCCGCGCGGCCCGGAGCATCCCGGCGACGTCGTGGCCGCCCGGTCCTGGCAGGACCCGGAGGCGCCGCGCTCCCTCGCTGTTGGGGGTCCGGTCCCGCCGCAGGAGGAGGTGATCCTCCGCCGCATCCCCCCCCTCCCCCTGGGCCGGCCGGACCCGGAAGTCCAGGTGGGGCGTCCCCAGGACGTCGGTGGCCAGGCACCTCACCAGGTAGAGTTCCTCGCAGGTCAGGCGCGAGGAAGCGATGATCCCGATGGCGCCCGGGCCCTCCTGCTCCAGGAGGGCGGCGAGCCGGCTCCCCAGGGCCGCGACCGCCTCCGGGACCGACGCGGCCTGGAGCCCCCCGTCCCGCCGCAGGGCTGGCCCCCGCAGGAGGCAACGGCCCACCACCGGCAGGGTCTCGAACCGGCCGATGTCGCAGATCCAGTAGCCGTTCACCTCCGCGTTGTGGCGGGGGCGGACCCGCAGGATCTCGGGCCCCTTCCGCTCCAGGTGCCGGACGTCCAGGACCGTGTTGCAGCCCCGGCTACAGCCCGGGCAGACGGAGGGCTCCTGCTTCACCAGGTCCCAGGGCCGGGCCTGGAAGCGGTACCGCTCGCTGGTCAGGGCCCCCACGGGGCAGAGGTCAATCACGTTGCCCGAGTAGCGGTTGTCTAGTTCCTTGCCGGGGAAGAGCGTGATCTCGGACTGGGCCCCGCGGAAGACGATCCCCAGCTCGCCCGTCCCGACCACGTCCTGGCAGAAGCGGACGCAGCGGGTGCAGAGGATGCACCGCTCCGCGTCGAAGACAATGTAGGGGCCGATCTTCCGGTGCTTGACCCGCTTCACCTTGGGCTCGGTGTACCGGCTCCCCCCCGGGCCGAAGCGCATGGTGTAGTCCTGGAGCGGGCACTCCCCCCCTTTGTCGCAGACGGGACAGTCCAGGGGATGGTTCAGGAGGTAGAACTCCAGGACGGACCGGCGCGCCTTCTCCACCCGCTCGCCGCCGCTCTGGACGACCATCCCCTCCGCAACGGGGGTGGCGCAGGCGACGAGGAGCTTGGGGGACCGCTCCACCTCCACCTGGCACATCCGGCAGGAGCC
>JBOHQK010000159.1:0-6569 GCA_050732195.1 Methylomirabilales bacterium (SeqCode)
CACCTGGACACCTTCGTGATCCTCTCCGGGGACAGCGACTTCTCCCCGCTGGTCTCCAAGCTCCGGGAGAACAACAAGTACGTGATCGGGATGGGGGTGAAGAACTCCTCCTCCCAGCTCTTGGTGGACAACTGCGATGAGTTCATCTACTACGAGGACCTGATCCGGGCCACCAAGAAGGCGGTCCCGGTCCAGAACCTGCCGGAGAAGCGGGGCGAGGCCTTTGCCCTGCTGATCGATGCCATCCAGGCCCTCCAGCGGGAGAACAAGGAGGTCATCTGGGGCTCCATGGTCAAGCAGACCATCAAGCGCAAGCGCCCGGACTTCGATGAGGGGTATTACGGCTACAGCACCTTCTCCAAGCTCCTCGAGGACGCGGCCAAGCACGGGATCCTGGAGCTGAAGAAGGACCAGCGGAGCGGGACCTACATCATCACCGGCTTCACCGAGGTCGGCTAGTGCCGGGCCAAGTCATGCGGCCCACTCCTGACAGACCGTGCTGCCGCGGGTCCTGTCGCCGGCGTGCCCCACTCGCGGCCGGGCTCCGTCACCCGCTCAGCCCCTCCCGCAATTCCTTGAATTGCGGCAGGAGGCCGAGGGGGTCCCACTCGGCCCGGCCGCTCGGGGGCCGCGCCCGGCGCCACCCGCGGCCCGGCGGCAATCCCAGGGGCAATTCGTTGGAGTCAGGGTAGGAGGGGGGGTGGGCGGGACGCGGCGGCAGCAGATCGCCACCTGGCTGGCGGAGCGGGCCTACACCCTGGACGAATTGGTGCGGGCCTGCGGCGTCTCGAAGGCCGTGGTAGCCGAGGACATCCGGCACATCGCCCGCTCGGTCGCCCCGCCCCGGCGGCTCCGGGTGGAGCCCTCCCGCTGTCGGCGATGCGGGTTCACCTTTGTCAAGCGGGACCGGATCACCGACCCCTCCCGCTGTCCCCGGTGTCGGAACGAATGGATCAGCTCACAGGCCTTCCAGATTACCTGACAGTCCTCCCCCCGGGGGCGGCCGCGGCCCCCCAGCAGGCGACGCTCACCTTCGACGCGCACCCCCGGTCCCTGGACGACAACCGGTACGTCTACGCCGTCCTCTCCCGGCGCGCGCGCGGCGTCTCCATCGGGGTGAACCTCAACCCGGACAAGGTCTGCAACTGGGACTGCATCTACTGCCAGGTGGACCGGACCACGCCTCCCACGATCCGGGAGGTGGATCTCACCCGCCTCCGGCTGGAGCTGGACCAGGTGCTGGCCTGGGCGGCCAGCGGCGCCCTCTTCACCCGCCCCCCCTTCGCCGGTGTCCCGGAGGCCTTCCGGTGGGTGGCCGACATCAGTTTCAGCGGGGACGGGGAGCCCACCACCTACCCCCGCTTCAAGGAGGCGGTGGAGGTCGCCATCGCCGCCAAGGAGGCGGCGGGGCTGCCCGACCTGAAGCTCACCCTCCTGAGCAACGCCACGATGTTCGACCGGCCCGCGGTCCGGGAGGCCCTCGCCCTCCTGGACCGCCACCAGGGGGAGATCTGGGCCAAGCTGGACGCCGGGACGGAGGCCTACTATCGCATGGTGGACGCGACGCCCATCCCCTTCGCGCGGGTCCTCCGGAATATCCTGGAGGCGGCGAGGGTCCGGCCCATCGTCATCCAGAGCCTCTTCATGCGGGTGAGCGGGGTCGGGCCCGACGCCGCCGAGATCGGCGCCTACTGTGACCGCCTCCGGGATCTCCTGCGGCAGGGGGGACGGATCAAGCTGGTCCAGGTCTACACCGTGGCCCGGCCCCCGGCCCAGGCCCGCGTGACGGCGCTCTCCGATGCCGAGGTGGACGCCATCGCCGCGGCGGTCCGGGAGGCGGTGCCGGTCCCGGTGGAAACCTTCTACGGCACCCCGCTCGCTGCCGGGGTGGGGCGGCTCGGCGAGACCGCGGTGAGCCGGCGCGCGACTCCGGGAACGTCAACCGACTGAGGGACTCAGACGGACTTCGCCCGTTCTACCATCTCCTCGCAGCATCTCGGCCAGGCTTACCCGGCCGGCCGAGCCCAGGGAGGGACAACATGCGGCATGCGGTGGTGTGTCTTCTGGCGGTGAGCCTCGTTCTCTTCGCCGCCCCTGCCCCGGCCCAGCACGGCCCGGGGGAGGGGGGGATGATGGGTGGCGGGATGATGGGCGGCGGCATGATGGGCGGGGGAATGATGGGGGGCATGGGCGGGGGCCGCGAACCCGGCCATGAGGGCCCCCTCATCTCCCTTATGCTGGACATGAAGGACCAGCTCGGGCTCAGCCTGCAGCAGGTGAAGACCCTGCGCGACCTGCGGGCGGCCTTCGAGAAGGAGGCGATCCAGCGGGGGGCGGAGATCCGGGTGGCCGAGGTGGATTTGCGGGAGACCCTGGCGCAGGACAAGGTGGACGTGGGCAAGACCGAGGCGCTGGTCAAGAGGATCGCCGGCCTCCAGGCTGATCTGCGTATCGCCCGCCTCCGGATCATCGAGAAGGGGAAGGGGGTCCTCACGCCGGAGCAACTGGCGAAGTTCCGGGAGGCGGGGCACCAGATGACCCGTGGCGGGATGGGGGGCCGCGGTATGATGGGTGGCCCCGGCGGCATGGGCGGCGGGCAAATGGGCCCGGGGATGATGGGCCCTGGCGGGCCGGGAGGGATGGGCGGCCGCCCCGGCCAGCAGTAGGGACGGCAGGCGCAGCGATCGCTTCTGGGAGATCCTGGTCCTGGGGGACGGGCGTGCCAGCCTACGGGGGCTCAGGGTGCGGAGACGGTGGGCCCAGGCGGGCCCGGGCGTTGTCCTCCTCGGTCTTCTCCTGGCCGGTCCGGCGCCGACCGCCGGGGAGGCCCCGCTCCCCCTGGTGGACCTGCACATCCACTATAACGCCTGGGTATCGGCGAGCCTCACGCCCGAGGGGGCGGCCCAGCGGCTGCGGGAGCACGGGGCGATCGGCGGGGTCGTCTCGAGCACGCCCACCCCGAATGCCCTGCGCCTGGCCGCCCGCGCCCCCGGGGTTCTCCTCCCCTTCTTTCGCCCCTACCTGACCGAGGGGCACCGGGGGATCTGGCAGCGGGACCCCGCTGTCCTGGCGGAGGCAGAGGCCGCGCTCGCGGCCGGACAGTACCGCGGCATCGGCGAGGTGCACCTGTCCACGGGCAACGCCGGCGCGGACGCGGGCAACGCCATCCTGCGGGGACTGCTGGAGCTCGCCCGCCGCCATCGCGTCCCCATCCAGGTCCACGTGGACGAGCCCCACATTCCGGTCTTGGAGGCCCTCCTCGCGGCCCATCCGGCGGTCCCGGTCATCTGGGCGCACGCGGGCGGCTTCGCCGAGCCGAGCCAGGTGGAGGCCCTCCTCGTGGCCCACCCCAACCTCTGGGTGGAGTTCTCGGCCCGGGACCCGTTCCGCTACGGCGGCGTGGCTCCCCTCGTGGATGCGTCCGGCCGCCTGCTGCCAGGCTGGGCGTCCCTGGCCCGCCGCTTCCGGGACCGCCTCATGGTGGGCTCGGACACCGGCACCGTGGCAGACTGGGACCGCCTCGGCGAACTGTACGCCTTCCACCGGGGGTGGCTGGCGGGGCTGCCACGCGATGTGGCGGAAGCCATCGCCTTCCGCAACGCCTCCCGTCTCCTGGGCCTGCCGCTCCCCCCGGCGGCGCCGCGCCCTTGACGCGCACCCGCCCCATACCGGCGAGCCATCCCGGCCCGACACCTCGACCTATCCGCGCTCCGGGTGTGCTACGCTTGGCTGGAACTTGAGGGTCTCTTCAACATCGTCTGGGGAGTCTTGCTTCCCGGCATTCAGGTCGGGAATCCCCGGTGGGTTCCGAAGGTCTTGAAGCCGTCGGCCCGGGTGAGCGCCGTGGGGAGTCCCCTGGTGAGGCGTACGACGATACCGTGCGTGAGGCAGAAGAGGAGCGGCGGCGAGTCACGCGGGGGAGGAGAGCAGTAGGGCGGGGCCACCTTGACCCTTGAGGGACCGAGGGAGGGGACGCAATGTGCGTACCGGATGTGCTGGCAGCGGTCGCGGAGAAACTGGGGCGGCGGGAGTTCCTCAAGTGGGGGGGCGCGGCGGCCGCGGCCGGGGTCCTGGCTGGCTGCGGCGGCGGCGTCGCCGGCGGGGCGGGGGTGCCCCTCCGGGTGCGGAGTGTCCAGGGCCTGACCCATACCCTCAGCAGCGCCTTCCCCATCTGGCCGGGGTACGCCCCCATCCAGGTCACAAACATCCGGAGCTTCGAGAAGGACGGCTTCTTCGCCAACACCTGGCAGGCCCCGGAGCACCACGGGACCCACGTGGACGCCCCCATCCACTTCGGCAAGGGCGCCTGGAGTGCTGACCAGATCCCGGACCAGGCCCTCGTCTGCCCGGCGGTCGTCATCCCTGTCCACGAGCGGGCGGCGAGCAACCCCGACACCCAGGTGACCGTGGAGGACCTGCGGGCCTGGGAGCGCCAGCATGGTCGGATCCCGGAGGGGGCGGCGATCCTGATGCACAGCGGATGGGAGGCCCGGGCGGGGGACATCAACGCCTTCCGGAACATGGACGGGAAGGGAACCATGCACTTCCCCGGGTTCAGCAAGGAGGCGGCCGAGTTCCTCCTGAAGGAGCGGAGCATCAACGGGATCGGCGTGGATACCCTGGGCCTGGATCACGGGGCCTCCCAGGACTTCGCCGTCCACTTCGGCCTGCTGCCGGCGAACAAGTGGGGGATCGAGAACCTGGCGAACCTGGCCAAGATCCCCCCAGCGGGGGCCACCCTCTTCGTGGGGCTCCCCAAGGTCCAGGGGGCCTCGGGCGGCACTGCCCGCATCCTGGCCGTCTGGTAGCCGTCCCGCGCGTCCGCGCCCGCCCCGGGGGCTCCCCAGGGCAGGCCATCCTCCCCCCACGCCGCCCTTCGGCCCGTGCCTCCGCGGTGCCGCGGCCTTTACGTCCCGACCCGGAGGGGGCTGGCCAGGTCCTTCAGCAGGGCGATGGCGGAGAGGGCGGAGAGCTTCCCGGTCCGGGGGTTCCCCTCGGAGGGAACGTTCTCGATGTGGGCCGTGAGCCGCCCGAACTCCCCCGTCACCTCGATGTCGTGCGTGTTGCGCGTGAGTCCGGGGACGGCCACGACCCGGATGCGCGTCTGGTCCGGCCCCACCCCGGCCAGGCTCAGCGCCGCCGAGACGTTCACGTTGGCCGGGAAGGCCCGGCAGGCCTCCCGCGCCGTCCCCTCGAAGAGGACCGTTTCCGTCGTCAGGGCCTCGAGGTCAATCCCCCGCTCGACGACGTAGGGGGCCCCGGCCAGCCCGCGGGGCGGCTTCCGGGTGACCATGGTCACGGCGTCAATCCGCCCCACGCAGGCCCCCTTGACCCCGTCCAGGCCGAGGATCGCGCCGGAGGGGACGTAGATGCGCGCCCCCTTGTCCCGGGCCAGCTCGACCCAGTCCGGGTGCTCCAGCAGCCCGCCCACGCTGAGGATGAGGAGGGACTTGCCGGCCGAGAGGGCCCGGGGGGCGAGCTCCCGCAGCGCGGCCTCGGTCGCCGCCTCGATGAGGAGGTCCGCCCGGGCGATGCAGCCGTCCAGATCCAGGACGGGGGGCGGGCGCTTCAGGCTGGCGGCGAACGCGGCCGCCTTCGCCCGGTCCCGGCTGTGCAGGGCCCCCAGGGCCGCGCCCGGGACCTCCCCCGCATCTACGGCGCGGCAGATGGCCCGCCCGATGGTGCCGATCCCCACGACGCCGAGCCTCACGTCAGCCCCTCCCAGCTGCTCCGCGCGCCGGACACTAGCCCGACGGTGGGAAGAAGTCAACGCGCGCCGCTCGACAGGGCGCGAGCCCTGCGCTAGACTCGACCCCCATCAGCGACGGGAGGGTCCATGCCGGTCGAGCAGCGGACGGGGAGCCGGAAGGAGCGCCGGGAGGCGGCGCGGCAGAGGCGGCAGCAGGAGGCGCAACGGCGGCAGGCGGCCACCTGGCGCCGCCGCCTCCTCCTGGGGGTCGTGGCCCTGGCGGCGGTCACGGCCATCGGGTACTGGTGGTACGCTCGGGCGGCGCCCCGGGCCACCTGGGAGCACTTCCCCTCGCAGGGCAACGCCCACATCCCCCGGGTGGACGCCCCCCACGAGCCCTACAACAGCACCCCTCCCACCTCCGGCCCGCACGTCTCCTGGCTGGCCCCCTGGGGGGTCCAGAAGGGCCCCCTCCCCCCCGAGGTCCTGGTCCACAACCTCGAGGATGGGGGCGTGGTCATCTACTACGGGTGCGAGGACTGTCCCGACCTGGTGGCGAAGCTCGCGGCCATCGTGAGCCGGCACGAGCGGGCCATCCTGGTGCCGGGCAGGGGCCTCAGCCACCGGATCATCCTCACCGCCTGGACCGTCCTGGACCGGATGCAGGAGTTCGACGAGGACCGAATCGTGCGCTTCATCAGGGCGCATGAGAAGGTGGACCACCACGCCCGCTAATGCTGCTCCAACGAATTTCACCGAGGATTGCAGTTGAGCCGCGGGTGGCGCCGGGCGCGGCCCCCGAGCGGCCGGGCGGAGTGGGACCCCCTCGGCCTCCTGCCGCACTTCAGAGAAGTGCGGCAGGGGCTGAGCGGGTGACGGC
>JBOHQK010000160.1:0-2857 GCA_050732195.1 Methylomirabilales bacterium (SeqCode)
GAGGACCGAGCCCGCCTCCACCTGCATCAGGGCCTTGACGCGCTCCATCACCAGCCGGAGCATGCTGGCCTGGTCGCCCGCCGTGATGAAGAGGGCGGCCAGCTCGTTCAGGGCCGAGAGTTCCTCGATGCGCCGCAGGATGGCGGTCTCGTCGCGCAGCACGAGGACGGCCCCGCCCCCTCCCTCGGTGTCCGCCATGTGGGTCGCGGTGAACCGGACGAGGCGGTCCCGGCACGGGAGCACGACGTTGCCCGTGGCGCCGTCCGCGGTGCGGGCCAGGCGGCACAAGGTCTCCTCCAGGGCTCCCCCGCTCCCCTCCCCGAGGAGCGCCCGGAGCGGCATGCCGAGGCAGCCCGCCTCCTCCCGGTCCAGCAGCCGCGCCGCGGCCCCGTTGACGTAGGTCACGCGGGAGGTCAGGTCCACCACCACCAACCCCTCCCCCAGCACCCGGAGGATGTGGGCGAGGTACCGGTTCTCGCGGAGGAGCTCCACGACCATCTGCCGCGGTTGGAGCCCCTCCCCCCCCACCACCCTCTCCGGGACCGCGCTCCCCGACGCCAGCCGGCCCAGGACCTCGGCGACGTCCTCCACGGTCCGGGCAACATCCCGCTTCGCGATACAGGCATCGGCCCCGAGAGTCCGCAAGCTCGCCTCCCCCTCCGCCGCGGTCCCGGTGAGGAGGACTACCCCGACGTGCCGGCGGGACGGGTCCTCCTTGATGGCCCGGCAGACCCTGGCTCCGTCCACTTTGGGCATCACCAGGTCCAGGATGACGCAGTCCGGGAGCTCGGTCTCCAGGCACTCGAGGGCCTCCAGGCCGTCGAAGGCAGGGGTCACGAGGTAGCCCCGCTCCTCCAACGCCTCCCGGAGGAGGGCGACGATGACGCGGTCGTTGTCCACCAGGAGGATCCGCCGAAGGGGGCGCGCGGGCTCAGGAGGGGGCATGGGAGGGCCTAGCGGCTTGGGGGGCGGCCTGCATCTTCCGCTCCAGGAGATTCTTCTCCAAGGCCAGCCCGGCCTGGGCCATCAGGACCTCCAGGCTGTCGGGGGGCCCGACAGGGCGGGCCTCCGGAGCGTTGTCCCCGTAGAGGACCACCGCGACGCGGCCGTTGATCACCATCGGGACCGCCACGGCGTCCATGGGGGTCAGGCCGCCGATCTGCTTCAGGAACTGCCCGTTGGCCTTTCCTCGGGGGACCGGCCCCACGAAGGAGGCCTGCGACTCGACCACGTCCTTGAAGAGACTGGGGCTATCGAGGGGGATCCGGAGATCCCGGACCCGCTCGTCCGGCGAGCCCTCCGGCAGGGTGAGCCCGAACTGGCTGAGACCGACCAGGGCGTCCCGCCGGACCATGAGGAGAACGCCCCGGCGCAGGTGCTGTTCGGCGTAGCGGAGGATCATCAGGCTCACCTCGCCCGTAAACGCGGGGGAGCGCATCTCCAGGAAGAGGTGCTTCAGGCTGGTGAGGTTCACGCCGGGGGACGCTGCCGTCCCGGGGCCGGGCGCCTCCGGCGCGGGCCGGGTCGCATCCGCCTTGCGGCGCTCCCCCAGGAGCTTGAGCCCGTCCAGGAGGACATTCTCCGGATTGAGGCCGTGGCGGAGGAGGAAGTCCTGGACATCCACCGTAATCTCCCCCTCGCCGGCCAGCGCAAGTGGGTCGAACCGGAAGAAGCCGCTCTCCCAGGTCAGGAACTCGTTGATGACCCGCTCGATCTGCTGTCGAATCGCCCGCTCCAGGACCTCCTGGGTGATCCCTCCCCGCTCCACCAGGATCGTCCCCAGGCGCTTTCCCTCCGGCCCGGCGTGGTGCTCCTCCAGGCCGGCGGCCAGTTGCTCTTCCGTCAGGGCCTTCTCGGAGACCAGGATGTTCCCCAGGGTATCCCGGACAGAATCGGAGGCGGCGTAGATGATCTGCCCCTCCCGGAAGATGATCATCCCGGCCCCCTCCCGCCGGGTGAGGACCAGGCGCCCGGACTTCTTGCTCAGGTGGAGGATCTGGAAGACATCGGGCAGCCCGAGGTGCTCCAGCTTCCCGCTCAGTCCCATCCTTCGCTCCGTGCACGCCAGCGACTCACGGACCCTCCCGGCAGGGCCGGAAAGCCACCACCCGCGCCCGCAACTGCAAGAACCCGGCCAAGGGAACACCACCTAATCCACCGCCAGCCTTGAGCGGATGGCCCCTGCGCCGGCCCAGGCTCGACCGTCCCCTCCCTCTTCCACCCGTCCCCCGCCTTGTCCTCTCTGGGGGCGGATGCTATCGTGGGGCTCGATGCTGCCCGGTCTGAACACCGACGTCCAGTACCGGAAGAAGACCTATCACGTCCAGACCGAGGACCTGGGGGCGGAGAACCCCTACATCCTCACCCTCCTGTACCACGCCGGCACCATCCTCCACCGCGTCAAGACGAACTACGCCGATCTCCTGGCCCGCGGCGCCCCCCGCAACGAGGTCGCCGCCCTCATGCAGCGGCAGCACGAGAAAGTCATCCAGACCCTCCGGACGGGAAAGTACGACCGGGAGGGCCCGGCCTCCCTCGACGACCTGATCCTGGAGCACCTGCTGGAGGAGGAGCGGCGGGAGCGGGGCGGGACCTAATGGGATCCCAACGAACTGTCCCCCGTGCTCGCGCGACGGCTGGGGTGCCGGGCCAACGAATTGCCCTTGGGATTGCCGCCGAGCCGCGGGTGGCGCCGGGCGCGGCCCCCGAGCGGCCGGGCGGAGTGGGACCCCCTCGGCCTCCTGCCGCAATTCAAGGAATTGCGGCAGGGGCTGAGCGGGTGACGGAGCCCGACCGCGAGTGGGGCACGCCGGCGACAGGACCCGCGGCAGAACGGTCTGTCAGGAGTGGGCCGCAG
>JBOHQK010000161.1:0-5895 GCA_050732195.1 Methylomirabilales bacterium (SeqCode)
CATAGCTTTTCGATCCTCAAGCAAATGATGGTGCCCCACTTCCGTCGGCTGGCAGAGCGGTACATCACCTTCCTCGCCCTTTCCCCAGAGGGCCGGACACGCCAGGTCCGCCTCTCCCACCTGCGCCTGGCCGGCCTGGGATTCCTGGGAGCCCTGTTCCTGGGGCTGGCCGCCTGGGGGTTCTTCGGGGAGTTCCAGGTCCGCTCCCAGCAGTTCCGCCTGACCAGCCTCCAGGAGGAGAACCACCTCCTCCTGACCCAGCTGCAGCAACAGGCCGCCCTCATCCAGGCCCTTCAGGGGGACATGGGCAAGCTCCGGGCCTTCGAGGGCCAGCTCCGGATCCTCTCCGGGCTCGAGCCGGGAACCGAGCCGCTGGTGGGCGTTGGCGCCGGGGGCGGCCGGGAACTCCACCAGCAGAAGCGCCAGGCCCTCCGGTAGCGGACCCGGCGAGCGGACCATGCGCCGCCCCCCCCGTCCCCTCCCCCTCCTCCTCGTTTTCATGCTCCTTACCACCGGGTGCGGGGCCGCGGCGGCGGTCGGCTCCGCCCTCGGGGCCGCCTTCAGCGGCCTGGCCTACCTATCCAACGGAACCGTGGAGCGGACCTTCGTGGTCACGCTCCCGGAAGTCTGGCGGGCCAGCCTCGCGGTCCTTCGCCTGATGGACCTGACCATCAGCGAAGGAAACCGGGACGAGAACACGGGAGAGATCAAGGGGACCGCCCCCGACTTCACCGTGACTCTCACCATGAGCACCGTCACCCCCCGGGCCACCCGGGTGACCATCGAGGCCGTCGAGGGCACCTACGGCAGGGACCGGGCCACGGCCTCCGAGGTCCTCAACCAGCTCGCCCTCCTCCTCCCGCCCACCCCCTCTGCCCCCCCGCGCCCCGAAACCAATTGACGCGCCCGGAGGCGTGTGGTAGGGAGAGTCAACCCCCCCGCCGCACCCCCAGGAGCGCCCATGGCACCCCCCAAGCCGACCCGCCCTGAACTCCCCGACGTGACCATCCGCCGCCTGGAGGACGTCCTGACCGGTCTCGCGAAGCGCTTCGGCGACCTCCGGGGAAAGGTGGACATGGACCCGCAGCCCCGGATCGCCTTGCAAGAGATCGGGGGACTGGCGGCGGCCAAGCGGGAGATCCAGAGCCTCGTCTTCGCCCTCCGCCGCCCGGAGCTGCACCGGCGCTGGGGGACCGTGCCGGTCAAGGGAGTTCTCCTGTACGGGCCTCCCGGGACCGGCAAGACCCTCCTCGCGAGGGCGCTGGCCCACGAGGCAGGGGCCGCCTTCTACCACCTCCGGATGCGCCACATTGCCTTCAAGTGGTACGGGGACTCGGGCGAGCTGATTCAGGAGGTCTTCCAGGCGCTCGGGGGCAACGGGCGGAGCGTGCTGTACCTGGACGAGATCGAGGCCCTCTCCTTCGATCGCATGTTCCCGGGGGAGGAGGCCCGGGCAGCCAGCCGGCGCGTCATCACGGTGGTCCTGGAAAGGCTGGAGGCACTGGCGGGGATGGAGGAGACCTTAGCGGTTGCCTCCACCAACCGGCCCGATGCGGTGGACCCCAGCCTGGTGGGCCCGGGCCGGTTCGATCGGCTCATCGAGGTTCCGCTGCCGGACGGGGACGAGAAGCGGGAGATCCTGGCCATCCACCAGCGGCGCGCCGAGGCGGCCGCCGGTCGGCCCCTCTTCCGGAACGTGGACTATGACGCAATCCTGGCGCGCACGGCGAAAATGAGCGGCGGAGACTTGGCGGAGATCCTCCAGCGGGCGCTGGAGGAGAAGGCCCGGCGCGAGGGGGCGGGGGAGCAACCCGGCCCCGTGGAGACCGACGATATCCTCCGGGTGATCGAGGACTACCGACGGATCAAGGAGGTCGTGGAGAAGATTCGCTACGGCCAGTATCTCTGAGGCCGCCCCAAAACCCGGCCGCGCCGGCATCCCCTCGGACACCGGCGCGGCCGGGTTCTGCCGGGACCGCCGCCCGTCAAGCGCGGCCCTTTTCCCCGGCCAGCCGGACGAACTCCAGCTGCTGCCCGGCCTGCAGGAGGTAGCCCTCCGCCACCACCTCGCCGTCCACGACCGGGACCGCCCGAGGGCTGATGTTCAGAGGCTGGGCGAGGGCGTGGCGGATCTCCGCCACCGTCCGCCCGGCGACCGCCACCTCCAGCGCGTGGATCCCGTAGAGGATCCGCACGGCCGTTCCCGTCTGGGCCGCCGACCGGGTCCCGCTCGCCTGCCGCAGCTCCTCACTCACGGGATCCTCCCCGCTGCACCGGCTGGCTCCGGCCAGCCAGGATGTCCAGGTACACCTCGCCGTACGGAACCCCCCCCTGCTGCCAGGCGTAGAAGGCGTTCAGCATGGCCGAGGCGACAGCCAGGTTCATGAAGAGGAGCTGGGGCACCCCGGCCACGGCCGCCGCGTCGCAGGAGGCATCGGCGGGGGACCCGTCACCGGGAGACGCGATCTCGGGGTGGAACCGGGTGAGGGGCGCCGAGAGGTCCCGCCCTCCCTGGCGGCAGTAGACCTGCACGTTCCCGTCGGTCCACTCGTTCCCCCCCGAGATGAGGAGGATATCGGAGAGACGCTCGCAGTGGTCGCTCACCACCTTCCGGGTCCGGTGGTTGTCCACCCCGAGGAACACCGCGTCCCCGCTCCGGATCAGGTCGGCCACGTTGGCCGGGGTCACGAACTCCGGGATGGCCCGGGCCGAGAGGCCGGGGAACTCCCGGGCCACCTCCTCCGCCTTGACCCGCGCCTTGTTCCCGGCGGCCCGGAACGCCTGCCGCGGGAGGTTGCGCTGCTCGAAGACGTCACCGTCCACCAGGGTCAGGCGACAGCCGGTCCCCGCGTAGTAGAGGTAGCGGGCGATCGGCGGAAGCAGGGCACAGCCGATCCCCCCCAGCCCGATCACCTTGATCTCCAGCATCCCCGACCCCTCAGATGGCCGCCGGTGGCCCCTCCTCGTGGATATCCCGGGGCACTTCCTCCACGCGCAGGCGGGCGAGCCAGGCGGGATCGGCCGGCGGGCCCCCATCCCCCGGCAGGGCCTCGAAGACCTCCAGCGGGGCGAGGCGAAAGCGACGGCCGTCCACCACCAGCGAGCAGGCATAGGTGGGTCGCCGATCCAGGGTCCCCACGGTCACGTGGAGGCCGTCCGCGTGCCGCTCGTCCCAGTCGTCCATGTCCGAGTGAAAGGCCTTGGCGCCAGCATGGCTGTGGAGGGTTCCCACCCGGACGACGCCCGGCGGGCACGGGCCGATCCGGTAGCGGGCATGCCCCCCGGCCACCACCTGCTCCGGCACCTCCAACTCGAAGGTTGGTCCCTCGGACCGGGAGAGGAGGAGGGCGACCGCCTCGGCCTGGTGGCGCCGGTACACCTCCCGGAAGAAACCCACGGCCCGGGCCAGGAGCGCCGCGGGGACCCGGGGGCCGCGCCAGCGGACCTCCTCCCGAGCACCGGCCAGCCAGGGGAGGCCCCGGACGGCCGTGCAGGAGGTGAAGACGGGCGTCCGCTTCACCAGGAAGAGCCCGTCCCGGGTGAGGAGATAGTAGACGGCGTCGGCAGGCTCCGAGAAGTCGGCCCCTTTCAGGTAGAGGGGGATCACGCCCGCTTTCCCTCCTGGTACCGGGGGGGGAGGAACCGGCGGGAGGAGCAGCAGGCAACCGCCATCGCCTCCTGGGCCCGGAGGGTCTCGGCGCTGAGGGCCGGAATGAAATCATCAATGGCCCACCGGTAGTCCTCCTCCTCCACCGCCGCCCCCCCGCGCATCCGCGCGTGCCGGTAGGCGCGCAGGGAGATCTCCTCGATGTCCGCCCCCGTGATCTGGCCGGGGTGACGGGCGTCGCAGTGGGCCGCCAGCGTCCCGAAGTCCACCCCGGCCACCGGGAAGCGGTGCTTCTGTGGCATCACGGCGAAGATGCTGGCCATCTCGCCCGGATCCGGGAGGACCAGGGGGATCCGCTCGGAGGCCCGCCCGGAGCGCTTCTCGGCCACGTCGAGGCGGTCGGGCCGGTTGCTGATCCGGATCCAGAGGACCTGGCCCTGGATGCGGGGGTCCCCGGTGAAGTCGAAGCGCATCTGGCGGAGCCGGTTGGAGACGCCCGAGTCGGCGGAGGCCTCATCCCGGGAGTGCTCGCTCTGGTCCGCCTCGTCCTCCACCACCACCACGGGGGTCATCGAGCGGAGGGCCTGCAGGATCTTCCAGTAGTTCCGCTCGGACTGCCCCACCCACCGCTCCCGCGCGTTGATGACCTTCACGAAATTGAAGCCGCACTCGTAGGCGAGGGCCTCCGCCAGTGCCGTCTTCCCGACGCCGGGGGGTCCGACGAGGGTGATCCCCCGGGGGACCAGTTTCACCTCCCCCTTCCGCAAGGCCGCGATGACCTCCCGGAAGAAGGCCTTCACCGGCTCCAGGCCCCCGATGGACTCCAGGCCCAACTCGGGCTCCAGGACCTCCAGCATCCCCTGGAACTCCTGCCGGAGGAGCTCCCGCTTCCGGGCCTTCACCTCCTCGTGGGTGAGGGGCCGGGCGCGGCCCTTTGCCTCCTTCAGCAGGCGCTCCAGATGGGCGCGGGAGAGGCCGGCCGAGGCGGTGGCCAGCTCCTTCACGGTGAGCCCCCCGCCCCCGCCGTCACCGGCGGCCCGGGCCCGGAGAAAGGTGAGTCGCTCGCCGTAGTCGGGCAAGGGGATCTCCAGGGCCTCCACCGAGGAGCCGAGGTCCCGCAGGCGCGGGTGCAGGTCGCTGAGGGCGCTCACCAGGAGGAGGATCACGGTGCCAACGGCGGCCAGCCGCGGCTCCTCGGCCCAGCGGAGGAGGGCCACCAGGGTCCCCCGGTCCTCGTCCGAGAGCGCGGCCAGGTCCCCCGCCGGCACCAGCGTCTCGGCGAACTCCAGGATGAGCAGCACCCGCTCCTGCTTCTCGTCCGAGAGGCAGAGGGTCCGGAGCGCCCGGTCCAGCAGCGGGACGACCTGGGTGGGGGCGGTAGGGAGGCGGCGCGTCCCCTCGGGCTCCCCCAGCGCCTGGGCAATTCGCACCCGCATCGCATCGGGGGATTCCGGCGGCGGCGCCCCGTAGCCCACGAGGGAGCGGAACCGGGCCTCGGTCGCGCTGTCCCGGAAGGAGAGCCCTGCCGACCGGTCGTAGCAGATGACCCGCGCCCGGTGCCCCAGCCGGCGGGTGAGGAAGGTCCGGAGGAGGACAAACTCGCCCCCCAGCGGGACGTAGTCGGCCACATTCCCGTGCAGGAGGAACACCGAACCGGTCTTGGCCTCGACCTTGGCCTCGAGTGAGGCGGCCCAGGCCGGTGGACCCTCGCGCATGGCTTGCCCCGGCTCTCCCTAAGTAGCGGATTTTCTTAGCGGGGTCACTATACCGGAGGCAACCCGTCCCTGTCAACGGCGCCGCGGGTGACTCCGGTGGCCGCCTTGACAGCCTCTACCGAGTGTGCTTTCCTGACCGCACGATGCGCCGGCCAGCAGCATGCTGCTCCTCGGTCCTTCTCGCCCTTGCCGGCTTGCTCCTCCTCCCGCGGGGAGCGGCGGCGGCCCCCGCCGTGACGGTCTCTCCCGCGGAAGCCCGGCAGGGGGACATCCTAGTGGTGCGGGTCAGCGTCCCGGAGGCGCCCGAGACCCTCCGGGGGACCTTTGCCGGCCGGCCCCTCCTGTTCGTCCCGGAGGGGGAAGGGGCATACCGCGCCCTGGTCGGGATCGACCTGCAGCATCTCCCCGGGATCTATTCCGTCACGCTCCACTGGCGCGCCCAGGACGCCGAGGTGACCCACGAGCTCCCGGTCCCGGTGCGGGACGGCGCGTTCCCGATTCAGCGGCTCACCCTTCCCCCTCGGATGGTGGACCCGGATCCCACAGACCTCCCCCGCATCCGGGAGGAGCAGG
>JBOHQK010000162.1:0-4900 GCA_050732195.1 Methylomirabilales bacterium (SeqCode)
ATCTACGACATGAGTCCGGATACCCGGGCGATCCTGGACGAGGTCCCGGGCATCCGGGGTCTCTTCGTTGCTGCCGGGTTCAGCGGGACGGGGTTCAAGAAGGCGCCGGCCGTGGGGGCCTGCCTGAGCGAGCTCGTCCTTGACGGCCGCGCCCGGACGGTGGATCTTCGGCCGTTCCGGTGGAGCCGCTACGCCGAGAACGATCCGATCCGGGGCCAGTACGAGTACCGGCTCCCGACCAATTTCGGCCACAGGATCTAGTGCCGGGCCAACTCATCCGGCCCAATCCTGACAGACCGTTGTGCCGCGGGTCCTGTCGCCGGCGTGCCCCACTCGCGGCCGGGCCGCGTCACCCGCTCAGCCCCTCCCGCAATGCGCTGCATTGCGGCAGGAGGCCGAGGGGGTCCCACGCGGCCCGGCCGCTCGGGGGCCGCGCCCGGCGCCACCCGCGGCTCGGCGGCAATCCTCGGTGCAATTCGTTGGCCCGGCACTAGAAGCCCTCGAGCAGCAGGAGCGCCGCGCGCCTCGCCGCCTCCCCCACCGCCCGGCGGACCCCTTCCTCCTCCGCCGCCCGTGTCCCCGTGATCCCGACCGGAGCCGAGTAGTAAGCCTCCCCGGCGACCGTCTCCTTGAGGAGCATCCCGCTCCCGGCTCGGTCCCGGAGGGTGACCTCGAGGGTCAGGACGACCCGGAAGCGGCGCGCCACGTCCCCCTGGTCGAAGGCGACCGGCTCGCTGGCGAGGCTGATTACCCGGCTCTCCAGGGTGGCCTGCGCCTGCCCCGGCTCCACCAGGCGGATCCGGCCGTCCTCGGCGAAGCGGGCAGCCAGCGCGGCCAGGAGGGCCGGGCGCAGGTCGGCCCGGGCCGTCACCTCGTCGCGGGCGGTGAGAGCGATGCGCTCGAGGTCGAAGGCGAGCGACCCGCCGCCGAAGTAGCCGCACCCCGAGAGGAGCAGGAAAGGGAGCAGGAGGCCCGGCCGCCCCCTCCCGCGGAGGGCACCGCCCCTGCCCTGCCCACCCCGCCCTGGTTGCTCAGCCGACAACGATGTTGACCAGTTTCTTGGGGACGGTTACGACCCGCCTGACCGGTTTCCCCTCAAGCCAGCGGCGGGTCCGGGGGTCGGCCAGCGCGGCCTGCCGCATCTGCTCCTCGGACGCCCCCGCGGGGAGCGTGAGGCGGTTCCGGAGACGCCCGTTCACCTGGACCACCACCAGAATCTCGTCCGCCTGGGCGACCTCAGGGTCGTGGGTGGGCCAGGGCTGCGCGAGGACGTTCTCCCGGTGGCCGGTCATCGCCCAGAGTTCCTCGCAGAGGTGGGGCGCGAAGGGGGCCAGGAGGGTGAGGAGGGTCTCCACGGCCTCCCGGAGGGCGGCCAGCCGGTCCGCTCGACCGGGGGCCTCATCCTGCGGGCCGAGGTGGTCGGCGCAGAACTTCCCGATGGCGTTCTGGAGCTCCATCAGGGCGGCGATGGCCGTGTTGAACTGGAAGGATCGGTCGATGTCCTCCGTGACCCGCTTGATGGTCTGGTGGGTCGCGCGGCGCAGTTCTCGAGCCTCCTCGGGAGCCGTCGCGGCGGCCGCCGCCCGGTCCCCCGCCCCCGCCAACAGGTCCCGGTGCTCCTCCACGAGGCGGTAGACGCGGTTCAGGAAGCGGAAGGCCCCCTCCACCCCCTGGTCGGACCACTCCAGGTCCTTCTCGGGCGGGGAGGCGAAGAGGGAGAAGAGGCGGGCGGTGTCGGCGCCGTAGCGTTCGAGGAGGTCATCGGGGTCCACCACGTTCTTCTTGGATTTGGACATCTTCTCCGTTCGGCCCACCTCGACGGGGCGGCCGCACTTGATGCACCGGAGCTTCCCGTCCACCTCCTCGGGTAACAGCAAGTCGTGCTCGGCGCACCGGTAGGTCTCCTTGCAGACCATCCCTTGGGTGAGGAGGTTCAGGAACGGCTCCCCGACCTTCAGGAGGCCCATTTCCCGGATCACCTTGGTGAAGAAGCGGGCGTACAGGAGGTGCAGGACCGCGTGCTCGATCCCCCCGATGTACTGGTCCACGGCCATCCAGTAGTTCGCCTTGGCGGGATCGTGGGGCCGGCGGGCCTCCCGTGGGCTGGTGAACCGTAGGAAGTACCAGGAGGAGTCCACGAAGGTATCCATGGTGTCCGTCTCCCGCCGGGCGGCCTTGCCGCACTTGGGGCAGGAGACATTGACGAAGGTCGGGACCCGGGCGAGGGGCGAGCCCCCCCGGAAGGTGATCTGGACATCCTCCGGGAGGAGGACCGGGAGGTCCCGCTCCGGGACCGGGAGGACGCCGCAGGCCTCGCAGTAGATGATGGGGATGGGGGTCCCCCAGTAGCGCTGCCGGGAGATGAGCCAGTCCCGGATCCGGTAGTTGACCTGCCGCTTCCCGATCCCCCGCTGCTCCAGATCCTCGACCACCTTCTCCCGGCCCGACTCGCTCGGGAGGCCGGTGAAGGGGCCGGAGTTCACCATGGTCCCCTCGCCGAGGTAGGCCTCCCGCATACTGGCCGGGTCCAGGCTCTCCCCGGGAGGTTGGATGACCACCCGGATGGGCAGGCCGTACTTGGTGGCGAACTCGAAGTCCCGCTGGTCGTGGGCCGGCACGGCCATGACGGCGCCGGTCCCGTACTCCAGGAGGACGAAGTTGGCGGTCCAGATGGGGATGCGCTCGCGGGTCATCGGGTTCACGGCGGAGGCCCCGGTGAAGATGCCCTCCTTCTCCGTCTCGGCCCGGCTCCGGGCGGCCGTGCTCTGCCGCCGGATGCGGTCCACGAAGCCGGCCACCACCGCTTCCTGCGGCGTCCCCCGGCTGAGCTCGAGGGTTAGGGGATGCTCCGGGGCCAGCACCATGAAGGTGGCCCCGTAGAGGGTGTCCTGGCGGGTGGTGAAGATGGTCAGGGACTCCTGCCGGTCGGCCAGGGGGAACTGGACCTCGGCCCCGGTGCTCTTCCCGATCCAGTTGCGCTGCATCACCTTCACCCGCTCCGGCCAGCCGGGGAGCCGGTCCAGGTCGCTCAGGAGCTCCTCCACGTAGGCGGTGATCCGCAGGAACCACTGCTCCAGCTCCTTCTGGACCACGGCCGTCTCGGTGTGGCGCCAGCAGACCCCGCCCTCCGCCTGCTCGTTGGAGAGGACCGACTGGCAGAGCTCGCACCAGTTGACCGGCGCCTGCTTCCGGTAGGCCAGCCCCCGCTCGTACATCTTGAGGAAGAACCATTGGTTCCAGCGGTAGTAGTCGGGGGCGCAGCAAGTCACCTCCCGCCGCCAGTCGTAGGAGAAGCCCATCTTCTTCAGTTGGGCCTTCATGTAGGCGATGTTGTCGTAGGTCCACTTGGCGGGGTGCACCCCGTGTTCCAGGGCGGCGTTTTCGGCCGGGAAGCCGAAGGCGTCCCACCCCATCGGGTGGAGCACGTTGTAGCCGCGCATGGTGAGGTAGCGGGCCACCACGTCCCCGATGGAGTAGTTGCGGACGTGGCCCATGTGGATCTTCCCCGAGGGGTAGGGGTACATCTCCAGGCAGTAGTACTTGGGCCGCGGGCTCGTCTCCTCCACGTGGAAGGCCCCGGTCTCTTCCCAGACCCGCTGCCACTTCGCCTCGATGGCCCGAAAATCGTATCCGCGCGCCATCTCTTCTCCCGTTCCTTTGCAAAAACGCCCAATTCTTAGCACGAAGGCCGGGGCCTTTCAAGCCGCATCCTGGCCCCGCTCGCCGTAGTGGACCTTCTCGAGGCAGAGACCGTGGGGAGGGGCCGTCGGGCCGGCCCGGGCCCGGGCCCGGCTGGCGAGGATGACCGCCACTTCCTCGGGAGGACGCCTGCCCCGCCCCACCTCCAGGAGGGTCCCGACGATGCTGCGGACCATGTGCTGCAGGAAGGCCTCCGCCGAGATGAGAAAGTGCCAGAAGGGGGGGTCTTCGAGGAAGCGGGCCTCCCAGACCGTGCGCACGGGATGAGGGGCCTCGCAGGAGGCGGACCGGAAGGCGGAGAAGTCGTGGCGGCCCCGCAGCGCCTCGGCGGCCTTCGCCATGGCGGGGACGTCGAGGGGTGAGGGCACGTGCAGGGTCCAGGACCGATGCAGGGGGGAGGGGTCGGCCCGGACGAGGAGGGTGTACCGGTACGTCTTCCCCGTCGCGCTGCGGCGGGCGTCGAAGGTGAGGGGGACCTCTGCCACCTCGCGGACGACGATGTCCCGGGGGAGCAGGGCGTTCAGGGCCCGGTGGAAGGTCGCACAGGGGTGCAGGCTCTCGGTCGTGAAGGTCGCCACCTGCCCCGCAGCGTGCACGCCCGCATCCGTCCGGGCCGCTCCCCCGACCCTGACGGGGGTTCCCGTCAAGCGCGTGAGCGCCACCTGCAGCGCGCCCTGAACCGTCGGGCGGTTCGGCTGCACCTGCCAGCCGGCGTAGGCGCTCCCGTCGTACTCGAGGAGGAGCCGGAGGTTGCGCATCGTCGTCTACCAGAATAGAAAAGCAGGGCCGAAGCCCTGCTTGCGACCCCCGCCCGGCGGCCGGGGCGCCTACCGGGTGAGGAGTTCCGCGATCTGGACAGCGTTCAGTGCGGCCCCCTTGCGGAGCTGGTCCCCGACCGCCCAGAAGTTCAGGGCATTCTCGCGGGAGAGGTCCTGCCGAATCCGACCCACGTAGCAGTCGTCGGTCCCGGCCGCCGTGAGGGGCATCGGGTACTCGAGGCGGGAGGGGTCGTCCAGGACCCGCAGGCCCGGGAAGGCGGCGAACAGCTCCCGGGCGGTGGCGGCCGAGACCGGGCGCTCCGTCTCCACGTTCACGGCCACCGCGTGGGCCCGGAAGACCGGAACCCGGACCGCCGTGGGAGAGACCTGGATGGTCTCGTCTCCCAGGATCTTCCGGGTCTCGTGCACCAGCTTCATCTCCT
>JBOHQK010000163.1:0-8527 GCA_050732195.1 Methylomirabilales bacterium (SeqCode)
CGGCGGCCCGGCGCAGGTCCGGCGTATAGAGGGGATGCTCGGCGTGCAGGGCCTCCAGGATGGCGTGCGCCGCCCGGGACATCCGCCCGCGGAGGAAGGCCACCCGATGCCAGGCCGGTGTCTCCCGCCTGAACCAGGCGACGCAGGCCGGGAGGTCCCTGAGCGCCACCAGGGTGGGCTTCCCGAGCAGGAGCTTGCCGTAGTAGACGTGGCGGCGGGCCGGCAAGACATCCTTTACATGCCAGGCAAGGCCGATCCCGGGGTCATGGTGCGTGTGCCGCGGCCAGCGGGGGTCGCGCCGGCCGCACACAGCCGCCCACAGAAACGGGAGCCCCGTCCCGAAGTTGTCAAAGAGAAAGGCGAACCCCACCTCCTCCAGGAACGCCAGGGCCGATCGCTCGCCCCGGATCCGGCGGGCGGGAGTCGTCCGGTGCAGCCGGTCGCGGGCCGCCGCGAGGGCCCGGCGGCTCAGACGCCCGGGCGCCGGGGACGCCCGGCCGATCGGAACGCGCTCGCCGGGGTGGATCCGCCTCACATCCGGACCAGGCCCGCCCCCCAGATAAGGCCGCCTCCAAAGGCTGCCAGGAGGACAACGTCCCCGGCCCGGAGGCGCCCCTGACGCCGGGCAGCATCGAAGGCCAGGGGGAGACTGGCCCCCGAGCAGTTCCCGGTGTAGTCAATGGTCACGGCCACCCGGTCCATGGGCAGCGGGAGCCGCGCCGCCACCGCCTCGATGATCCGCAGGTTGGCCTGGTGGGGAACCAGGAGGGCCACCCCCTCCAGGGGGAGCCCCGCCTCCCCCAGAACCTCCCGGCATGCCTCCACCAGGTGCCGGATCGAGGACCGATAGACCTGGTGCCCGCGCATCCGGATGGCGTGCGCCCCGGTCTCCACCGTGCGGGCCGTGATCGGGGCGACGCGCGATCCCCCCCCGGGGAGGAGGAGACGGTCCGCATAGCGCCCGTCGGCGTGCAGGGTAAGGGCGAGGAGCGCCGCCCCCGGCCCCGGCCCCGCCTCCAGGACCGCCGCCGCCGCCCCGTCCCCCCACAGGAAGCAGTTCTCCCGGTCGTCCCAGTCCACGTAGCGGGTCACGACCTCGGCCGCCACCACCAGGGCGCGCCGGGCGGCCCCCGACCGCAGGTACTGCCGGGCGACAGAGAGGGCCACCAGGAACCCAGCAGACGACGCAGACACGTCAAAGGGGAGGGCCCGGGCCGCCCCGAGCCGCGCCTGGATCCAGCAGGCGGTGGACGGGCAGAGGGTGTCGGGCGTGGTCGTGGCCACGACCAGCAGGTCCAGCGCCTCGGGAGGGCACCCCGCCTCCTCGAGGGCCCGCCGGGCCGCCGCGAGGCCCAGGTCCGAGGCGGCCTCCTCCTTCCCCGCCACCCGCCGCTCCCGGACCCCACTCCGGGCCAGGATCCACTCGTCGCGGAGACCGGTCCGGGCCTGAAGCTCGGCGTTGGTCAGGACCGTCTCGGGAAGGTAGGCGCCGGTCCCGGTGATCCGGATGGGCATCCCCCCGCCTTGCTCCATGCGTGACCCCTCGTCGGGAGGCCCGGCTAGACCTGGACCGCTCGCGCCGCCTCCCGGATGGCGTGCAGATTGAAGGGCGGGGTGTCGGAGGGCACGGCGCAGCCGGGCCCCAGGATGAGGCCGCGCCCCCCTGCCTCCCGGACGGCCTGGGCCACCTGGTCCCGGATGGCCCGGGGCCGGACGGTGCTGGTGCTCACCTCGTCCACCCCCCCGAGGAGACACTTGCCGGTGAGTTGGCGGGCCGCCGCCAGGGTGGGCTGAGTGTGCCAGTGCGACCAGTTGAACGCCTGCACCGGATAGTCCAGGCAGGCGTTGAACATCAACTTCACACCGTGCAGGTGAAGCACGTTGAACGGGAGATCCCGGGCCGCCTGGAGGACGGTCAGATCGAAGGGCCGGCCGAAGCGGGCGTACTCCTCCTCCCCCATGAACTCGTAGGAGGCGCCCCCCACCGAGTGGAAGATCCCGGCGATCCCCCGGGCCGCCGCCTCCCGGACGTAGGCGGCGCAGGTCTCCGCGATAGCCGTGAGCCCGTGGCAGAGATCCTCGGGGTGCCGGCGCATGTCGCTCAAGAGCCCCTCCTGGCCGCGCAGGCGGCGGGCGGTGGTCCAGGGACTGAAAATCGTGTCAATGAAGGGGGCCTCCCCCCGGAGCCCCTGGCCGATGGCTTCCAGGGCGGTGAGTTGCTCCCGGAGGGCCGGGTGGTTCCCGGGCAGAGGGGTGAGGCGCCGCCACTCCTCGGGGCAGCTCACCTCGGTCATGTCGTCCGGGAGAGGGAAGGGGTAGTCGTGCATCACCTTCAGGAAGTCCAGATCGAAGTAGCGGTAGAAGGCCAGCTCTGCCTCGGCCAGCGCCCGGCCCGGCAGGTGCTGCAGGCCGAAGTGGTACCAGACGCTGAAGGGGGGGTAATCCACCGGCGCCCCCGCGACCGCCGCCAGCACCCGCTCCGGCTTGCGCATCAGCGCGCCTCAGGCGCGGTGGAGGTGAGCTCCCGATCCACACGAAAGGGGGCGAGGGGAATGCTCGTCCGGCCATCCACGATGAGCTCCCGCAGGAGCTGCGCTGTGACGGGGGCCAGGAGGATCCCGTTTCGATGATGCCCGGTCGCCACCACGAGCTCCTCCACCTCGGGCACCGGCCCCAGGAGGGGGAGCTCGTCGCTGGTGTACGGCCGCAGCCCGCCCCAGGCCCGCAGGATCGGAGCGGCTGCCAGGGCCGGGTACAGCGCCTGCGCCCCGGCCAGGATCCCGCGGAGTCCCCCGACCGTCACCCGCTTGTCGAACCCGGCGAACTCCACCGTGGTCCCCAGGACGATTTCTCCGCCGGGGCGGGGGACCAGGTAGGCCAGGTGGGAGTAGATGACGTGGCGCGGCTCTCCCTGGAGGAGGCCGGCCATGCAGAGCTGCCCCTTCACGGGCTGGACCGGGACCGGGAGGCCGAGCAGGTACGCCACCTGGGCAGACCAGGGGCCGGCCGCGAGGACGTACCGGCCGGCGCTCACGGTGCGGTCCAGGTTCTTGACCCCGACGATGCGCTTCCGGTCCCGGACGAAGCCCGTGACCGGCGCCCCCTCCCAGATCTCGGCGCCGCGGCGCGCCGCGGCCAGGGCGAGGGCCCGGGTGAACGTCCCGCTGGTGACCTGGTGATCGCCCGGGATGAAGAGGGCGCCCCGGACAGTGGGGCTGATCCCCGGCTCGGCCTTCCGGACCTCCTCCGCCTCCCACCACTCCACGGGGAGACCCCGACCCCGCTGCCACGCGAAGCGGCTCCGCGCCTCCGCCTCCTCTCCCTCATCCAGGCAGGGGCAGAGGGTCCCGTTCTGGCGGTACCCCACGTCCAGGCCGGTCTCTTCCCGCAGGGCGGCCGTAAGCGCCGGGAAGAGGTCCCGGCTGCGGAGCCCCAGGGCCAGGAACGGGCCGGCCGCGGATGCCTCCGCCTGCGGGGCCAGCATCCCCGCCGCCTCCCCCGAGGCCTCACAGGCGATCCGGTCTCGCTCCAGGAGCAGGACGCGAAGCCCCGCGGTCGCGAGGGCGTACGCCGTGGCGCACCCGATGACCCCGCCCCCGATGATGGCCACGTCGGTGGTCTTGATCACCGCGCCGCCCTGCGCTCCGGCCCCGCCCCGGCCCGCCTCAGGGCCCGCCGGCCCAGGAGGACCGCGAGATTGTACATCACGTAGCACTCGACGGCAAAGGGTCCGAACCCGAGGTACCCCGCCACCGGCATCTCGAAGATCTTCCACTCGGCCGTGATGGGGACGGTGTAGTGCCACTTGGCCCTGGCCCAGTAGTTCCAGAACTCCCAGAGAACCCCGCAGATGGTCCCGCCCGCACACCAGCACCAGAAGGTCTGGACCCTCCCCTCCCGGAGGTCTCCCAGGAGGGAGGGGGCCCCCAGCCAGCGGTTCAGGGGATCGCACAGGAAGATGAACCCCACCCAGACCAGGCCGAACAGGTACGGGGAGGGGAAGAGGATCGGCGTGAGCAGGAGGCCGGCGCCGAGGGCGAGGAGGGCCGCCTCGGCTCGGGAGGAGAGGGCGACCGGGCGGACCCGCCAGGCAGCGAAGGCGCCGTGCGCCTCGAGGAGTTCCGCGGTCTCCCGGAGGGCGGGGAGGATGGTGGCGAAGGCCCAGGCGTACCCCAGGAGGCGTAACGGCCAGGGCTCGGGGAGGTTCACGTAGTACCAGTTCTTCAGGAGGAGGTTGTAGCCCTCGAAGATGAGCCAGGAGGCGATGGAGAAGGGGAGGAGGACCGGCAGCTCGTGCCGCCCCGTGGTGAGGAGGGACCTGCGCCGCCTGGCGAAGATCCAGCCGTCGGCGAAGAGGATATAGCCGGTCCAGACGACGGGCGTGAACCAGGTCCCGATGAGGGGGGCGCCCCCGAAGAGAAGCACCTCCGCAACGAGGATGACAGCGAGGCCGGTCCACCCGTATCTGGGCATGGCGCTACTCCGGGCGCGCGGTCCCCCGGACCCAAAGCCCCCCGACCCAGCGCTCCGCAATCTCCAGAGCGAACCCGCCATCCCGCAGGGCCCGTGGCGTGTCCCGGTTCACGTGGCACCCGCCGAAGCAGCGCCGCCAGAGGGGAGTCAGGGCATCCTGCAGCGCGGCCAGGCGGGGGCGGTCGGAGCGGACGTGCTCCAGGAAGAGGAGGAGGCCGCCCGGCCGCAGGACCCGGCGGACCTCGGCCAGCGCGGCCGGCACATCAGGAACGGTGCAGAAGACGAGGGTCGCAAGGACAGTGTCGAAGGCGCCAGCGGCGAAGGGGAGCTGCTCCCCGCGCGCGAGGACGAGCGCAGCCGGCACGGCCGCGGCGACCGCTCGCGGGCGGGCCCGCCCGAGCATGGCCGGATCGGGGTCCACCCCCACATAGCGGCGGGCCCCGCAGAGGTGCGGGAGGTTCAGGCCGGTGCCCGCCCCCAGGTCGAGCACCCGTCCCGCCGCCTCCCGGGCCAGGGCCCCGCGACGGCGGCCCAGGGAACCCCGCTCCGCCGGCCAGGTCAGCCAGTCGTAGAGGGCGGCAAAGACCGGGTGGGAGGTGCCCATAGGGAGCAGGGCCGCCGGGGGACCACGATGAAGCCGGTCTTTAAGCAGGCCGTTGCCCGTCTGGTCGAGGCGTTGGTGAGGTGGGGCCGGTGGTGGTGAGGACCACCCCCAGCCGCCCAGTGCCCCGGGCGTATCCGTCGGCCATGAAGGTGGCGCCCCGCTCGTGGCGGACGAGGAGGTGACGAACGCGGCGGGCCCGGGCCAGGAAGGCAACCAACCAACCGGCAAGCGGCATGGAGCGCTCCGCGGGCGGGCCTTACCCCTTCGCGGAGCGGCCTTCGCCCGTGCGCGCCGCCATGAAGCTCGCCAGGAGGTCAATCGGGAGCGGGAAGATGATGGTGGAGTTTTTCTCGGTCCCGATCTCCGTCAGGGTCTGGAGGTAGCGGAGCTGGATGGTGATGGGCTCGGTGGCGATGACACGGGCCGCCTGGGCCAGCTTCTCGGAGGCCTGCAGCTCCCCCTCCGCGTGGATGATCTTCGCCCGCTTCTCCCGCTCCGCCTCCGCCTGCCGGGCCATGGCCCGCTGCATCTCCGCCGGCAGGTCCACATGCTTCACCTCCACCGCCGTCACCTTCACCCCCCAGGGGTCCGTCTGCTCGTCAATGATCCGCTGGAGCTGCTGGTTGATCTTCTCCCGCTGGGCCAGCAGCTCGTCCAGCTCCGACTGGCCCAGGACGCTCCGGAGGGTGGTCTGGGAGATCTGGGAGGTGGCGTAGAGGTAGTCCTCCACGTTCAGGATGGCCTTCTCGGGGTGGATCACATTGAAGAAGATGACCGCGTTCACCTTGGCCGAGACGTTGTCCTTGGTGATCACGTCCTGGGCCGGGACATCCATGGCGACCGTCCGGAGGCTCACCCGGATGAGCTTGTCAATCACCGGGATGAGCAGGATCAGCCCGGTTCCCCCCTTCCCAAAGATCGGCCTCCGGAGCCGCCCGAGGCGCAGGACCACCGCCCGCTCCCACTCCGGCAGGACCTTCACCGCGCTCCACAGAAAGTAGAGGGCGAGGATGACGAAGACGACGGCCGCTGTGCCGAATCTGAAGATGTCGAATGGCATCGCCGTTCCCCTCGTGGCGCCGCAGGTGCCTCAGCCCGCCGCGGGTGCGTCCGGGCGGCCGAGCCCGGCGGCAGGATCGGACTTCACCTTCTGCACCTTGAGCTTCAGGCCGTTAATAGCCACCACCTCCACCGGCTCGCCCGACTCCACGACCTCGGAGGCCTCGGCGCTCCAGATGGCCCCCTGGACGAAGACCAGGCCGCCCGGCTGGAGCCGCGTCCGGGCCACCCCGACCGTCCCCAGCAATCCCTCTTTCCCCGTCTGGGGCCTCCCCCGCTGCGCCCGGACGGCGGCCCCCACCAGCAGGACGAAGAAGGCGGTGGTGGCTGCCGTCGCCCCCAGGATGGCGGAAACGGAGATGCGCATGTACGGGGCCGGGGAGTCAATGAGCATGATCGAGCCGAGGAGCATCGAGACGACCCCCCCCATGGTCAGGATCCCGTGCGAGACCACCATCGCCTCGGCGATGAACAGGACGACCGCCAGGAGGATCAGGAGGAGGCCGGCGTAGTTGATCGGGAGGGTCTGGAAGGCATAGAAGGCCAGGATGAGGAAGATTCCGCCCAGGATACCGGGGAGGATGGCGCCGGGGGTGCTGAATTCGAAGTAGAGGCCGGCCAGCCCGAGGAGGAGGAGGATGTAGGCGATGGTGGGGTCGGAGATCACCCGGAGAACCCGGTCTCGGAACGAAGGCTCAATCCGGACCAGGGCGGCGCCCTTCGTCCGCAGGGTCACGGGGCCGGAGGGGACTTCCACCCTGCGGCCGTCAATCTTCGCCAGCAGGTCCTCCAGCCGCTCGCTGACCAGGTCAATGACCCCGAGGCGCAACGCCTCCCTCTCGGTGGCGGAGACGCTCTTTCGGACCGCGTCCTCCGCCCACTTCACGTTCCGGCCCCGCTTCTCGGCGATGCTCCGGATGTAGGCGGCGGCATCGTTGGTCACCTTCCGCGCCATCTCCTTGTCCATCTCCCCCCCCATGTTGACGGGGTGGGCCGCCCCGATGTTCGTGCCGGGGGCCATGGCGGCGACATGGGCGGCGAGGGTCAGGAAGGCGCCGGCGGAGGCGGCCCGGGCCCCGCTGGGCGAGACGTAGACGACGATGGGGACCTCGGAGGCCATCATCTCCTTGATGATGGCCCGCATGGAGACGTCCAGCCCGCCGGGGGTATCCAGCTCGATGACCAGGGCGACCGCCCGATCCCGCTGGGCCTGCTGCAGGCTCGTGGTGATGAACTGCACCGCGCTGGGAGCGATGACCCCTTCCAGCCGGACCACGTGGACCGGGCGGGGCGCCTCGGCCCCCTGGGCGGCAGCGGCGGCCAGGGCCAGCGGGAGGCCCAGGGCCGCCGCGAGGAGGACACGGCGTGTCATGTCTGTAGCCTAATCGTTTTCCGGGGGGTTAGCAAGGGCCCGGGCCGGCGCGACCCCCAGGTAATCCAGGATGGCGGGGGCGAGGTCCGCAATGCTCCGGATTCGGCTGGCGAAGGGGTGAGCGCCCGCTCCCCACACCATCGTGGGGACGGGGTTTACCGTGTGGGTCTTGCGGGAGAGGTCCTCCAGGTTCCCGTGGTCACTCCCCACCACCACCAGGTCGCGGGCCAAGTCGGTCCCCTCCAGGATCCCCGTCAGGAAGGCGTCCAGGTCCTCCAGCAGGCGGAGGGCCCGGGGGAAGTCCTGGGCGTGGCCGCAGAGGTCGGTCTGGAAGAACTCGAACATGGTGAAGTCGTAGTTGACTGCCAGGGCCGCGAGGCGGGCGCCCGCCAGGGCGGGGGTGAGGAGGGGGAGGTCGTAGCCCTGCGCCCGGAGGAGGCCGTTGGTGAACTCCTGGTAGAGGGCCTCCCCGCGCGCGAGGTCCTCCAGGGTCCTGAGGGCCATGCCGGCCTTGCGCTGCGCCACCGTCGTCACCGACGGGAAGCGGAGCCGGGCCTTGTCCTGGAAGAAACGGGGGGTGTAGGCGTTGGCGAAGGCGGCCCGGCGGCCCGCGGCGATCAGGCGACCGAAGAGGGAGTGGGCCTCGAGGAGCTCCGCCAGCCGCCGCGTGCAGTACCCGTTGATGTGGCGGCCGGCAAGGAACGGGGCGTTCTTGCCGGTCAGGAGGGCGGTCTGCCCCGTGGCGCTCTGGGGGAGGCCCGGGACGCCCAGCGTGGCATCGGTGGCCACAACGACCCGCCCGTCCACCCCGGGGGCGGGGAGGGACCCTGCCAGACGGAACCAGCGGGTGGAGGCCGCGGCCAGGGGGTTGATCTCCCGGTCGTCGGGCCCCAGGCCCAGGCCGTCTATGAAAATAAACAGCACACCCATGCTGGAGCACCGCGAGGCGGCGACGTGTCCCAGGATAGAGGAGGGGCAGGGCCCTGTAAAGTGCTAGGGTGACTCCAACGAATTGCACC
>JBOHQK010000164.1:0-4546 GCA_050732195.1 Methylomirabilales bacterium (SeqCode)
TTCGACCGGCTCATCATGCTCCTGACCGGGGCGGCCTCCATCCGGGATGTCATCGCCTTCCCCAAGACGGCGCGCGCGGTGGACCTGATGGCGGGCGCCCCCGCCCCCGTGGACCCGCGGCAGCTCAAGGAATTGCACCTGAAGCCGGACCTCGACTAGTGCCGGGCCAACGAATTGCCCCTGGGATTGCACCCGAGCCGCGGGTGGCGCACGCCGGCGACAGGACCCGCGGCAGAACGGTCTGGCGGGATTGGGCCGCATTACTTGGAGCGGGACTGGCCCTTGGCCTGGGCGTCAGCCCCATGGCCGAAGTCCCGGCTCGTGACGGGGTGAAGCGATGAGGCGAGCATCCCGGCCGGGAAGAGCCCGCCAAGGCCTGAAGGCGCGGATGCAAGTCGTCCGTCGAGCGGTTCCCCCCCCCGAAGCGGCCGAGATCGTGGCCCGGATCGGTGCCGCGGGCCTCATCGCCATCCTCCGGCTGCCGGATATCGCCGGGGCGACGGCGGCCGCCCGCGCCCTCCGGGAGGCCGGGGTCTCGGCACTCGAGGTCACGCTGACCACCCCCGAGGCGCTGCGGGGGCTGCGGCCGCTTCGGGAGGCCATGGGCCCCGACGCTCTCCTGGGTGTGGGGAGCGTGCTGGATGTGGCTGGGGCCCGGGCAGCCCTGGAGGCCGGGGCCCAGTTCCTGGTGACCCCCATCCTGGACACGGGGGTCATCACCCTCGGTGCCCGGCGGGGGGTCCCGGTCCTGCCCGGCGCCTTCAGCCCGACCGAGATCTACCGCGCCTGGAGCATGGGCGCCCCGCTCATCAAGGTGTTCCCGGCGGGGGTGCTGGGCCCCCACTTCTTTCGGGACATGCGCGGGCCGTTCCCCGGGATCCGGCTGGTCCCGACGGGGGGGGTCACCCTGGAGAACGTGGGTGCCTTCATGGCTGCCGGGGCGGAGGCGGTGGCGGTGGGCGGACAACTCGCCGACCCCCGCCTCGTGTTGGCCGGGCGGTGGGACGAGATCCGGAGCCGGGCGCGGGCGTTTCTCACCCTCATCCGGCGGGCCCGGCAGACCGTCGTCGCGGGGGCCTGAAGCCCCGGAGTGCCTGTCTTCAACGCAACACATTGATTTTTCAGAGGAAGATGGGTCTATTTCCAATTGACAGCGCCCCGGGCCGGCAGTACGATGCCGGGGATGCTCGCGCGACCCACCCCGTACCGGAGCGCTTCCCCCGCCCCCTATCCCGTCACGACCGCCGGCCAGGACGGGGCTTCTCCTGCGCCCGTCCCGTCTGGCCCTGCCGGAGGTGAGCCGGGACGCCCGGGGGCCGCTTCAGCCAGAGGAGGGGTCCACCACAGCCCTCGATGACCGAGCTGAAGCATTCTCACCGGAAAGTCTCCCTCCCGGCCGGGCGCCACATCCAAAGCCTCTTCGGCCGCCACGACGAGTATATCCGCCTCGTGGAGGATGCCCTGAACGTCCGCCTCACCACCCGGGAGGGCCTCCTGACCATCACGGGCGAAGAGGAGGAGGTCGGGATCGCGGAGCAGGTCATCCACGAGTTGACCAGCATCCTCGAGGGGGGCGGCTCCATCAGCAGTCAGCAGGTGCGGCTGGTGCTCCGCCACGTCGGACGCCAGGACCTGGAGGGGTTCAAGGCGGTCCAGAACGACTTCATCGAGGTCTCCCCGAAGAAGCGCCCGGTCCGGCCGAAGAGCGCCGGCCAGAAGGCCTACATTGACGCCATCCGCCAGCACGACATCGTCTTCGGGATCGGGCCGGCCGGCACCGGGAAGACCTACCTCGCCATGGCCATGGCCGTCTCGGCCCACCTCCGGCGGGAGGCGAACCGGATCATCCTCACCCGGCCGGCGGTGGAGGCGGGGGAGAAGCTGGGCTATCTGCCCGGGACCCTGTACGACAAGATCAACCCGTACCTGCGGCCCCTCTACGACGCCCTCTACGACATGATCGAGACGGAGCGGGCGAACCGCCTCATCGAGATGGGGGTCATCGAGATCGCCCCGCTCGCCTTCATGCGGGGGCGGACCCTGAACGACTCCTTCATCATCCTGGACGAGGCCCAGAACACCACCTCCGAGCAGATGAAGATGTTCCTGACGCGCCTGGGGTTCAACTCGAAGACGGTCATCACCGGGGACATCACCCAGGTGGACCTCCCCCCCGGCCGGGTCTCCGGCCTGATCGAGGTCCGGACCATCCTCCGCGACATCCAGGGGATCAAGTTCATCTACCTCAGGGAGGAGGACGTGGTCCGGCACGAGCTGGTCCAGCAAATCATCCGCGCCTACGAGGAGCACCACACCCCGCCCGGAGACACTCCGTCCCGCCGGCCGGAACCGGCCCGCGGCGGGCGGGAGTCCCCGGACGTCGGCTAGGCTGCCGGCCGCCCCGGCGGAGGCGCATCCATGTCCCAAGGCAGCAGGACGACCAAGGAGAACGGCGGCCGCAAGGGGTCCCTGAGCCACCACCGCTACCACCGGACCCCCCTGCGGGGACTCTTCCAGGAAGCGGAGGAGCAGCCCCGGATCCTCCGGCTGGGCGGGATGCTCTGCGTTCTCCTGACCACCCTCCTCCTGGCCTCGGCCGCGCCGCCGGACGCCGGCCCGTTGGCCCTGGTGGGGCTGTTCCTGGTCTCTGCCTTTGTCCTGGCGGCCCTGGCCTTTTACATGCTGCGGCTCCAGCCGCGGCAGTGGCAGACCCCCAAGCACCTGACCCTGCTGGCCACCGTGGTCCTGGCTACCCTCCTGGTGGTCCGGGGGGCCGCGGTCCTCACGGGGGCTCTCGCGACTCACTTCCCGGGAGTGCCGCGGACCTCCTTCGAGTACGCCCTGCCCGTCGCGGTCGGGGCGGTCCTGCTGGCGGTCCTCTTCAACGCCCGGGTCGCCTTCGCCGGCTCGTTGGCCATCAGCCTCCTCTGCGCCCTCATGGTGGGGATGAGCCTGAACTTCTTCCTGTTCGCCATGGTGGGCGGGCTGGTGGGGGTCTTCGGCATCCCCCGGGTGCAGGACCGGAGCACCTTCTTCAAGGCCGGCTGCTGGGTGAGCCTGGCGAACGCCTACAGCCTGGTGGCCTTCGCCTTCCTGGAGGGGAGCTTCCTGGAGGTGCCGGTGGAGGTCCTGGCCGGCCTGGCCAACGGGATCCTGACAGCCGTGATCGCCTCCGCCCTCCTCCCGGCGCTGGAGCGCCTCTTCGAGACCGCCACCGACCTCAGGCTGCTGGAGCTCTCGAACATGACCAACCCGCTCCTGCGGCAGCTCATCATGACGGCCCCGGGGACCTACCACCACAGCATCATGGTCGGGACCCTCTCCGAGGTGGCGGCCGAGGCAATCGGGGCCAACTCTGTCCTCTGCCGGGTGGGGGCCCTCTACCATGACGTGGGGAAGATCAAGAAGCCGGCCTACTTCATCGAGAACCAGCCCGAGGCGCTCACCCGCCACAACGAGCTCTCCCCCCGGATGTCCAGCCTCATCATTACGTCGCACGTGAAGGAGGGGATCGCGATGGCCCTGGAGCACCGCCTCCCACCGGCCATCGTGGACCTCATCCCCCAGCACCACGGCACCCGGCTGGTGAAGTACTTCTTCGAGAAGGCCAAGGAGGCCCACGATCCGGACATGGGCGAGGTGGACGAGGGGGACTACCGGTACCCCGGCCCCAAGCCCCAGACCCGGGAGGCGGCCATCCTGATGCTGGCCGATGCCGTGGAGGCGGCGGCCCGCACCCTGAACGACCCCACGCCGGCCCGGATCCAGGGGGTGGTCCAGCGGATCATCAATACCATCTTCATCGAGGGGCAGCTGGACGAGTGCGACCTCACCCTGAAGGACCTGCACCTCATCGCCAAGGCCTTCATCCGCATCCTGACCGGGATGTACCACCACCGGGTGGATTACCCGGGCGTCCAGCTCCAGGACTTCGCGAAGAGGCGGGCGGTGAATGGGGATCCAGGTCCGAAACCTCCAGCGGGCGAGAAGGGTGGCGACGCCCCGCCTGCGAAGCGTGGGCCGGAGGACATTAAGCGCCTTGGGCTGTCCTGAGGCCGAGGTCGGCTGCCTCCTCGTCACCGACCACCGCATCCGCGCCCTGAACCGCCGCTACCGGGGTGAGGACCATCCCACCGATGTCCTGGCCTTTCCCCAGGGGGAAGGGGGCGGGCCGCCCGGCCACCCTGGCCTCCTGGGGGACGTGGTCATCTCCGTGGAGACGGCCGCCCGCCAGGCAGCACGGGCGGGCCACTCCCTCGAGCGGGAGGCGGCCCTTCTCCTGATCCACGGCATCCTCCACCTGCTGGGGCACGACCACGCCACGGCGGCCGAGCGCCGCCGGATGTGGGCGATCCAGCGGCGGCTCCTGCACGATGCCGCGGCCGACCTTCGCTAGCCCCGGGCCAAGTCATCCGGCCCAATCCTGACAGACCGTGCTGCCGCGGGTCCTGTCGCCGGCGTGCCCCACTCGCGGCCGGGCCGCGTCACCCGCTCAGCCCCTGCCCCAATGCGCTGCATTGCGGCAGGAGGCCGAGGGGGTCCCACC
>JBOHQK010000165.1:0-23104 GCA_050732195.1 Methylomirabilales bacterium (SeqCode)
GTCAATCATCCGGGGTCCCAGGTAGATGGTCCCGTCCAGGTCGAAGATGTAACCCTGGAAGCGCATGACGGAGAGTCCAGACTTGCCCGCTTGCCCCAGCCGCGGCGGCAGGGCGCGGCCGCGGCCCCCCGACGCAGCCCTGTCTGGGTATCGGGCGGAGGAGGGGGGCTGCGGCCGCGCCCTGCCGCCTGAGTTCCGGCGGCGGGCCGGGGCGATCCATCATGCGCTTCCAGGGCTACATCTTCGACCTGGACGGGACCATCTACCTGGGACCCCGGATGATTGACGGGGCCGCCGCGACGGTCCGGGCGCTCCGGGAGCGCGGTGCGCGGGTCTGCTTCCTCTCCAACAAGCCGGTCGAGAGCCGGGCGCACTACGCCGAGAAGCTCCGGGGCTTCGGCATCGCCGCCGACCTGGAGAGCGTGGTCAATTCCTCTCACGTGATGGCCCGCTACCTGGCCGCCCGGGACCCGGGGGCGCCGGTCTACGTTATCGGGGAGCCCCCCCTGAAGGAGGAGCTGGCCGACGCGGGACTGCGGGTGGAGGCCGACCCGACCCGGGTCCGCTACCTCATCATCGCCTTCGACCGGACCTTCGACTACCGGAAGCTGCACGATGCCCTCATCGCCGTCCGGCACGGGGCCCGGATGCTGGCCACCAACCCCGATCGGACCTGCCCCACGGAGGGGGGGGAGATCCCGGACGCGGCCGGGATGATCGGGGCGGTGGAGGGGGTGACCAACCGGAAGGTGGAGGTGGTGGTGGGGAAGCCCAACCGCCTCATGCTGGAGGTGGCCCTGGAGCGCCTGGGCCTCCCCGTGGGCGCCTGCCTGATGGTGGGGGACCGGTTGGAGACCGACGTGGCGATGGGAAGGGCGGCCGGCATGGCGACGGCCCTGGTCCTGACCGGGGTCACGCGGCGGGAGGAGTTAGCGGCGGCCCCGGTGCGCCCGGACTACGTTCTGGAGAGCATCCAGGACCTGCTCACCCTCGACCCGTAGGAGCCATTGGCGCCCGGCGGTGCCGGGGCCGGGCGCGGGGGACCATGGATCTCTTCTCGCTGAGAGGGAAAGTCGCGCTCATCACGGGGGGGCTGGGGGACATTGGCCGGACGCTCGCCCGCGGCTTCGCGGAGGCGGGCGCCGACCTCGCCCTCCTGGATCGTTCTCTGGCCCGCCAGGCCGAGGTGGAGGCGGAGGTGCGCGCGGCCGGGCGCCGCTGCCTGACACTCGAGGCCGATGTCCGGGTGAAGGCCCAGGTGGACGCGGCGTTCCAGGAGGCGCTGGCTCGCCTCGGGCGCCTGAACATCACGGTCAACAACGCCGGCCTGAACATCCGGGGACCGGCGGAGGAGCTGGCGGAGGCGGACCTGGAGACCATCCTGGACGTCAACCTGAAGGGGGTCTTCCTCTGCGGGCAGGCGGCCGCCCGCATCATGAAGGCGCGGGGGGGCGGCAAGATCATCAACATCGCCTCCATCGGGGGGACCGTGGCCCTCCCGTCTTCCGCCGCCTACTGCGGGAGCAAGGGGGGAGTCGTCCTCCTCACCCGGGCCTGGGCCGCCGAGTGGGCGCCCGACAACATCCAGGTCAACGCCATCGGCCCCACCTACATCCGGACCCAGATGAACGCCGCCTTCGTGGACCGCCCCGAGATCCGCGAGCGGATCCTCCGGTTCACGCCCGCGGGGCGCCTGGGCCGGTGCGAGGACCTGGTGGGGACGGCCATCTACCTCGCCTCCTCCGCCTCCGACCTGGTCACGGGCCAGATCATCTTCGTGGACGGCGGCTACACCGCGGTCTGAGGAGAGGCCGGCCGCCCACCTCCTTGACATTGCGGTGGAGGTCCTTTAGGGTCACGCCAGTATCGTCCCCCGCTTCCCCTGTGGAGCACCTGCGACCAGTCGCACCCGAGCCCCCCTCCCATCCGGGGGAGCCCATGACGCTCACGCTCGAGCAGGCCCTCCAGATCTACCGGACGATGGTCCGGATCCGAGTCTTTGAGGAGAAGGCCAGCGAACTCTTCCTCGCGGGCCGGCTCCCCGGGTTCCTGCACACCTACGTGGGGCAGGAGGCGGTGGCGGCCGGGGTCTGCGTCCACCTGACGAAGGAGGACACCATCACCAGCACGCACCGGGGCCACGGCCACGCCGTGGCGAAGGGGGCGCGCCTGGACATGATGATGGCGGAGCTCTTCGCCAAGAAGACCGGCTACTGCAAGGGGAAGGGCGGCTCCATGCACATCGCCGACCTGGACCTGGGGATCCTGGGGGCGAATGGCATCGTGGGCGCCGGCATCCCCATCGCCGCCGGGGCCGGCCTCACCGCGAAGATGCAGGGGCGAAGGGCAGTCACGGTGGCCTTCTTCGGCGACGGGGGCTCCAACACGGGGGCCTTCCACGAGGGGCTGAACCTGGCGGCCGTCTGGAACCTCCCGGTCCTCTTCGTCTGCGAGAACAACCAGTACGCCGAGTCCACCCCCCGGGAGGTCCATCAGAAGGTGAAAGACATCGCGATCAGGGCCATGGCCTACGACATGCCCGGGGTAGTGGTGGACGGGATGGACGCCACGGCCATCTTCGCCGCCGCAGGCGAGGCGATCCGGCGGGCGAGGGAGGGGGGCGGCCCCACCCTCATCGAGGCCAAGACCTACCGCTTCATGGGCCACTACGTGGGTGACACCGGAGCCCTCTACCGGGATGCGGCGGAGGTGGAGCGCTGGAAGCAGCGGGACCCCATCCCCCTCTTCCGGCGGACGCTCCTGGAAGAGCGGCGGGTCCCGGCGGCCGATCTGGCCAGGATCGAGGCGGAGGTGCAGCGGGAAATCGCCGAGGCGGTGACCTTTGCCGAGCAGAGCCCGGAGCCGGACCTGGAGGACGCCCTCCGGGACGTCTTTGCCTGAGAGCGCACCAGCAGAGCGAGGGCGCGGCGGGCCGGCAGTCTGGCGGGGCTCGGAGGGGCCGATGCGGAAGATCACCTATCGGGAGGCGCTCAAGGAGGCCCTGCGGGAGGAGATGCGCCGGGACCCGCGGGTCTTCCTCCTGGGGGAGGATATCGCCCAGTTCGGCGGCTCCTACAAGGTGACCCAGGGTCTGCTGGACGAGTTCGGTCCGGAGCGGGTCCGGAACACGCCCATCTCCGAGGCGGCCATCGTGGGGGCCGCGGTGGGGGCGGCCCTGACCGGGATGCGCCCCGTGGCCGAACTGATGTACGTGGACTTCTCCGGGATCGCCATGGACCAGATCGCCAACCAGGCTGCCAAGAACCGCTACATGTTCGGTGGCAAGGCGCTGGTGCCGATGGTCCTCAGGACCCAGGGGGGGGCGGGGCGCTCCTCGGCGGCCCAGCACGCCCAGTCGTTGGAAGCCTGGTTCATCCACATCCCGGGGCTGAAGGTGGTCATGCCCGCCACCCCCTACGACGCCAAGGGGCTTTTGAAGACCGCCATCCGGGACGACAACCCGGTCATCTTCATCGAGCACAAGCTCCTCTATCCGGAAACGGGGGAGGTGCCGGAGGAGGAGTACCTGGTCCCGCTCGGGGTGGCGGAGGTGAAGCGGGCCGGGGAGGACGTGACGGTGGTCGCCCACTCCCGCATGGTCCACCTGGCGCTCCGGGCCGCCGACCGCCTGGCAGCGGAGGGGATCTCCTGCGAGGTGGTGGACCCCCGGACCCTGGACCCCCTGGATACCTCCACCATCCTCCGCTCCGTGGAGAAGACCAGCCGCCTGGTCATCCTCCAGGAGGCAGCGGCGCAGTGCTCCTTCGCCTCGGAGGTGGCCGCCCTCGTGGCGGAGGAGGCCCTGGACTGCCTGGATGCCCCCATCCGGCGGGTGACCGCCCTGGACACCCCCATGCCCTTCTCCCCCAAGCTGGAGCGCTTCGTGCTCCCGAGCGAGGAGAGGCTGATGGCCGCCGTCCGGGAGGTTTGCGCCTAGTGCCGGTCCACGTCATCCGGCCCGATCCTGACAGACCGCTCTGCCGCGGGTCCTGTCGCCGGCGTGCCCCACCCGCGGCTCGGGTGCCCCCCTCGGTGCAAGTACTTGGAGCGGCACTAGCTTCTGCGCCCCCCCCGGAGGGCGCCCCCCCGGAGCGGGCGACCGCGCAACTTTGTCTTGACCGGTCCCGGGACCTCCGTCTATCATGGCGAAGTTTTGCTGGCCCCGGGCGCCCGGGGGAGCTGCGGAGGGAGTCGGCCATGCCCGTCCAGATGGATGACCGGGACAAGCGGCTGCTGAATCTTCTCCAATCCGAATTCCCCCTGGTCCGCCGGCCCTACGCTGCCCTCGGGGAGCGTCTGCCGGCCGGGGAGGAGGAGATCCTGGCCCGGATTACCCGGCTCCGCCGGGAGAAGATCATCCGACAGATCAGCGCCATCTTCGACACCCGCTCCCTGGGCTACAGGTCGAGCCTCGTGGCCATGCGGGCCGACGCGGCCCGGGTGGATGAGGCCGCCGCGATGGTGAACACCCACCCGGGCGTCAGCCACAACTACAAGCGGAGCCACGCCTTCAACATGTGGTTCACCATCGCCGTCCCGCCGGAAAAGGACCTGGAGGCGACGGTGAAGCGGCTGCACGAGCTGGCCGGGGCCGAGTCCACCCGGATCCTGCCGACCCTGCGCCTCTTCAAGATCGGGGTGAACCTGGACATGACGGGGGAGTCGAACCCGGCCGCCCTCGAGGAGCCGGCCTACAGCGACAGGAAGCGGGAAGGGGCAGACCCCGCGGCCCTCACGCCGCGGGAGATCCTGGCCATCCGGGAGCTCCAGGAGGACCTGCCCTCGGAGCCCGCCCCCTTCGACCCGATGGCGGCCCGGATGGGGATCACGCCTGAGGACCTCTTCGCCGTCGCCGCGGAGCTCACCCGCCGCGGGCACCTGCGGCGCTTCGCCGCCGTCCTGCACCACCGCAACGCCGGCTTCCGGGCCAACGCGATGGGCGTCTGGAAGGTCCCGGAGAGCCGCACGGATGAGGTGGGCGCCATGATGGGGTCGGTCCGCGGGGTGAGCCACTGCTACCTCCGACCCACCTACCCGGACTGGCCGTACAACATTTTCACGATGGTCCACGGGCGGACGGTGAAGGAGTGCGAGGAGATCCTGGGGAGCATCAGCCAGGCCACCGGCATCACCGATTTCGCCCAGCTCTACAGCACGAAGGAGTACAAGAAGACCCGGGTCCGGTACTTCACCGACGAGTACGAGGCCTGGGAACGGCAGTACGCCGCCTGAGGCGGCGCCACCGCATGGCCCTCGCCGCCCTGCACCTGGTCGCCGCGGCCCTCTACCTGGGGGGGACGCTGACGCTGGGGGCGGCGGTCCTCCCCGCCTTCCGGGGGGAGGGGGACGCGGGGCGGCGGGCGACACTGGCCCGGATCCTCCGGGTCGCGCACCCCGTCAGTCTGGCCTCCCTGGGGATCCTGGTCCTCACGGGGGCGGGGGGAGTCACGGCGCTGAAGGGGGCCTACGGCGCCCAGTTCGCGGCCCGCTGGTTCGGCCCCCTGGGTCTGAAGCTGCTGCTGGTGTTCGTCCTCCTCCTGGTTGCGTCCTACGAGTTCTTCGGGCTGGGCCTGCGGCTCACGCGCGCGGCGGCCCGGGAGGCGGCGGGGGAGGGGGGGCTCGCCCCCGAGGTGCACGCCCGACTGGTGGCGCGCCTCCAGACCGTGGCGCTCGCCAATGGGCTCCTGGGCGTTGCCGCCAGCGTTCTGGGCCTGGTGCTGGCCCGGGGCTGAGGGGCAGGGGGGGCGGCCGGGGATTCCATCGCGACAAGGGCGGGAGGGCTCGATGCAGATCGGGTTCGACACCATCCATCTCAACACGGGCGAGCGCCTGCAGTTCATGGATATCACCAAGCGGGTGAGGGATTGCCTGCTCAAGCACCCCATTCGGAACGGGACACTCATCCTGAACGCCCTCCACACCACGGTCGCCCTCTTCGTGAACGAGTTCCAGACCGCCCTGATCGAGGACATGAAGGCCATCCTGGGCCGGGTGGTGCGGGAGCGGGACGGCTATCGGCATGACGACCCCCGGTTCTCCGACTGCGACAGGGGGAACGCCGACTCTCACCTCCGGGCGATGTTCCTGGGGCAGAACGTCATCGTCCCCATCCAGGGGGGGGAGCTGGTCCTCGGGAAGTGGCAGAGCATCATCCTCGCCGAGCTGGACGGCCCGCGGGAACGGAGCATCCAGGTCCAGATCGTGGGGGAGTGAACGGCGCTCCCCCGGGGCAGGTCCAACGGGGAAAGGTGCCCAGGTGACCCTCACGGCCATCGCCCGGAAGGTGGAGCGGGGGGAGCGGCTGAGCCCGGCGGAAGGGTTGGTCCTCTTCCGGGAGGCGGACCTTCCCCTCCTCCGCACCCTAGCCAGCCTGGTCCGCTACCGGAAGCATCCGGCCCCCGAGGTGACCTACGTCGTCGGCCGGAACCTCTCCTACACCAACGTCTGCTGGGTACAGTGTACGTTCTGCGCCTTCTACCGCCTCCCGGGGGAAGAGGGAGCCTGGACCCTCACCCGGGAGGAGATCCTGGGGAAGGTGCAGGAGCTGACCGCTCTGGGGGGAACCGAGGTCCTGTTCCAGGGGGGGCTGAACCCGGCCCTGAAGATCGGGTGGTATGAGGAGACCTTCGCGGCCATCAAGGCCGCCTTCCCGGTCCACCTGCACGCCCTCTCCCCCGCGGAGCTCCTCTACCTGGCCAAGATCTCGGGCCTCAGCCTCGCGGCCGCCTTGGAGCGGCTGAAGCGGGCCGGCCTGGACTCCATCCCGGGGGGCGGCGCCGAGATCCTGGTGGACGCGGTCCGCCAGGAGATCTCCCCCCTGAAGGACACGGCGGAGGAATGGCTGGCCTGCATGCGGACGGCCCACCACCTGGGCATCCCGTCTTCCGCGACCATGATGTACGGCTCGGTGGAGACGCCCGAGCAGCGGGTCGAGCACCTCTGCCGGATCCGGGCCATCCAGGACGAGACCGGGGGCTTCACCGCCTTCATCGCCTGGAACTACCAGCCGGACCACACAGCGCTGGGGGGGACCCGGACCGATGGGATCGACCACCTCCGGACGGTGGCGGTGGCCCGCCTGATGCTGGACAATATCCCCAGCCTCCAGGCATCCTGGGTGACGCAGGGACCCGAGATCGCCCGGACCTCCCTCTTCTACGGGGTCAACGACTTCGGGAGCACGGTGCTGGAGGAGAAGGTGGTGAGCGCCGCGGGCGCCACCTGGCTCCTCTCCCTGGACGAGATCCTGGCCAGCATCCGGTCCGCGGGCTTCACGCCGCGCCGGCGCAACACCCGGTACGAGCGCCTGGAGTGATGGGCGCCGAACGGCGCTGGTTCTTCTGCCTGCGCACCAGGCAGGCCCCGGCCATCCTCCGCCAGGTCCGGCCGAAAGCGCCGGGAGGGGTGGTGGAGTTGTGGCCGGACGTCTTCGAGGCGGGGCTCTACTGGCTGGCCCCCGAGACCCGGGCCCTGCTGGATGCCTGCGGGGTGGGGGTCCAGTACCTGTACAAGGTGGACGAAGCGGCCGTCCCCCTCTTCGGCCTGGAGCGCTACCCGGGAAACCCGGCCGAGCTTCCCGCTCCGGAATCGGTGCGGACCCGCGCCCTGGCCGGCCACGGGATCGGGGCCGAGTTCGTGCAGGCCCTGCGGGAGGGGGATACGCCGGTGGCCGAGCCGACCGCCCCCACCGACGCGGTCTTCTTCCTCCGGCGGCCCGGCGGGCAGATGAATTTCCTGTGGCGCCTCTTCCGCTCCCGGGCGGATGCGGCGCACCACGCGGCGCAGCGGCGGGACAGGGACCCGAGCTTCGCGGCGTGGGTTGAGCAGCTCACCGTGGAAGAGTTCTCCGGGCTCCTCATGCCCGCCTAGGTCCGGGACTTTCATCCAGCGAGGTGACCTCATGCGCATCAAGAAGATTGTCTTCGTCGAGCCGAAATCCACCCACCTGCACGTCTACAGCAAGGTCACCATCCCCCGTCTGGGATCCGTCCTGTTGGGCACCATCCTGCGGGACCTGGGCTACGAGGTGAAGGTCTACATCGAGGACATCGCTCCGGTGGACATGGCCGAGGTCCTCTCGGCGGACCTGGTGGGCATCTCCACCATCACCTCCACCGCCCCCCCCTCGTACAGGCTGGCCGATACCGTCCGGGCCGCCGGGATCCCGGTGGTGCTGGGCGGCACCCACGTCACCTTCATCTCCGATGAGGGCCTGGAGCACGGGGACTACCTCGTCCGGGGCGAGGGGGAGCAGGCCATCGTGGAGCTGGTGGAGGCGCTCGAGGGGAAGCGGGACGTGAGAACGATCCCCGGCCTCTCCTACTGGCGGGACGGGGAGAAGGTCCACAACCCGGACCGGCCGCTGGAGCAGGACCTGGAGGCGAATCCCATCCCGGACTTCGCCCTGGTCCAGGGGTTCAAGCGGGGGGGGATCATCTCCGTGGACACCTCGCGCGGGTGCCCGTACCCGTGCACCTTCTGCTCGGTGCCGGCGATGTACGGCTCGGGCTACCGGTACAAGTCCACCGACCGGGTCCTCCGGGAGATGACGTTCCAGGGCGCGCCGCACGACACCGCGTACGTCTTCTTCGCCGATGATATCTTCGCCGTGAACCGGAAGCGAACCAAGGAGTTACTCGGCCGGATGATCGCCGAGGGGATCACGCCGCAGTGGGGAGCCCAGGTCCGGACCGAGACGGTGGATGACGACGAGATGCTCACCCTCTTCCAACGGTCCAACTGCTTCAACGTGTATGTCGGCTTCGAATCCATCAATCCCCGGACCCTGGAGCTCTTCAAGAAGAAGCAGGACGTGGCGAAGATCGAGCGGTCCATCGCCAAGTTCCACGACAAGGGGATCCGGATCCACGGGATGTTCGTGGTCGGTTCCGACGAGGACGACGTCGAGACCATCGAGGCGACCGGGCAGTTCGCCCGGGACCGGGGCATCGAGTCGGTCCAGTTCATGATCCTCACGCCCATCCCTGGCTCCCCGGACTACCGGAACCTCTTCGCGACGGGCAAGAAGGAGATCATCAGCCGCGACTGGTCCTGCTATGACGGACACCACGTCGTCCACGTACCCCAGCGGATGACCCCCTACGAGCTGCAGATCGCCACGATGAAGGCGATGCGAAAGTTCTACTCCTGGGGGAGCATCATCGAGGGCCTGGTGAAGAAGCGGGATGTCTTCACGGCGGCCATCCGGTTCTACGGGCGCCGCCTGATCAGCCAGTGGGAGAAGCAAAACGGGGACTACGTCAGGTGGCTCCGGGACGAACTGTACGGCGAGGCGGCGAAGAAGCCGGTCCCCGGCCGCAGGGTGGCGGTGCCCGAGGCGCTCCTGGCCCACGAAACGGGTCGGCTGCTCCGGGAGTTCCTCGGCCGCCTGGGGCTTCAGGTGATCACGCTGGCGGAAGAGGAGCTGCAGCGCCTGCACGCGCTGGCCCAGCAAGGGCTGGAGAAGCTCCAGGAGCGCGCCGACTGCTATGTGGCCCCGCTCCTGGCGAAGGCGAGGCAGGGGGAGGAGGAGCTGCAGGCCCGGATCCGCGGCTGGCGGGAAGTGATCGAGGCCAACCTGGACCGGCTGCCGCGGGTGGTGGACTTCCCCATTGACCTGTCGGCCGAGTCCCCCATCTTCACCCCCTTTGCCCGGATCGGGTTGCTCTTCACCCGGGACCTGAATCGGGTCCGGACCGCCTACCGCCAGGCGGTGGCCGCGCTCGGGGAGGCGGCCGCCACGACCACTCCGGGCGGTCCCGTGAGCCTCCCGGTCGTCTCGGGGTAGGACGGGCGCGGGACGGGAGTGCGGACGCGGCGCTTCCGGGACGTGCTGGGGCGGGATGTGACCGTCCCGGACCCCCCGCGTCGCGTGGTCTCCCTGATCCCCAGCGTGACCGAGATCTGCTTTGCCCTGGGAGCCGGGGACCGGGTCGTCGGGATCACCAGGTTCTGCACCGAGCCGCCCGCCGGGGTGGCCGGCAAGGTCCGGGTGGGCGGGGAGAAGAACCCGGACCTGGACCTCATCCGGCGCCTGCAGCCCGATCTGGTCATCGCCAACGTGGAGGAGAACCGGAAGGCGGACGTCGAGGCCCTGGCCGGATCCGGCATCCCGGTGTACGTCATCTTCCCGCGGACCGTGGGCGAGGGGGCCGGGTTGCTCAGGGACCTGGGGGGGCTGCTAGGGGAACCGGCGGCCGGGGATGCCCTGGCCGCCCGGGTGGAGGCGGCCCTGGAGGAAGTCGCAGGGCTCCGGGCCGGACGGAGACCGGTCCGGGTCTTCTGCCCCATCTGGAAGAACCCCTGGATGGCGTGCAACCGGGATACCTATGTGCACGATGTCCTGGTGACCTGCGGCGGCGAGAACATCACGGCGGAGAAGCCCGAGCGCTACCCCCGGGTCACGCTAGAGGAAGTAGCGGCCGCGGCCCCCGAGGTGATCCTCCTCCCCGACGAGCCCTTCCGGTTCGGCCCGAAGCACACCCCCCTTTTCCAGGCCTTCCCGGCCATGCCGGCGGTGCGAGCCGGCCGGGTGTACTGCATTGACGGGAAGTGGATCTCTTGGTACGGTCCCCGCATGGCGGGGGCCCTCCCGGCCCTGACCCGGGTGATCCTGGGCGACACGAGCGCGGCGGAAGGCCGGACGGCGGGCACGCGATCCTGAGCGTCGAGCGAGGTGCGAGGATGGGCAATCTGGTGAAGGTGGCGCAAACGGCGGACCTGAACCCGGGCGAGGCGAAGACCGTGGAGGCTGCGGGAACTCCCATCGCCCTGTTCAACGTGGGGGGCGCCTTCCATGCTCTCCACAACACGTGCCTGCACCGGGGCGGCCCCCTGGGCGAGGGATTCCTGGAGAACCAGGTGGTCACCTGCCCCTGGCATGGCTGGAAGTACGACGTGACCACCGGGGTCTCCAAGACGAACCCGGCGGCGAAGGTGCAGGTCTTCCCCGTCAAGGTCCAGGGTAGCGACGTCTTCGTCGAGCTTCCCTAGCCCGCAGGTAGAGGTGCCCGGCTCTCGTCAGGGAGCCGGGCACCCCCCCGCGCAGGTCCCCCCTGAAAGGTCCCCGTGCCCGGCATCGCGGCGCCCGTCCTGGCGGCCCTGACGCAGTTTGCGGTCGGCGGCCTCTGGGCCCAGACGCTCGTGCCGCTCCCGGCGATCCAGCGGGGCTTCTTCGCCATCTGCACCCTCAGCCTGCTCGCGGTCGAGGCCGTCGTCCTCTGGGTGTTGGGGGCGACGGCGGCGGGGCCGACCCTCCTCGCCACCGGCACGGGGCTCCCCCTCCTGGGCGCGGCAGGCTTCGCTGCCTCCCTCCTGGCCTATCTGCTCTGCATTGGCCTGGCGGGGGAGAGGGGCGTTCGCGTGACTCGGGGTGTTGCGCTCCTGCTGGGGGGCGGACTCCTCGTCCTGGAAGCCTGGGGGGAAAGGGGTGGCATGGGTCCGCTGGGCTTCCCCCTCCGCCTCGGGAACTCGCTGCTGGGGGCAGCGCTCCTGGGGCTGGTCTTCGTAGGGATGCTCCTCGGCCACAGTTACCTCAACCAGCCGCACCTCCCCCTCCGGCTCATTGACCGCCTCAGTAGGGCTTTCCTCTGGGCAGTTCTCGCCCAGGGATGCTACCCGGTGGTGGTGGGAGCCCTCCTCTGGATGGCGGGGGGCCTGGCCCCGGCGTTCGCCCTGGCAGGGCTGCAAGAGCACTTCCTCCTGGTGATCCTGCGTCTGGGGGTGGGGGTAGGGGGGAGCCTCACCCTCGCGCTGATCATCCGGAACTGCCTCCGCCTGTCGAATGTCCAGGCGGCGACCGGGTTCTACTACGTGGCGATGCTCACCGTGTTCCTGGGGGAAGTCCTGGGCCGGTTCCTCCTGGCCCTCGCAAACCTCCCCCTCTAGCGGGGGTGCCGTGATGCGGCGCGGCCCCAGCCTGCCGGGCCTCCTGTTCGGGGTTTCCTGGATCGTCATCGCCCTGGTCCTGTTCGCGACGATGGTGGCGGGGTACGCCCGCCTGTTCGGCGTGACCGGCATCCTGTTTGCCATCTCCGTCCTCCCGCTCTCCGCCCCCGCTTACCCGGTCGTCGTGTGGTATCTCGGGGGGAGCTTCCCGTGGCTCTGGGCGCTCGGCCTTCTGGTGGCGATTGCCATGGGGAAGATCCTCCTTGCGGACTAACGGGAGTCAAGAACACAAGAACACAAGAAGTTATCTGCTTGACAGTTACGTAACTGTCAAGTATGGTCTCAAACGCATCGTATTGCCGCGGAGAGGGCATGCCTGTCGCGGAAGCCCCCGTGCAATCAGGGCTCTTGAAGATCGGGGAGGTGGCCCGCAGGACCGGGGTGACCCTTCGGACGGTTCGGTACTACCAGAGCCTGGGGCTCCTCGGGGAGCCGGTCGGGCGCACGAGCCGGGTCAGGATGTACCCCGAGCGGGTCTGCCAGCGGATCGCCCTGATCCGGGACCTCCGGCGCCTGGATGTGCCCCTCGAGCGGATCCGGGTGCTCCTCTCCGCCCGGCACCAGGCGCCGACGGGGGCGGAGGGCTCGGCGCAGTTGGCCAGCACCCTGGCGGAGAAGCTCACGGAGATCGAGAAGCGCCTGACCGATTACCGGGCTATGAAGGAGAACATCGGGGCGACCCTCGCCTTCCTCCAGACCTGCCTCCTCTGCTCCCGGAAGCCCTCGACCGCGGTCTGCGAGGCCTGCGAGCTCGTTCGCTGCTCGGACCAGGTGCCCTCCTACTTCGATGCGCTCCTCGCGTAACTTTTGGCCTTGCCGGCCCGGGCCGGCCCAGTATAATGGGCTGCTTTGAGGGGCCCGGCGGATCTGGCGGCCCCGAGAGGACCTGACAATGGCGCTGGTCAATCACCTCCCCCCAGGCATCCTCACCACGTCCCTCGACTGGCTCTTCAACTGGGCCCGGAAGTCCTCCCCCTGGCCCATGACCTTCGGGCTAGCCTGCTGCGCCATCGAGATGATGGCCACCGGGGCCTCCCGCTTCGACCTGGACCGGCTTGGGGCCGGGGTCTTCCGCCCCTCCCCCCGCCAGTCGGACGTGATGATCGTGGCCGGGACGGTCACGGAGAAGATGGCCCCCCGGATCAAGCTCCTCTACGAGCAGATGCCCGAGCCGAAGTGGGTCATCGCCATGGGGGCCTGCGCCATCTCCGGGGGCCCCTTCTACTACGAGGGCTACCACGTGGTGAAGGGGGTGGACCAGGTGGTCCCGGTGGATGTCTACGTCCCCGGCTGCCCCCCCCGGCCCGAGGCCCTGATCTACGGCGTGCTCAAGCTCCAGGAGAAGATCGCGCAGATGACGATCGCCCGGCCCGAGCCGGCGGCGGCCCAGGCCTAGCTCCCTAGCCTGGTGTCCCGGTGCGGGGCGCCACCCGAGCGGGCCCTGTCCCCCCCTCATCGGCGCCTTCGGCCGGCGGGAAAGGCCATGAGCGTCACCGACACCCTGGGCAGACCGCTCCGCGATCTCAGGATCTCGGTCACCGACCGCTGTAACTTCCGTTGCGTCTACTGCATGCCGAAGGAGGTCTTCGGCCGCGACTACCAGTTCCTCGAGCGCGAGCAGATCCTCACGTTCGAGGAAATCGAGCGCCTCGCCCGGATCTTCAACTTCCACGGCGTGGAGAAGATCCGCTTGACCGGGGGGGAGCCGCTCGTGCGCCGCAACCTGGAACGGCTGGTCGGGATGGTGGCGCGCATCCCGGGACTCGACCTGACCCTGACGACCAACGGCTCGCTCCTGGCAAAGAAGGCGCAGGCGTTGAAAGATGCCGGGCTGCAGCGAATCACGGTGAGCCTCGACTCGCTCGACAACGACGTCTTCACCGCCATGAACGACGTGGACTTCCCCGTCGAGCGGGTCCTGGAGGGGATCGAGGCGGCGGCCGCCGCGGGCCTCGAGCCGATCAAGATCAACATGCTCGTGAAGCGCGGCGTGAACGAGCGGAGCGTCGTGCCGATGGCCCGCACCTTCCGCGGGACCGGGCGGATCGTCCGCTTCATCGAGTACATGGATGTCGGGCACACCAACGGCTGGCGGATGGACGACGTCGTCCCGGCGGCCGAGATCATCGCCATGATCAACGCGGAGGTGCCGCTCGAGCCGGTCGAGCCGAACTACTGCGGCGAGGTCGCCACCCGCTGGCGCTACCGGGACGGGAGTGGCGAGATCGGCGTCATCGCCTCGGTCACGCAGGCGTTCTGCCGCGACTGCACCCGCGCCCGGCTCTCGGCCGAGGGCTCGCTCTACACCTGCCTGTTCGCGACGAGGGGGCAGGACCTGCGCGCGCTGCTCCGCGGCGGCGCCTCCGACGCCGAGATCTCCGACGCCATCGCGGCCGTCTGGCGGGTGCGCGACGACCGCTACTCGGAGATCCGCTCGTCCGAGACGGTCGGGCTGCACAAGATCGAGATGTCCTACATCGGGGGCTGAGGCCCGACTTTCCAGGGAGGACAGATCCCCGTGAGCCTGACTGACCGGGAGCCCGCTGCTGACCCTGCCTGTTTCGCCTTCCCGCGGACCCTCTACCGGCCCGTCGAGGAACGGGATGCCTGCGGCACCGGCTTTGTGGCGAGCATCGCCGGGGAGCGGCGACACGGCATCCTCCGGATGGGGGTGGAGGCCGTCATCAACCTGACCCACCGGGGGGCGGTGAGCGCCGACGGGAAGACCGGGGACGGAGCCGGGATCCTGACCCAGATCCCCCACGACCTGTTCCGCCGCGAGCTCCTGGGGATGGGCGTCCGGCTGGAGCGGGACGCCGACCTCGGGGTGGGGATGATCTTCTTCCCCCAGGCCCCTGAGCGTCAACGCCTCTGCCGGACCATCATCGAGGGGACGTTGGTCCGCCACGGGATCCGCCAGTTCGGCTGGCGGCTCGTCCCCATCGATCCGGGGGCGCTCGGGGTGAAGGCGCTGGCGACCCTCCCTCGCATGGAGCAGGTCCTGATGGGCCGCCCCCCGGGGGTGGACGACGAGGGCTACGAGCGCGCCCTCTACCTGGCCCGCAAGGAGATCGAGGAGCAGGTCCGCGGGGAGGGAATCAAGGATTTCTACATCCCCTCCTTCTCCCACCGGACCGTGGTCTACAAGGGCCTCTTCGTGGCCCCCCAGCTCCCCCGCTTCTACCGGGACCTGGCGGACCCCCTCTACACCACGGCCCTGGCCGTCTTCCACCAGCGCTACAGTACCAACACCTTCCCGACGTGGTTCCTCGCCCAGCCCTTCCGGATGCTGGGGCACAACGGGGAGATCAATACCCTCCAGGGCAACCAGAACTGGATGTACGCCCGGGAGAAAGAGCTCCACTCCCGGGTCTGGGGGACCCGGGTGGACCGGCTGCGGCCGTTACTGGCGCCGGGCGGGAGCGACTCCGCCCACCTGGACAACGTGCTGGAGGCCCTGGTCCTCTCGGGGCGCGACGTCCGCCACGCCTTCATGATGCTGATCCCGGAGGCGTGGGAGAACATGCCCCAGATGGACCCCGCCCTCAAGGGCTTCTACGAGTACCACGCCTGCCTCAGCGAACCCTGGGACGGCCCCGCGGCCATCGCCTTCACCGACGGGGTGATCGTGGGGGCCACGCTGGACCGGAACGGCCTGCGCCCGGCCCGGTACAAGGTCACCGCCGACGGGATCGTCGTGATGGCCTCCGAGGTCGGGGTGGTGGACCTGGACGACGCCGTCATCATCGAGAAGGGGAGGCTCGGCCCGGGGAAGATGATCGCCGTGGACACAGCCCGGGGCCTCCTACTGCACGACGACGAGATCAAGCGGGAGATGGCCACCCGGCGGTCCTACCGGGAGTGGGTCGGCAAGCAGATCGTGCGCCTGACCCCGCCGCGCCCCCGCGCCCTCGCGGTGCCCGGGGAGCGCGCGGCCCTGACCCGGCTGCAGCGAACCTTCGGCTATACGGCGGAGGAGATCAGCCTGGTCCTGACCCCGATGTTCTCCGAGAAGAAGGAGCCCGTGGGCTCCATGGGGGATGACACGCCGCTGGCCGTGCTGTCCCGCCGGCCGCGGCTCCTCTACTCCTACTTCAAGCAGAAGTTCGCGCAGGTGACGAACCCCCCCATCGACCCGCTGCGGGAGCAGATCGTCATGTCCCTCAGCACCTACGTGGGGAACCGGGGGAGCCTCCTGGAGGAGACGCCGGAGTCGGCCCGCCTCATCCACCTGGAGAGCCCGATCCTCTACGACCACGAGCTGGAGGCCATGCGGCGGATGGAGGACCCCCTCTTTGCCTCCGGGACCCTCTCCACCCGCTTCGCCGTGGGCGACGGCCCGGCCGGCTTGGAGCGGGCCCTCCGGCGCCTGACGGAGGAGGCCAGCCGGGCGGTGGACGAGGGGAAGGCGGTCCTGATCCTGAGCGACCGGGGGGTGGATCCGGACCACGCCCCCATGCCCATGCTCCTGGCCGTCGGCGCCGTCGTCCACCACCTCATCAAGAAGGGGAAGGGGATGCGGGCCGACGTGGTGGTGGAGACGGGGGAGGCCTGGGAGCACCACCACTTCGCCACCCTCATCGGCTACGGCGCCGCCGCGGTGAACCCCTACCTGACCTTCCAGACCGTCGCCGCGGTGGCGGCCGAGCAGCGTGAGGGGGACCCCGCCGCCGTCGAGAAGGCCCTGGGCAACTACAGGGCGGCCCTGGACAAGGGGATTTTAAAGATCATGTCCAAGATGGGCATCTCGGCCCTGGCCTCCTACCAGGGGGCGCAGATCTTCGAGATCATCGGGCTGAGCGAGGCGGTGGTCGAGCGCTGCTTCGTGGGCACCCCCTCCAAGGTGAGCGGGATCGGGATCCGGGAGATCGCGGAGGAGTGCCTGGCCCGCCACCGGGATGCCTTCGGGGTCGCGGGGGCGGAGGCGCTGCCCCACTCGGGCTTTTACACCTACCGGAAGTCGGGAGAGCCGCACGCCTTCAACCCGCCGATGGTCAAGGCGCTGCACGCGGCGGTTCGGGGGGGAGACTACGCGCAGTACCGGAAGTACGCGGAGCTGGTGAACGAGCGGGAGCCGCTGGCCCTGCGCGACCTCCTCCGGTTCCGGCCGGGCAAACCGATCCCCCTGGAGGAGGTGGAGCCGGCCGAGGAGATCGCGAAGCGGTTCTCCACCCAGGCCATGTCCATCGGGGCGCTCGGGCCGGAGGCCCACAAGACGCTGGCCATCGCCATGAACCGGCTGGGGGCCAAGTCCAACACGGGGGAGGGGGGGGAGGATCCGGCCTGGTTCCACCCCCTGTCCAACGGGGATACGGCCAACAGCAAGATCAAGCAGGTGGCCTCGGCCCGCTTCGGCGTCACGCCCGAGTACCTGGTCCGGGCGGAGCAGCTGGAAATCAAGATGGCCCAGGGGAGCAAGCCCGGCGAGGGGGGGCAGCTGCCCGGACACAAGGTGGCCCCCCACATCGCGCGCATCCGCCGGGCGGTCCCGGGGATCCCCCTCATCTCCCCCCCGCCGCACCACGACATCTACAGCATTGAGGATCTCTCGCAGCTCATCTACGACCTCAAGATGGTCAACCCCCGGGCCAAGGTGGGCGTGAAGCTGGTGGCGGAGGCCGGGGTGGGGACCATCGCCGCCGGCGTGGCCAAGGCCTACGCCGACGTCATCCTCATCAGCGGGCACGACGGCGGCACCGGGGCCTCCCCTCTCTCTTCGATCAAAAATGCCGGCGCGCCCTGGGAGCTGGGCCTTTCGGAAACGCAGCAGGTCCTGGTCCTGAACGACCTCCGGGGGCGGGTGACCCTGCGCGTGGACGGCGGCATGAAGACCGGGCGGGACGTGGCCATCGCCGCCATGCTGGGGGCGGAGGAGTTCGGGTTCGGCTCGGCCGCGGTGGCGGCCATCGGCTGCGTCATGACCCGCCAGTGCCACCTGAACACCTGCCCGGTGGGGATCGCGACCCAGAAGCCGGAACTCCGGGCGCGCTTCAAGGGCCAGCCGGAGCACGCCATCTGGTTCTTCCTGCATGTGGCCCAGGAGGTCCGGGAGATCCTGGCCTCCCTCGGCTTCCGGAGACTGGAGGAGGTGGTCGGCCGGACGGACCTGCTGGAGCAGATCCTGCCCACCAACCACCCGAAGGCCCGGACCGTGGACTTGCAGGCGGTTCTGGGTGACCCCGACCCGGACGGGACGCGGCCCCGCCGGTGCATCCAGCCTCGCAACGACCGGGGGGATGTGCCCCTGGACGAGACCCTGCTGAAGGACGCCGCGCCGGCCCTGGAGCGGGGGGAGCCGGTGCGGCTCAACTACCCCATCCGGAACATTCACCGGACCGTGGGGGCGCGGCTGGCCGGGGCCATCGCCGCCAAGTACGGGGACGCGGGCCTGCCCGACGGGACGATTACCCTGGAGTTCACCGGGAGCGCCGGCCAGTCCTTCGGCGCCTTCCTGGTGCAGGGGATGTCGGTGCGCCTGACGGGTGAGGCCAACGATTACGTGGGGAAGGGCATGGGGGGCGGCGAGCTCGTCCTGCGCCCGCCCGAGGGGGTCCGCTTCATCGCCCACGAGAACGTCATCATTGGTAACACCTGCCTCTACGGTGCCACCGGCGGGTTCCTGTTCACCGCCGGGCGGGCCGGCGAGCGGTTCGCGGTCCGCAACAGCGGCTGCACCGCCGTGGTGGAGGGGGTGGGGGATCACGGCTGCGAGTACATGACGGCCGGCTGCGTCGTCATTCTGGGGGAGACGGGGCGGAACTTCGGGGCCGGGATGACAAACGGGGAGGCCTACGTCCTGGACGAGGCCGGCGGCTTCCCCGAGCGGTATAACCCCGAGCTGGTCACGATCGGACGGGTGACGGAGCTGGAGGATGCGGCGCGCCTGCGCCACCTGGTGGAGCGGCACCAGCGGGCCACCGGCAGCGCGAGGGCTGCCGAGCTGCTGGCCCGCTGGGAGGAAGTCCTCCCCCGCTTCTGGAAGGTCGCCCCGAAGCCCCCCGAGGGGCTGCGCGAGCCGCCCCCCCGAGTCGAGGTCGAGGAGGTCGCCGCCGAGCCCGCGACGGTCGGGGCACGGTAAGGGGCGGCATGTCGGCGAGGGGAGAGGCCAGCCTCATCATCGCTGCCAGCGAGGCGGACGCGAACCTCTACTCCGCAACCCGCTTTCTGGCGCCGGACCCGTTCATCTTCCTGGAAGTGGCCGGGGAGAAGGTACTCCTGCTGAGCGATCTGGAGATCGACCGCGGGCGCCAGCAGGCGGCGGTCCAGACGATCCTCCCCCTGAGCCGCTACGAGGATGAGGCCCGCCGGGCCGGCGAGGGGACGGGACTGGCGGCGACCGCGGCGCGGTTGCTGCGAGAGCGGGGGGTCTCGGCCGTCCAGGTCCCCGCCAACTTCCCCCTCGGCCTCGCCGACGACTTGCGGGCCCGCGGGGTGACGGTCCGGGCGAAGCCCGACCCTTTCTACGAGGCGCGGACGGTCAAGACGGCGGAGGAGGTCGCCGCCATCAGCCACGCCCTGGCCGCCACCGAGGGGGCGATGGACGTGGCCATCGGGGCTCTGCGGGCCGCCGAGATCCGGGACGGCCTGCTCGTGTTGGCGGGGGAGATCCTGAGCAGCGAGCGGGTCAAGCGGATGATCGCGGGGTACCTCCTGGAGCGGGACTACCTAGCCCAGCACACCATCGTGGCCGGGGGGGAGCAGGGCTGCGATCCCCACGAGGAGGGCCACGGGCCGCTGCGGGCAGACACGGCGATTATTATTGATATTTTCCCCCGGTCCATCGCGACCCGCTACCACGGGGACCTGACCCGGACGGTCGTGAAGGGGCAGGCGTCGGCCGCGCTGCGGAACCAGTACGCCGCCGTCCGGGCCGCCCAGGAGGAGGCGCTGGCGGCCATCCGGGCCGGGGTCGAGGGGCCGGAGGTCCACGCCCGGGTCTGCAGCCTCTTCGAGGCGCAGGGGTATCGGACGGGGGAGGTGGCCGGCCGGATGCAAGGGTTCTTCCACGGGACCGGCCACGGTCTCGGCCTGGAGATCCACGAGCCCCCCCGGATAAGCAAGCTCCCCGCAACCCTTCAGGCCGGGAATGTCGTGACCGTGGAGCCCGGCCTGTACTACCCCGGGGTGGGGGGCGTCCGGCTCGAGGATGTGGTGGTGGTGACGGAGGCTGGCTGCACGAACCTGGTTAAGTATTCGAAATTCCTGGAGGCTTAAGGGGGACTGGCGGAAGAATTGTTCTCATGGTGCCTTGACAGCATGCAGGTTACTAACTATAATTTGACAGGTTTGAGACCCGCTGGATGAGCAGGAATATTGATGGGTTAGCCTGAGGCGTCCGCTCCGGCGAGCAGTATCCCACCCGCCGCAAGGTGGGGAGCGCAGCCGGAGCGGCCCGGGGCCCAGAGCCCAGAGGTTGATGCCCGGCTGGCCGCGGGAGAGGGTCTCGAAGATACGGGACCACCCCCCGGTGAAACCGCCGGTCACGAAGAGGGGCGATGGCGATTACGTTCCCCATCTACATGGATCACCAGGCCACCACGCCGGTGGACCCGGAGGTCCTGGAGGCGATGCTCCCCTACTTCCGGGAGCACTTCGGCAACGCCGCCTCCCGGAACCACGCCTTCGGTTGGAACGCCGAGGCGGCGGTGGATCGCGCGCGGGAGCAGGTCGCGTCCCTGATCGGGTGTAAGCCCCAGGAGATCGTCTTCACCTCCGGCGCGACCGAGTCGGACAACCTGGCCATCAAGGGCGTGGCCTACGCGATGAACCCCAAGGGGGACCACATCGTCACCTCGGTGATTGAGCACCATGCGGTCCTCGACTCGTGCAAGCGTCTGGAGAAGGAGGGCTTCCGGGTCACTTACCTCCCGGTGGACCGGATGGGGCAGGTGGATCCGATCGCGGTGGAGGAGGCGCTCACCGACAAGACGATCCTGGTCAGCATCATGTGCGCCAACAACGAGATCGGGGTCCTCCAGCCGGTGAAGGAGATCGGCGCCATCTGCCGACAGAAGGGGGTCTTCTTTCACAGCGATGCCGTCCAGGCGGTGGGCAAGATCCCGGTCCGGGTGGATGACCTGAACCTCGATGTAATGTCGCTCACGGCCCACAAGATGTACGGGCCCAAGGGGGTGGGCGCCCTGTACGTCCGGATGACCAAGCCCCGGGTGAAGCTGGTTCCGCTGATTGACGGCGGTGGGCACGAGCGGGGCCGGCGGTCCGGGACCCTGGCCGTCCCCGGGATCGTGGGCTTGGGGGCGGCCTGCGCGAAGTCCGAGCGGGTCATGGGTGAGGAGGGCAAGCGTCTGATCGCCCTGCGGGAACGGCTGAGGCAGGGGATCTTCGAGCGGCTGGATCACGTCACCCTGAACGGCCACCCGGAGAAGCGGCTCCCGGGCAACTGCAACATCTCCTTCGGGTTCGTCGAGGGGGAGTCCCTCCTCATGGCGATGAAGGAGGTGGCGGTCTCCTCCGGGTCGGCCTGCACCTCGGCCACGCTGGAGCCCTCCTACGTCCTCATGGCCCTGGGCGTGGCGGACGAGCTGGCCCACAGCAGCATCCGATTCGGCCTCGGCCGCTGGAACACCGAGGAAGAGGTGGACTTCGTGGTGGAGAAGGTCGTCGAGCGGGTCAAGCGGCTGCGCGAGATGTCGCCGCTCTACGCGATGGCGGTGCAGGGCATTGACCCGAAGTCGGCGAAGTGGTCCGGCCACTAGGTGTGGGCGGCCGCCTGCCGGGAGGGGACAGCGGGGGTGACGCGGGTGGTTCAGACCGAAGGGGGGAACGCGCTGGCCGAGAAGATCGAGGCGGCCCTTGCGGAGATCCGGCCGTTCCTGCAGAGCGACGGCGGCGACATCGCGCTGCTGGAGGTGGTGGGGAATTCGGCCCGGGTGCGGCTCGTGGGGCGCTACCTGGGCTCCCCCGGCCCGATGATGACCCTGCAGTACGGCGTGGAGCGGATCCTGAGGGAGCGGATCCCGGAGTTCGGCGAGCTGATCGTGGAGCCTTCCTAGGGCGACTTCGGCCCGGGGTTTGACCTGGAGCACGGTACGGAAGGAGGAGAACGGATTATGCTGATCATGACGGAGGTGGCGGCCGAGAAGGTGAAGGCCATTATGAAGAGCGAGGGGACCCCCGCGGATCACGGTCTGCGGGTCCGCGTGATGGGCGGGGGTTGCTCCGGCTTTCAGTATCAGCTCGCCTTCGACGCCGCCAAGGAAGGGGACGAGGTCGTGGAGCAGAACGGGGTCAAGCTGATGGTAGACCCCAAGAGCCTCCTGTACCTGGTGGGGACCGAGGTGGACTACGCAGACGGCCTGAGCGGGTCGGGCTTCACGCTGAAGAACCCCAACACGAAGGGGACCTGCGGCTGCGGCCAGTCCTTCCAGGCCTAGAGCGGCGGCGAGGGGGACGGATGCAGGTCACGGCCCTTTCGGGGCCGGTCACGGGGGAGCAGGAGGAGTGGGACCTCGAGGAGCGGGGGCTTCTCCTGACGACCGTTGACCGGATGGTCAACTGGGCCCGCAAATCCTCCATCTGGCCAGCCACCTTCGGGCTGGCCTGCTGTGCCATCGAGATGATGGCCACCGGGGCCTCCCGGTTCGACCTGGCCCGCTTCGGCGCCGAGGTCTTCCGGGCCTCGCCGCGCCAGGCGGACCTGATGATCGTGGCCGGGCGGGTGAGCAAGAAGATGGGCCCGGTCCTCCGGCGGATCTACGACCAGATGCCGGAGCCCAAGTGGGTCATTGCCATGGGAGCCTGCGCCTCCTGCGGTGGTATCTTCAACAACTACGCCATCGTTCAGGGCGTGGACACCATCGTGCCGGTGGATGTGTATGTCCCGGGATGCCCGCCGCGGCCGGAGCAGCTCATCCACGGCATCATGATGCTTCAGGAGAAGATCAGGAAGGAGCGCCACTCGCTCCGGGACCTCTTCTCCCTCCCCTGGAACAAGTAGCAGTTCAGCGCGGCATGAGAGAATGGAGCCCCCATGACCACGGCCACGACCGCGATTGAAGCCCTGGCCAACCGGGAGTACCAGTACGGCTTCGTGACGGAGATCGAGACGGACTCCGCCCCCCGGGGGCTGAACGAGGACATCATCCGCCTGATCTCGGCCAAGAAGCGGGAGCCCGAGTGGATGCTGGCCTGGCGGCTG
>JBOHQK010000166.1:0-11079 GCA_050732195.1 Methylomirabilales bacterium (SeqCode)
CGGGAACTGGAAGCGGGCCCAGGAGCTGCACCTCCGCCTCTTCCCCCTCTGTCAGTCCATGTTCTACGAGACCAACCCCATCCCGGTGAAGACCGCCATGAAACTCCTGCGGCTGGGCAACGGGGAGTTGCGCCTGCCCATGACCCCGATGGGGGAGGGGAACGTCCGGAAGCTGGAGAAGGCCCTGAAGGCCTACGGGCTGCCGGTCTAGCGGCTTGCGGGCCGGGGGGAGCGGATCGTGACCCAGAAGATCCGGGCCGTGGTGACGGGGGCGGCCGGGAAGATGGGCGGCCGGATGATCGCCCTGGTCCGGGAGGCGCCCGACTTCGTCCTGGTCGGGGCCACGGAGCGGGGCGGGCACCCGGCCCTCGGCCGGGACGCCGGGGAAGTGGCCGGGGGCGGCGCCGCCGGCGTCAGGGTGGCCGACAGCATCGCCGCCCTCCTCCCCGGCGCGGACGTGGCCATTGACTTCACCGCCCCCGAGGCCTCGGTGGCGCACGTCCGGGCGGCCGCCGCCGCCGGGAAGGCCATCGTGGTCGGCACCACCGGGCTCGGCAAGGAGCACCTGGCCGAGATCCGGACGCACGCGCAGCGGATCCCCTGCGTCGTCTCGCCCAACATGAGCGTGGGGGTGAACGTCCTCTACCGCCTGTTGGCCGAGGCGGCCCGTCTCCTGGGGGAGGACTACGACATCGAGTTGTTCGAGGCCCACCACCACTTCAAGAAGGACGCCCCCAGCGGGACGGCCCTGAAGATGGCCCAGGTCCTGGCGGAGGCGCTGGGGCGGGATCTGGAAAAGGTGGGGGTCTACGGGCGGAGGGGAATGGTGGGGGAGCGCCCCAAGCAGGAAATCGGCATCCACACCCTCCGTGCCGGGGACATCGTGGGGGAGCACACGGTCATCTTCGGGGGCAAGGGGGAGCGGATCGAGCTGACCCACCGGGCCCACAGCCGGGACAACTTCGGGCGGGGGGCGCTGCGCGCCGCCCGCTTCGCTGTCCGCGCCGCCCCCGGCCTCTACGATATGGGGGACGTCCTCGGCCTGAAGTAGTGCCGGGCCAACTGACGTCGCCTCACGTCGTTCTCGGTCGTCGGCGGTCCGGAGCGTACCAGAGCGTACGCCTCCGGCCGCCCTCCTGCTGCCGCCCGCCCGGGGTGAGCCGCGACGCAGCCCTGTCTGGGTATAGGGCGGAGGAGCGGCTCGCCCCGGGAAGAGGGCGGCGGCTCCGAGGGCGCTCGTGATGCTCGTCATTTGGCCCGGCACCCGGGCCGTCGTGTGGGCATGAGGGACAATTCGTTGGAGTCACAGTAGTCTCACGGGCGCCCCTGCCCCCGCGAGAGGAGTCCCGATGCCCCCCTTCCGCCTCGCCGACCGCCTCAGCCATCTCCCCCCCTACCTCTTCGCCGAGATTGACCGCCTCAAGCAGGAGGCCCTCCGGCGGGGCGTGGATGTTATTCATCTCGGGATCGGGGATCCCGACCTGCCGACGCCCCCCCACATCGTGCGCCGGCTGGCCGCGGCGGCCGTGGACCCGAAGAACCATCAGTACCCCTCCTACGAGGGGCTCCTGGCCTTCCGCGAGGCGGCGGCGGCCTGGTACGAGCGGCGCTTCGGGGTCCGCCTTCACCCGGCCACCGAGGTGCTCACCCTGATCGGGAGCAAGGAGGGTATCGGCCACCTGCCGCTGGCCTTCGTGAACCCGGGGGACGTGGTTCTGGTCCCGAGCCCCGGCTACCCGGTGTACCAGGCCGGGACCGTCTTCGCCGGCGGCACCCCCGTGTTCCTGCCCATCCGCAAGAGCACCGGCTACCTGGTGGACCTCAAGACCATCCCGGCCGAGGCGCTGCGGCGGGCCAGGGTCCTGTTCCTGAACTACCCCAACAACCCGACCGGCGCTGTGGCCCCCCTGGAGTACTTCCAGGAGGCGGTGGCCTTCTGCCGGGAGCACGGCCTCATCCTCTGCCACGACGCCGCCTACTCCGAGATCGCCTTCGACGGCTACCGGCCCCAGAGCCTGCTTAACGTCGAGGGGGCGAAGGACGTGGCCATCGAGTATCACTCCCTCTCCAAGACCTACAACATGACGGGGTGGCGGGTCGGGTTCGCCGTCGGGAACGCGGAGATCCTGGCCGGGCTGGGGCGGATCAAGACCAACCTGGACTCCGGGGTCTTCCAGGCGATCCAGGAGGCCGGGATCGAGGCCCTCACCGGGCCGCAGGACTGCGTCGCCCGCCACTGCAAGGTGTACCAGGAGCGGCGGGACATCCTGGTGGACGGCCTGCTCGCGGCCGGCTTTGAGGTGGAGCGGCCGAAGGCCTCCTTCTACGTCTGGATCACGGTCCCCCGGGGGATGTCCTCGGCCGACCTCACGAAGCGCCTGCTCGCCGAGGCGGGCATCATCATGACCCCCGGCAATGGCTTCGGGGAGCACGGCGAGGGGTACGTCCGGGCCGCCCTGACCGTGGACGTGCAGCGGGTCCGGGAGGCGGTCCAGCGCATCCAGCGGCTCCACCTGCGCCCGGCCCGCTGACCGGGCCTGGGAGGGCCGGGGCTCTTGGCCCCGGCATCGCAATCATGAGCGCCGACCGGGTTCTGATCGAGGGGCTCACCTTCTTCGGCTACCACGGCGTCCGCCCCGAGGAGCAGCGCCTCGGGCAGAAGTTCCGGGTGGACGTGGAGCTCACCCTGGATCTGGGCCGGGCCGCCTCCTCCGACCGGGTGGCCGATACGGTCAACTACGAGGAGATCTGCCGGCTGGTCCTGGAGGTGGGGAAGGGGGGGCGGTGCAATCTGGTCGAGACACTGGCGGAGCGGATCGCCGCGGTCCTGCTGAAGGCCTTCCCTGCGCAGGAGGTCCTGGTGCGGGTGAAGAAGACCTCCCCGCCCTTCGACGGCACCCTGACGGCGGTGGGGGTGGAGATCCGGCGGAGGGCCCCGTGGCCATCGCCTACGTCGGGCTAGGCGGGAGCGTAGGCGACCGGCTCCGGTGGCTCACGTCCGCCCTGGCCGAGTTCGCCCGGGGGGTGGACCTCCGCCTGGCCGGGTTCTCCTCCATCTTCGAGACGGAGCCGGTGGGGGTCACGGGCCACGACTGGTACCTGAACGCCGTGGCTGCCGTCTCGACGGCCCTCCCGCCGGAGGCTCTCCTCGAGCGGCTCCAGGCGATCGAGGCCTCCTTCGGCCGCCCGCGGCACCGGCTGCCGGGGGCGGCCCGGACGCTGGATCTGGACCTGCTCCTGCTGGGGGACGTGGTGCGCCAGAGCCCCGCCCTGACCCTCCCGCACCCCCGCCTGGCCGAGCGCCGCTTCGTCCTCGAACCCCTCTGCGAGATCGCCCCCAACCTCCGGCACCCGATCCTGGGCAGTTCGGTCCGGGAGCTGCTGGCCGCCCTCCCGGTCGGGCCCACCGTCCGGCTGTTCCTGCCCCGCGCCGCGCTCAAGATCGGCGTCACCGCCGCCGGGGTCCGCCCGTGAGCCCGGTCACCGCGCAGTATATCGCCGTGGAGGGGCCCATCGGCGTCGGGAAGACGAGCCTGGCGGAGCTCCTGGCGCAGCGGCTCGGGGCCCGCACCCTCCTGGAGGCGGCGGAGCACAACCCCTTCCTGAAGGATTTCTACACCGACATGCGCCGGTACGCCTTCCAGACTCAGCTCACCTTCCTCCTGAACCGGTACCGGCAGCAACAGGAGCTCGTGCAGACCGATCTCTTCCGCCAGCGCCTGGTCAGCGATTATGTGTTTGCCAAGGACCGGATTTTCGCGTACGTTACCCTGGACGACAACGAACTGGCCCTCTACGAGAAGATCGCCCCCCTGCTGGAGGTCCGGGTCCGGAAGCCGGACCTGGTCATTTACCTCCAGGCTGACGTCGAGACCCTCCTCCGGCGGATCGGGCAGCGGGGCAAGTTCTCCGAGAGCCGGATTGACCGCGCGTACCTGGAGGACGTGGCCGCCGCCTACAACCACTTCTTCTTCCACTACACCGAGACGGCCCTGCTGGTGGTCAACACCAGCGAGATGGACTTCGTGAAGCGGAAGGAGGACCTGGACGATTTACTCCGACAGCTCCATGAGATGAAGGCGGGGACGCAGTACTACGTCCCGCTTGGATCCCGAGCGGACCGAGACGGGTAACAGCCTTCCCGCCGCCCCTGCCCCTCCCCCGCGGGACGTGGGACGCCGACGGGCGCCCGCAGTCCGGCAGTCGCGGCCCGGGCAGTGGCGGTGGTCCCTGCGCAGTCGCGCGGCGAGGCCTCCCGGAGACGTCCGGGAGGCCTCTTTCTTTTGGAGGCTCCCATGCGACAGGAACGGGTCACGGTCACAGCGGTCCGCGCCATGAAGGCGCGGGGGGAACGGGTGGTGATGCTGACAGCCTATGACACCCCCACGGCCCGGCTGCTGGACGCCGCGGGGGTGGACGTGATCCTGGTGGGGGACTCCCTCGCCATGGTGGCGCTGGGCTACGAGACCACCCTGCCGGTCACCCTGGAGGAGATGCTCCACCACACGCGGGCCGTGGCCCGGGGTGTCGCGCGTGCCCTGGTGGTGGGGGACCTGCCCTTTCTCTCCTACCAGGTCAGCCGGGAGGAGGCCCTCCGGAGTGCGGGCCGGATGCTGAAGGAGGGGAATGCCCAGGCGGTGAAGCTGGAGGGCGGTCTGGAGGTCGCCGGGACCGTGGCGGCCCTCGTGGAGGCCGGCATCCCGGTCATGGGGCACATCGGCTTGACACCCCAGGCCGTCCACCGGATGGGCGGGTACAAGGTCCAGGGGCGGACCGCGGAGGCGGCGGCGCGGCTCCTCAAGGATGCCGTCGCCCTGGAGCGGGCCGGCGCCTTCAGCCTGGTCCTGGAGGGGCTCCCCTGGCAGGTGGCGGGGGCGGTGACGGAGGCGGTCGGCATCCCCACCATCGGGATCGGCGCCGGCCCCCGGTGCGACGGGCAGGTCCTGGTCACGAACGACCTGCTGGGGCTCTTCGACGAGTTCACCCCCAAGTTCGTGAAGCGCTACGCCAACCTGCGGGAGACGCTCCTCCAGGCCTTCGGCCAGTTCCGGGAGGAGGTCCGGGCCGGGGCCTTCCCGGGCCCGGAGCATTCTTTCAGCCTGGAGGCGGGCGAGGCGGAGAGGCTGCGGCGGCTCACCGCCCGGACCCGCCCCCGGAAGGTGGCGGCGCTCCGGAAGTGAGGGCGGACGCGGTGCAGGTCCTGGACGAGCCCCGGAAGGTGCAGGAGCTGACCGAGGCGTGGCGGCGTGCCGGCGAGCGGGTCGGCTTTGTCCCGACCATGGGGGGCCTGCACGCGGGCCACCTGGCCCTCCTCGCGCGGGCGGCCGCCGAGAACACCCGCCTGGTCATCAGCATCTTCGTGAACCCCACCCAGTTCGACCGCCCCGACGACTTCGAGACCTATCCCCGGGACCTCGCCCGGGACCTGCGCCTGGCCGCGGAGGCGGGGTGTGACCTGGCCTGGACCCCCACCCCGGTCCAGATGTACCCGCCGGGCCCCCCGACCGTGGTGGAGGTGACGGGGCTCTCCAGCATCCTGGAGGGGGCGGCCCGGCCCGGCCACTTCCGAGGCGTGGCCACCGTCGTCACCAAGCTCTTCAGCGTCGTCAAGGCCCACCGGGCCTACTTCGGCGCGAAGGACTGGCAGCAGGCGGTCATCGTCCGGCGCCTCGTGGCCGACCTCCGGATGGACCTGGAGATCGTGGTCTGCCCGACGGTCCGGGAAGCGGACGGGCTGGCCCTCTCCTCGCGGAACGTGAACCTCACCCCGGAGGAGCGGCGGGCCGCGCCGGTCCTCTCCCGGGCCCTCCAGTGGGGCGCCGCCGAGATCCGGGAGGGACGACGGGACCCCGAGGCGTTGCGGCGGGGCATGGCGGCCCGCATCGCCGCCGCGACGACCGCCCCCCTCGACTACCTGGCTGTCGTCCACCCCGAGACCCTGGAGCCGGTTCCCTCGCCCGACCCGCCGGTCCTCCTCGCGCTTGCCATCCGCTTCTCCAAGGCCCGCCTCATCGACAACCTGCTGGTCGAGCCCTGACGTCGGGGATCGCCTCCCGGCGGTGCGCGGCGAGGGGCCTTGCGCCGCGGACGTGTGCCGCCCGGCGCGGGTGCCGGGTCAACGAATTGCACCGAGGATGGCAGCCGGGCCGCGGGTGGCGCCGGGCGCGGCCCCCGAGCGGGCGGGCGGAGATGGGACCCCCTCGGCCTCCTGCCGCAATTCAAGGAATTGCGGATGGGGCTGAGCGGGTGACGGAGCCCGGCCGCGAGTGGGGCACGCCGGCGACAGGACCCGTGGCACGACGGTCCGGCAGGAGTGGGCCGGGCACTAGCGGGGGTGGGGAGAATGGCGATGGTTGGGCTTAGGGGTTCTCCCGGGGGCCAGCCGGAGGCTGGTGCGGCCGCCCCCCTGCCCAACCCAGGAACTGGATGGCGTAGGCGTTCGGCAGGACGACGAAGAGGAGGAAGAGGCCGAGGACCAGCGGGCTCAGGAGGATAAAGAGCGTCGCCCCCAGCGGCAGGAGAAAAATGCCGAGGCAGAAGTACCCCGTCCAGACGAAGAATTTCCGCACCATGCTCCACTCCCGGCGCCGCTCCGGCAGCGCCCTGCGCGTTCTCACCACGGTTATGCAAGGTTTGCGCCCGACGGCAGTGGCGTTGGCACTCCTCTCCTGCGTCGGCGTCATCCGCGCCCAGGAGGCCGACTGGGCGACGGTCCTCCGCGTCCTGGACGGGCAGACCATCGAGGTGGAGTGGCGCGGCGCCCGCGAGATCGTCCGGTACATCGGCGTGAGCGCCCCCCAGTTCCGCAAGCCGGTGGAGGACCCCGAGGAGGAGCAGTGGGCCCGCCGCGCGCGGGACTGGAACCGCCGGCTCGTGGAGGGCCGTCGCCTCCGCCTGGAATTGGACGCGCTCCCCCGTGACCGCCAGGGTCACCTCCTCGCCTACGTCTTCACCCAGGAGGGGACCTTTGTCAATGCCTGGCTGATCGAGTTCGGGTTCGCCGAGGCGGTGAGCCTCCCCCCGAATCTCCGATACCAGGCGGACCTCAGCCGGCTGGAGCGGGAGGCGAGGGAGAAGGCCCGCGGCCTCTGGATGCGCCAGTAACGCCCCCGCTTCAACGGGAGCCCACCCAAGGCGTTCTCCCCTTCAGAATCAAAGACTTCCCTCTCATCTTTTTCCTTGACAACCCCGAGCGGCCCGTGTTTACTGTTCGCGCCAAGTGGTGGAAAGTGGGATATGATGGGATGGTTTCCCCCGCGGGGGCGGATCGCGGATGTTCCGGGGGCGCTACGAGCACTCCATTGACGACAAGGGGCGGCTCAGCATCCCGTCCCGCTTCCGGGAGGCCCTTGCCCGGCGCCGGCAGAAGGTGCTGATCCTGACGCACTTCGACTCCTGCGTTGCCGCCTACCCGCTGGACGAGTGGCGCCAGCTGGAAGAGCGGATCCGGAAGCAGAGCACCCTCCAGAAGGACATCCGGGCCTTCCTCCGGCTCTTCTACTCCGGGGCGACGGAGACGGCCGTGGACGGGCAGGGGCGGATCCTGATCCCGCCCCCGCTGCGGGAGAAGGCGGGCCTGGCCCGCGAGGTCATGATCGTCGGGGTGCTGAACAAGATCGAGATCTGGAGCAAGGCGCGCTGGGAAGAGTTCCTGGCTGGCTCGCCGGTCACCTTCGAGGACGTGGCTGCCAGGCTGGCCGACCTGGGCATCTAACGATGCTCCTGCTGGCGCTCCTGAGGGTGCTTCTGCGGATGTTTCTGAAGACGCGTCCGGGTGTGACGGGGAGGGGGAGCGGATGACGCCGGGTGCGGAGCGGCAGCGGGGGGTGAGGGGGAGGAGGCGCTGATGAGGCCCAGAGATCGGCGGCTGGAGCTGGCCCTCGAGTACACCATGGAGCGGGACCCCGCCGCCGGCATTGCCACGTTCCGTCCCCGGGGGGCCATCAGCCTCTGGGGGATGCTGGAGCTGCGGGAGGCGTTGGCCGCGGCCCTGCGGAACGGCTACGCCAGGCATCTTCTGGACCTCTCGGCCGTCTGGCATATCAATGCCAAGAGCCTCGGCGTCCTGGTGGAGCGGCGCGATCGGGCGCGGGAGGCCGGCGGTCAGCTCGTCCTGGTGGCGCCCGCCGGCCCTGTCCGGGACCTCCTCACGGCTGCGGGGACCTACGCCACCTTCGCCGTGGCGGCCACCGAGGCCGAGGGGCGGGCTCTCCTGAGCCCGGCGGGGGTGGCGGCGGGGTGACCGGGCGACCGGGGCACACCCCGGTCCTGCTCACCCAGGTCGTGGCCTTCCTGCGGCCCATCCCCGACGGCCTCTACCTGGACTGCACCGTCGGGCCGGGGGGGCATGCGGAGGCGATCCTGGAGGCCTCCGCGCCCACCGGCCGGCTGGTCGGATTGGATCGGGACGCCGAGGTTCTCCCGGTGGCCCGGGAGCGCCTCGGTCACTTCGGTCCCCGGGTCCGCCTCCTGCAGGCCGACTACCGGACCCTCCGGGCGGTGGCAGCGGCCGAGGGGCTCGAGGCCTGGGACGGGGTCCTCTTCGACCTCGGGCTCTCCTCGGCCCAGCTGGATGACCCAGCACGGGGTTTCGCCTTCAGCCGCGCCGGTCCGCTCGACATGCGGATGGATCGGGCGGGGGGCGGAGGCACGGCCGCCGATCTCCTCCGGGATCTCCCGGAGGAGGAGCTGGCCCGCGTCCTCCGGGAGTACGGGGAGGAGCGCTGGGCCCGGCGGATCGCCCGGCGGATCGTGGCCGCCCGGGCTGCCGCACCGTTCACCCGGACCGACCAGCTGGCGGAGGAGGTCGCCGGGGCGATCCCCCGGCGGGCCTGGCCCCGGCGGATTCACCCGGCCACCCGGACCTTCCAGGCCCTCCGGATCGCCGTAAACCGGGAGCTGGAGGGGCTGGCCGAGGCGCTCGACGTCGCGATCAGCGGGCTCAGGCCGGGAGGACGGATCGTCGTCATCGCCTTCCAGTCGCTGGAGGACCGGATCGTGAAGCGGGCCCTGCGGGCCGACCCCACGGTGACGATCCTCACCAAGAAGCCCGTCACCCCCGGGCCCGAGGAGGTGGCGGCGAACCCCCGGGCGCGCAGCGCGAAGCTGCGGGCGGCCCAGCGGGCGGGGGGCTAGGCCATGGCGCGGTCCCTCGGGGGCACTCTCGCCCGGTCCCAGGAGATCCGGACCCGCGCCCGGGCGCGCCGGGCCTTCCTGCGGCTCGACCTGTGGCGGGCCGTGGTGGTGCTGGGCCTCCTCTGCCTCGGCATCCTCTTTTATGTGTGGCAGCACATCCAGGTCCTCCGCCTCGGGTACGCCCTGGAGGGGCTGCGCGCACACCGCGCCACCCTCCTGCAGGAGAACAGAACCCTCACCCTCGAGATGGCCCGGCTCACCGCCCTCAGTCGCGTGGAGGCCATCGCCCGGGCCCGTCTCGAGATGGAGACCCCCCGCCCCGGCCAGGTGATCGTTCTCCCTGAGCCGGCTCAGCCCGGGGCCGGGCCCCGGTAGGGGGTCCGCGGCCATCCGGGCGCGGGTGAAAGGAACCGGGATGCTGCCCGTGGCCCCCCCGGCCCCCCGTGGCCGGGCCATCGCCCTCTTCCTCCTCCTCCTGGCCTTCCTGGCCCTGGTGGTAGGCCGCCTCTTCGCCCTCCAGATCCGGGACCACCAGCGCCTCAGCCAGAAGGCCACCCAGCAGTACGAGCGGCGCCTCCCGGTGACGGCGAAGCGGGGGGCCATCACCGACCGGCACGGCAGGGAGCTGGCAGTGAGCCTGGAGGCCCATTCCCTCTACGCGCACCCCAGCGCGGTCCGGGACCCCCGGGCGGCCGCGGCGGCGCTGGCCCCCATCCTGGGGCAGTCCCGGGGGGAGATCCTGAGGCGTCTGACAGTCAACAAGCCCTTCGTCTGGCTCCAGCGCAAGCTCCCGGCCCGGCAAGCCGAGGTGCTGGCCGGCCTCACCATCCCCGGGATCGGCCTGGTACCGGAGACGCGCCGCTCCTACCCCCGCGGGGAGCTGGCCGCCCACCTCGTCGGGTTCGTGGGCCTCGATGATGCGGGCCTGGAGGGCGTAGAATACCAGTACGACGCCCTGCTGGGCGGCGGGCCCCGCTTTGTGACGGGGCGGGTGGATGCGCTCGGCCGGGTCCTCTTCCGGGACGAGGGGCCGCCCACGCCCGCGCCGGCTCATCTGGTCCTGACGGTGGACGAGGTCATCCAGTACGTGGCGGAGCGGGAGCTCCAGCGGGCCGTGGCGAAGGCCCAAGCCCAGGCCGGAAGCATCCTGGTCCTGGAGCCTGGGACGGGCGAGATCCTGGCGCTGGCCAATTTCCCGACCTTCGACCCCAATGCCTTCGCCCAGGCGCCGGCGAGTTCCCGGCGGAACCGGGCGCTCGCCGACACCTACGAGCCCGGCTCCGTCTTCAAGGTGGTCCTGGCCGCGGCGGCCCTGGAGGAGGGGTTGGTCCGGCCCGAGGAGCTCTTCTTCGGCGAGAACGGGGCCATCGAGGTGGCCGGGGTGAAGATCCGGGACCACGAGCGGTACGGGTGGCTTACCTTCAGCCAGGTGATGGCCCAGTCCAGCAACGTGGGCGCCATCAAGGTGGGCCAGCGCCTCGGCCGCTCGACCTACTACTCCTACCTGAACGGGTTCAGTTTCGGCGCCCGGACCGGGGTAGACCTTCCGGGGGAGGCGTCGGGTCTGCTGCGCCGTCCCCGGGAGTGGTCCGCGGTCTCGATCGGGGCCCTCTCGATCGGGCAGGAGGTGTCGGTCACCTCGGTGCAGCTCGCGGCCACCCTGGCTGCCGTGGCCAACGGCGGGAGGCTCTACCGCCCCCACGTCCTGAAGGCCGTCCGGGGGGAGGGAGGCGCCCTGGCCCGGGAGGTCTCTCCCCAGCTCATCCGGCAGGTGATTTCCCCCGAGACCGCGCGCCGCCTCACGGCGATCCTGGTGGAGGCGGTCGAGCGCGGGACGGGGAAGGCGGCGGCCGTGCCCGGGTACACGGTGGCCGGGAAGACGGGCACGGCCCAGAAGCTCGACCGGGAGACCGGCCTCTACTCCCGCACCAAGGTGGTAGCCTC
>JBOHQK010000167.1:0-6221 GCA_050732195.1 Methylomirabilales bacterium (SeqCode)
GGTCCACGATGACGGGGCGGCCCTCCAGGGTCTGGTGGACGGGGCAGCGCCGGGCGATCTCCATGAGGCGGGCGCGCTGCGCGGCCTCGAGCGGGCCCGTGAGGGTGATCGCCCGCGGGGTCCGGTCCACGCGCCCCGTCCGGTCCTCGCACTCGGCACAGTCCTCGGCGTGGACCTTCTCCTGTCGGAGGCGGACGGTCACTTGCGCGAGGGGCCAGCCCTTCCGGCGGGCGTACAGGAGGAGGGTCATCGCGGTGCACGCGCCGAGCGCCGCCAGGAGGAGGCTGTAGGGGTCGGGGCCGGTGTCGGTGCCGCCGGCTTCGGCCGGCTCGTCGGCGGCCAGGCGGTGCGGGCCCGCCTGGATCGTAACCGCCAGGCCCTCACCGGAGGTGACGGTGACGGAAGCAGCCATACGGAGGTCCCGGGGCCGGACTTAGCGGGCCGCCACGAGGCGCTCCACCAGCGATGCTCCGATCCCGAGAGACGGCTCCGCGGGCTCGGGGCGCTTGCTGAAGGAACAACGGGGAGAGTCCTGGCGGGCCGGGCCTGATCGGATGTGCGGCGAACATAGCGACCCCTGCCTCATCCTGTCAAGGCGAATCCCCCGGACCTCGCCGGGAGGCCCGGAGCGCGAGCGGGAGGAGCGCCGCTGCCAGCAGGGCGAATGCTGCGCCCGTCGCGAAGGCCACACCGGGGCCAAAGGCCTGCCATAGGGCGCCCATCAGGAGGCTGCTGGGGAGGGCCGCGATGCCAATGGCCAGGTGGTACCAGCCGTATGCGGTGGCCCGCCGCGCCGGCTTCGCGAGATCGGCGATGAGGGCCCGCTCGACCCCCTCGGTCAGGCCGAAGTAGAGGCCGTACGTCAGCGTGAGCGCCCACAAGGCGACGGCCGACGAAACTACGGCGAACCCGGCGTAGACCGCAGCGTAGAGCAGCCACCCGAGGCCGAGCACCCGGCCCCGCCCCCACCGGTCCGAGAGGGCCCCCCCCGGTAGGCTGGCCAGCGCCTTCACGACGTGCAGCGCCGCCCAGAGAATCGGGAGCAGCGCCACGGGCACGCCGGTCATCTGGGCCTTCAGGAGCAGGAAGGCGTCGCTGCTATTGCCCAGCGTGAACAGGACGACGAGCAGCAGGAATCGGGGCAACCGAGCGTCGGAGGTCAGAGGGCCAGAGGGACCTGCGGGAGCCTGCTCGGTCCCTGACGGCCCGCCCGGCTCCTCCCGCACGGCGAGGATGAGAACAAGGACCGAGGCGACCGCGGGGATTGTCGCCAGCCAGAAGACGGTCCGGAGATCGGTGGCAAGGGCCGCGAGGAGGCCCGTCGCCAGCAGGGGACCCAACACCGCTCCGGCATGGTCCATGGAGCGATGGAAGCCGAAGACGAGGCCCCGCCGCCCCGCCCCCGCCGAGGCGGCCAACAGGGCGTCCCGGGGTGCCCCCCGGATCCCTTTCCCCACCCGGTCCACGAGCCGGACGGCCAGGACATGCCAGGGAGCAGCCGCCAGCGCCAGGATGGGGCGGGTGACGGAGGAGAGGGCGTAGCCGGCGACCGTGAGCCCCTTGCGCCGACCGAGCCGGTCCGACCACCACCCGGCGAGGAGGCGCAGCAGGCTGGCCGCGCTCTCCGCCGCCCCCTCCACCAGACCCAGAAAGGCCGGCCCCGCTCCCAAAACTGTCGTGAGGAAGAGGGGCAGGAGCGGGAATACCATCTCGGTGCTGGTGTCCGTGAGGAGGCTCACGACCCCGAGGGCCACCACGTTCCGCCCGAGGCGCCGGCCAGAAATTCCCCCCGCTCCTCGCTCCGGCGCGGTCGGGCCCGGACTCTCCTGTGCGCCGCTCATGCCCCCCATGCCCCCCGTGCTGCCCGATGCTCCCCGGTATCCCCCAGGGAAGCGATCAACCGCAGGTGCGGACTCTTGGACCAACGGCACCGCCTGGCTTTCGAGCCCGTATACCACAGCCGCGGCGGGGCAAGTCAACCGCCCTCCGGCACGTCCAGGGCCTTGGCCGTGAACTCGTTCAGAATGATGGGTGACACTCTGCTAGAGTGTCGCCATGCACATCATCCAGGGAACGGTGCCCTACGCGAGACGCCTGGCGGCCGTAGGGCCCGAGCTCAGTAGGGCCGCCCGGCAGCGGCTGAAGTGGATGGACCACTACCGGACCCAGGGGGAGAACGCGGCCCTCACCTGCCGCTACTTCGGGATCAGCCGGCAGACGTTCTACCGGTGGAAGCGCCGCTACACCCCCCGCGACCTCACCAGCCTCGAGGCCCGCTCCCACTGCCCCCGCCGCCGCCGCCGGCCCACCTGGAGCCCCGCCCTGGCCCACGCCGTGCGCCAGCTCCGGGAGCGCTACCCCCGCTGGGGGAAGGACAAGCTGGCCGTGCTGCTCCGGGGGCAGGGCTGGACCGTGTCCACCTCGATGGTCGGCCGGATCCTCACCGCCCTGAAGGCCCGCGGGGTCCTGCGGGAGCCCCCCCGCTACGCCATCTCCGCCCGGCGGCGGGCCCGCCCCCGTCCCTACGCGGGGCGCAAGCCCCAGGACTACCCGGTCCGGGCCCCCGGCGACCTGGTCCAGGTGGATACCCTCGATGTCCGCCCCCAGCCCGGGCTCGCCTTCAAGCAGTTCACCGCCCGGGACATGGTCTCCCGGTGGGATGTGGTGGAGGCGCACCCCAAGGCGACGGCCACGGCGGCGAGGAGCTTCCTGGCGACCCTCGAGCAGCGGATGCCGTTCCCCCTCAAGGCCCTCCAGGTGGATGGGGGGAGCGCGTTCGCGGCCGCCTTCGAGGCGGCCTGCCAGCAGCGGGGGCTGCACCTCTTCGTCCTGCCCCCCCGCTCCCCCAAGCTCAACGGCCGGGTCGAGCGGGCCCAGCGGACCCACACGGAGGAGTTCTATGAGGTCACCCCCTGCGCCCCCGAGCTGGCCGCCCTGAACCGCAAGCTGCAAGCGTGGGAGCGGATCTACAACACGGTCCGGCCGCACCAGGCCCTGGGGTACCTGACGCCGCAGCAGTTCCTGCGCCAGCAGCGCGCCCAGCGAGGATGAAGCAGAGTGTCACCGATGTACTGGACGAGTACAGGCCGTTGACAGGGGCCGGCCGGGTCGGCTAGCGTCGCACAAGCGCCGCCGGCGGGCGGCCCCGAAAGGAGTCGGCATGTCGGGCGTCCTGCAGGCCCTCCGCGACACCGTCCTGGTCTGCGACGGCGCGATGGGCTCCATGCTCTACCAGACGTTCGCGCACCTCCGGTGCACCGACGAGGTGAACCTCACCTACCCCGAGAGCGTCCTGAAGATCCACCTGGAGTACATCACCGTCGGCGCCCAGATCATCGAGACCAACACCTTCGGGGCCAACCGGCTGAAGCTAGCGGCCTACGGCTTAGCTGACAAGACCGTGGAGATCAACCAGCGGGCCGTCAAGCTCGCCCGGGAGGCGCGGGAGATCGCGGGCCGGGAGGTCTTCATCGCCGGCTCCATCGGGCCGGTGGGGACGCTCAGCGAGACCCTGGACGAGCCGACGGCCACGGCCCTCACCGAGGCCTACCAGGAGCAGGCCCGGGCGCTCGAGGACCGGGGGGTGGACCTCTTCATGGTGGAGACCTTCCCCTCGCTGGCCGAGCTCCTCTGCTGCCTGCGCGCCCTCCGGGGCGCCTCCCGCCTCCCGGTCGTCGCCCAGCTCACCTTCACCGAGGAGGCCAAGACCCCGACGGGGGTGAGCCCCCGCGCCGCCGCGGAGGCGCTGCGCCCCCTGGGGTTGGCGGCCTTCGGCCTCAACTGCAGCGTCGGCCCCGGAGACACCCTGGGGATTCTCCGGGAGATGGCGGCGGCCGCGGACGGGCACCCCCTCTCGGCCCAGCCCAACGCGGGCTTCCCCTCCCGGGTGGCCGGCCGGATCGTCTACCCCGCCTCCTCCCCCGAGTACTTCGCCAACTTCGCCCAGGAGGCGGTCCGGCTGGGCGCCCGGATCGTGGGGGGATGCTGCGGGACCGCGCCGGCCCACATCCGCGCCATGGCGGAGGCGGTCCGGTACCTGAGCCCGGCGCAGCCGGTCACCGTCTCGGCCGCCCCGGAGGTCGCGGAGGAGGTCCACGCCCCCTCGACTGAACTCTCCCCCTTCGCCCGGAAACTCCGGGCGGGGACGTTCCTGCGCCTCGTAGAGCTGGACCCGCCCAAGGGGATCGTCCTGGACCGGGTGCTGGAGGCGGCGAAGGGGCTGAAGGACGCCGGGTGCGTGGACGCGGTGGACATCAACTCGGGGACGCTCGCGCGGATCCAGCTCGACTCCCTCATGATGGCCATGGCCATCGAGCGGCGCGTGGGGATCGAGACCGTCCCGCACCTGACCACCCGGGACATGTCGGTCATGGGGCTCCAGTCCGCCCTCATGGGGGCCTGGGCGGTGGGGGGCATCCGGAACATCCTGGCCATCACCGGGGACCCGCCCGCGATCGGGGACTACCCCCAGGCCCGGGGGGTCTTCGAGATTGACTCCATCGGACTCGTCCAGCTCATCCAGCGGCTGAACCACGGGCTGGACCACGCCGGGAAGGTCATCGGGCCCCCCACGGCCTTCACCGTGGGGGTCGCCCTCAACCCGACGGCCCAGGACCTCGATACCGAGATGCGGCGCTTCGACCAGAAGGTCGCGGCTGGGGCGCAGTTCGCCATGACCCAGCCCCTCTTCGCCCCGGAACTCTGGACGGACTTCCTGAAGCGCCTGGGGAGGCCTCCCATCCCCATCCTCGTGGGGGTCTGGCCGCTCGCCTCCTACAAGCAGGCGCTCCGGCTCCACAACGAGGTCCCGGGGATCGTGGTGCCGGACCGGATCCAGGACCTGATGAAGCAGGCCGGGCCGGAGGCCCGCGCCGAGGGCCTGCGGATCGCGCGGGAGGTGTACGCCGCCGTCCGCGAGACGGCAGCGGGGGTCTATGTGATCCCGCCCTTCCACCGCTACGAGGAGGCCCTGGCCGTCCTGGCCTAGGGAGGCCCGTGACCCGGCGGCGACTGACGGTATCGCTAGCGGCCCTGCTCCTCGTCGCCAGCGCGACGGCAGCGACCGAGCATGACCTCCGGACGCTCGTCCTCCTGCACGTCATCAAGCGGGAGGCCCTCTTTTTCAGTGGCCGGACCGGGAGCTGGACAGCCGTCCGGCTGGACTCGGGGGAGCGGGTCGTGAAGTCTGGGGCTGACGGTGCCGTGGCCGTGGTCCTGACCAGTCGCCGGGCCATCGGCTTCTCGGCCCTGCTGGGCCAGGTGGATGAGGTGCCCGTCCCGGAGGAGGAGGGCCTGGAAGCGTTCCGGGTCTCCGGGGAGGTGGCCAGCCTCCTCACCCGCCGGCGGGCCCTCGGCTTCTCCGCCCAGGCCGGGCGGTGGGCGGAGGTCCAGCGGTTCCAACTGGGAGCGACTCCCTAAGCCACCAGGAGCGGAAGAGGACAGGGCCGCCCGGATTAACCAGGCTCCCACCCTCCGCCGGGCCGGCGCAGGCCACCGCTCGCCCCGCAGGTGTAGCTGTTAAGGTGGAGACCCGATGGGAGTGACAGGGCAGGTTGGCAGAGGCGTGCGGCGACTGGCACGAGGCCTCCTCAGTTGGGCATCGTTCGCGTGCATTCCCATCGGGATGGTGGTGGTCGTGTCGGGCTTTCAGACCTTGGGCGGGCTTCTCATCGTGGGCGGGATTCTGGCCTACTTCCTGGTGGACCCGATCATGTTCCTGCTGGATCTGCTCAGCCCAAAGGGGGGGGACACGGATGGTGAGGGGTCCAATCGGGCGAGGAAGTAGCGGCGGTCCGTGACTCTCGTCCGGAGTGGCTGGCAGGGTCCCCTGGAGGGGGCCGGGGACGCCCCCCGGGGGCACGCACGGGAGGACATCTCGCAAAGGGAGCCATGATGGGAAGCCTGGTCCAGGAGAAGTGCGTGGCGTGTCGGGCGGACGCGCCCAGGGTGAGCGAACAGGAGATGGCCGAACTCCTGCCCCATCTTCCTCACTGGCACGTGGTGGAGAGGGAGGGCATCCCTCAGCTGGAACGGACCCTCCGGTTCAGGAACTTCGCCTCGGCGCTGGACTTCGCCCTGCGGGTCGGGCGCGCGGCGGAGGAGGAGGGACACCATCCCTTGCTGACGGTGGAATGGGGGAAGTGCACCGTGGTCTGGTGGACCCATAAGATTCGAGGCCTGCACCGCAACGACTTCATCATGTCGGCCAAGACCGACCGGCT
>JBOHQK010000168.1:0-3350 GCA_050732195.1 Methylomirabilales bacterium (SeqCode)
CTGCGCCGGACACTCTACCTCGGCAACACGGCAGCGGCGGGGGAGGTACCTCCGCTGGCCGCATCGCTGGTGGTCACGGTTCTCTTCGCCCTCCTGGCCTTCCTGGCCGCGACGGGCGTGGCCCGCCAGAGCGCCCCCTAGTGCCGGGCCAACTGACGTCGCCTCACGTCGTTCTCGGTCGTCGGCGGTCCTCAACGTACCAGGGCGTACGCCTCCGGCCGCCTCCTCCCTCGGGCCTCGTGATGCTCGTCATTTGGCCCGGCACCCCAGCCCTCGGGGGAGCATGAGGGACAATTCGCTGGGGTCACACTAGCTGCCTCCAGGACGACCGGCTTCAACGTCCCCACCCTTCCCCTCGCGACCCGCAGCCCGGGAGTGCAAAGCGCCAGCGCACCCTGCGCGAGGGGCCTCCCCGGGGCGTTGCGGCCTCCGGGAGGTGCCGGCGCGCCCGCCCCCCCCTCCGGTTGCATCCGGTCCCCTTGGGCGGTAGCCTGGAGGCTGCGATGGTGGAAGTGACCGACGAAGAGCTGATGCGGGCGGTCCAGGCAGACGATGAGGCCGCCTTCCCGCTCCTGTATCGCCGCTACGAGCGGCGTCTCCTCGCCTTCCTGGTCCCCTACGTGGGGGATCTCGCTCTCGCCGAGGATCTCCTCCAGGAGACTTTCCTCCGGGTCTTCCGGCAGCGCGCCTCCTACGAGCCGCGCGGCGCCGTCCGCACCTGGCTCTTCGCCATTGCCCGCAACCTGGCCCTAGATCAGCTCCGCCGCCGGCGCAGCCTCCGCAGGTCCACGTCCCCGTTGGGGGAAGTGTCCCCGGTCGGGGAAGATCCCGAGAGGCTGCCCGACCCGGCCCCCGATGCTCTGGGGGTTCTCGCGGGCCGGGAGGCCGCGACACGGCTGCGAGCCGCCCTCCTCGATCTGCCCGAGGAGGACCGGGCCGTCATCCTCCTGAGCAGGCTCGAGGGCCTGCGGTACCGGGAGATCGCGGAGATCCTGGGGAGCACAGAGGGGGCCGTCAAGGTCCGGGCGCATCGCGCCTTGGTGGCCCTCCGGAAACGGTTCCGCAGAGAAAATCTGTAACCTTTCCCCTTCCCGTGCGTTGTACCTGGCAGAGCAGAGCAGGAGGCGAAGCGATGCAGTGCGCCGATGCCCGGGCGGAGATGACCGCGTACCTGGCCGAGGAGGTTGGTCTGGAGGTCCGCACCCAACTGGACGTCCACCTGGCCGGGTGCGCGTCCTGCCGGGCGGAGATGGCGGCGTTCCGGGAAACCTGGGGGGCTCTGGCGGCCTTGCCCGACCCCATTCCTGCCCCTGGCGTCGAAGCCCGGATCCTCGCACAGGTGAAGGCGGAGGCCATGCCCCGCCGGGCGTGGGGCCCCCTCCAGCCCCTCCGCATCCCGATCGCCGCCCTCATCGCCGTTCTGCTCTCCATCGGGTTATCCAGACTCCTCCCGTACGAGGCCGCGGCCCGCCTCTGCCGGGAGGCGCTGGAGGGCCTTCCCCTCGCGAGCGGCCTGTCCGATGCAGCTAGTGCCTTCCTCGTGGGGATCCTGTACGCCGCGCTGCCGGTCCTCCTGATGGCCCTCTTTACGGCGAGGCCGAACGGCCGCCGCCCGCTGGTCGAAGGCGGGTGGACGGCAGCCCTCTTCGTTGTCGTCCTGACCCCCTATGCCCTGGCCGTCTGCTGGGCCCTTCCCGCGGCCTTCATTGGCAGTCTCCTGGCGGGTCTGACTGTAGGGGCCTTCACCGGCGGCCCCGGCGGCTTCTGGCTGGGGCGGCGAGCCGCCCCCACGGCCGCATCGGCGTAGATGATGGGGCCTGGGATGATGGGGATGGCGCCTGGCGAGAGGATGGGTGGCGGGACTGTGCAGCGGATGATGGAGGCGGGGATGGCCTGGATGGGAATCGAGGGTGCTGGGCCACTTCCCGGAGACGAGGCCAGGTAGGCGCCGGATACCCCGGGAGAGGAGGAGCCATGTCCCACCCGACCGTGACGGTCTACTCGACCCCGACCTGAGCATCCTGCAACGCAGCCAAAGAGTTTCTTTCGGCCAAGGGGATTCCGTACACCAGCATTGATATCGCGCAGGACGCGGCGGCGCGGCAGGAGATGATCCGGCTCTCCGGGAAGATGGCCACCCCGGTCATCGTGGTGGACGGGGAGGTCGTGGTCGGCTTCGACCGGGGGAAGCTGCAGCGCCTCCTCGGGATCTGAGGCCTCGGCGATCGCGTGCCGCGAGCGAGGGGCAAGCCGGTGAAGGGCGAAACGGTTCCCTGCCCGGAGTGCGGCCTGGCCCTGGAGGTGCCGCCCGGGGCCAAGCCAGGTGACACCATTGGCTGTCCCACCTGAGCGGGGATCTCGCTCAGGTTGAGCCGACACGACGGTGAGTGGCGGGGGACCCTGCTGAAGCGCGCGAGTTGCGCCGTGGGCGAAGAGGAGGTCATCCTCCCGGACGATGTCCAGCCCGGCGACATGATCGAGTGCCATGGCGTAAGACAGCGGGTGACCTACGAGTATGGGGCCTGGGCGCTGGAACGCCTACCGGAGGAGCGGGCGTGAGGCTCGCGGACCTGAAGGCAGGAGGGATCGCCAGCGGCGGGGCGGTCCTGGCCTCGTTGTGCTGTCTGCTCCCGCTGGCCGTCGTCCTCCTAGGGCTGGGGAGCGGGGCGTTCATGGCCGTGACGCTGCAGTACCGGCCCATCCTGCTCCCGTTGGGCATCGCGAGCGTAAGCGCCGGCTTCTGGCTCTACGTCCGGGACCGGAAGCGCTGCGCGGCCCTGGGATGCCGGATGGCTGCAGGGCGTGTGAACCTCTGGATCCTTACCTTGGCGACGGTTGTCCTCCTCGCAGAGATTCTCCTGGCGCTTTTCCCCGAGTGGTCCTCCAGGCTCCTCTTCGCGGCCATGGGGCAGATGCGGTGAGAGGGAAGACGCCCGTCACGAGCGTCCGCCATCGGGGACAGGGGCCGTTGATGGCCCCCGCGGTCGGCCTCGCGCTGCTCCTCCTCGTCTCTCTAGCCGTTGCCGCCCAGGCCGAGGTCACGCTGCGGGTCGAGGGGATGACCTGAGGGACCTGACCCGTGATCGTGGCGCGGGCCCTGGAGGGGCTCCCGGGGGTGGACAAGGCGGTGGTCACGTTCCGCCCGCCGGTGGCGCGGATCACCTATGACCCGACGCGGGTGACGATCGAGCAGATGGTGGAGGCGGTCCGCCGGGCGGGCTTTGACGCGGCGCCGCTGAAGGAACCATAAACCCCCTGGCCCGGCCCGAACGGAGAGACCTTCTTCCTCCGGCGGGGCTCGGCGGCGCGGTCGGCGTCCCCCTCGGGCGGGGAAGAGCGGGGAGCGGCGG
>JBOHQK010000169.1:0-4240 GCA_050732195.1 Methylomirabilales bacterium (SeqCode)
ACCGTCGGGACCACCGCGAGGGAACCGCCATCCAGGAGGAGCCGGACGGCGCCGTGCCGGTCGGTCCGGAAGACCCGGGCCCCGACTCCCTGCAGGCGGGCCAGGACGTCGGGATGGGGATGGCCGAAGCGGTTCGCGAACCCGACCTGGATGACCGCGACCGCGGGCCTGAGGGCATCCAGGAAGGCGGCCGTGCTGCTCGTCCGGCTGCCGTGGTGTGGGACCTTCAGGGCGGTCACCGGATGGAGGGGACCGTTGGCGACCAGGTGGGTCTCCGCCTCGGCCTCGATGTCGCCGGTGAGGAGCAGGCGCTGGTCCCCATGCCGGAGGAGCAGGACGACCGAGTTGTTGTTCACGCGGGAGGCCCGGGATCCCCGGCGGGGGGCAAACAGGCCGGCTGGCGGGTGCAGGACGGTGAGGTCCGTCTCGGCGCCGAGGCGCCGCGTCGCTCCCGCGGCCACCGCGCGCAGGGGGACGCCGCGCGCCCGGAGGGTCTCCACCAGGAACCGATAGGCCGGCGCGAGCGAGGGGATCCCCGAGTCCCAGACCTCGGCCACGGTGAGGCGGCGCAGGACCGCCTGGAGCCCGTTCAGGTGGTCGGGCTGCGGGTGGGTGAGGACCACCAAGTCCAGCCGGGACCGCCACCGCGAGAGGATGTAGGGGACCACGATCCGGTCCCCCACGTCGAACCGGTCGTCGTAGACCCCTCCCCCATCCACCAGGATGAAAACCCCGCCCGGTGCTTCCACCAGGATGCTGTCCCCCTCCCCCACGTCCAGGAACGTGACCGTGAGCACAGAGGCGCGGGAGGGCCACACCTTCCAGCCGACCTGCCCGAGGAGGGCGAGGGCCAGCAGGCCTGCCAGAGGGAGGCGCCACCGCGTGAGGCTGCGAACGGCCAGGCTCAGGGCCAGCCCGTAGTAGGTCCCGATCATGAGGAGCGTGGGCGGATAGACCTGGAGCGTCGCCAGCGGGAGGGCGGCGAAGAGGAGAGCCGCGCCCACCTGGCTGGCGGCCACGAGCCGCAGCAGGTCCGCCAGGCCCGGGAGGCCGGCGGGGTGGAGGGCGAGGACGAGAGCCTCCAGCATCCCGAGGGCGGTGAGGACTCCGCTCAAGGGAACGATGACCAAGTTGGCCAGGACGCCGCTCAGGGAGACGCGCTGGAAGTGGACGGCCAGGATGGGAAGCGTCCCGAGCGTCGCGGCCGCCGAGACGGCTAACGAGAGCAAGAGCCAGCGCGCCGGCCGCGGCAGATGAGCGAGGGTGAGCCGGTCCGCCACGAGCGCGATGGCCGTCGTCGCGGCGAAGGTGAGCTGGAAGCCGGCGTCGAAGAGGCTCAAGGGATTGACGGCCAGCAGGAGCAGGGCAGCCAGCCCCAGACTGTTGAACAGGTCGGCCTGCCGCTCCAGCATGAGGGCGATCAGGACCGCGGCCGTCATGACCGCCGCCCGGATGACCGACGGGCTCCCCCCCGCGAGGGCAGCGTAGAAGACGACGAGGAGGACGGCAGCCGCGGCAGAGGCCCGGCGCGGGACTCGCACTCCTCGCAGGAGTAGGAGGAACGCCCCCGCCAGGAGCGACACGTTGAGGCCGGAGATGGCCAGAATGTGATACGTCCCCGAGTCCCGGAAGGCGGTGACGGTCGTCTCGGACAGCCCCGAGCGATCCCCGAGGACGATGGCCCGGAGGAGCGCCCCCTCCTCCCCGCCCACCGCCTCCTGGAGGCGGAGGAGCATCCGCCGCCTCAGCGCCGCGATGGCCCGGCCTAGCCAGGCCCCCGGGACCGGCTCGACCGCTAACTCCGCCTGGGTCTCCCGGGCCCAGCCCTCGAGGGCGACTCCCTGGACCTGGCGGAAGCGGTGGTAGTCGAAGCCGCCCGGGTTGATGGTTCCCCGGGGGCGACGCAGGAGGAAGGTCCCCTCCACCCGATCGCCGGTGCGATACTCCCCCCGGGCTTCGTAGAGGGCGAGGCGGACGCCGCCGGTCGCCGGCACGGCCTCCGGCCCGCAGGCGAGCCGCTCCGCCTCCAGGCGCAGGACGAGGCGGTCCGGCACCCCCGTGCCCGGCGTCTCCGGGATGGGTTCTTCGGGGGGGGCAACGATGCGGCCGGCGAGGCGGCAGCGGCGGGGAGTCCAGTCGGGCGGCAGGTGGGCCAGGTGGGTGGGGTCGGGAGGGTGGGCAACGGCCAGGAGGCGGAGCGCCCCGATCACGGCGAAGGCCGCGAGGAGGGCAAGGGAGGCCGCTGCCGGCTGCCGGGCGCGCCACCAGACGGCGGCCGTGAGGAGGAGGGCGGCCAGCGCGGCGAGGAGGGGCGCCGGAAGCACCCCCCACCGGTCCGCAAGCAGGGCGCCCGCGGCGAAGGCCGCCGCGAAGCCCAGCAGCGGCCGCGGCACCGGCTGCGCCGTCCCTCCCCCCACCGCCGCCCCCCCTTCGGCCCGTGGGCCGACCTATACCAGCCCCCTGCTCCGGTGGCAAGGGGGGGAGTTTTCTGGAAAGGTAGCCTCCGACATCCGCCGCCAAGAGCCACCCGTCATAGTTGGGCGCGGAGTCTTCCTCTGGCCTTTCTTACTGCCCCGGGAGAAGCCATTCTTTGCAGCAGATTCTTGCAAGATTCGACAAAGGAGAATAGACTTGGTGCCGCAATGGTCAACCCAGTGGAGACCGGCAGGCCGCCTCGACACGAAGACCTTCTACGACCATCTATCGCGGCTGGGCTTCCGCCTGGGCAGGGGGCACAATCGGCCCCACTGACCGGGCGCGCAAGCGCCGACCGCGGGTGATGGGGGAGGGAGCCATGGCAGGGGAGGCCAAAAGACGCTATCGGGTCATCCTGGAGCCAGAAGAGGACGGCGGCTACGCGGTCTGGGTGCCGGCGCTCCCCGGCTGCGTGAGTCAGGGAGACACCCGGGCTGAAGCCCTGGCGAACATCCGGGAGGCGATCCGCTGCTACCTGGAGAGCGCAGCGAAGCATGGGGAACCAGTGCCGACCCAGGAGCTGCTGGAAGAGGAGACGGTTGAGGTCGCGGTGTGAAGCTCCCCCGCGACGTTAGCGGGGACCGCCTTGTCCGGGCCCTGGGCCGTATCGGTTTCACCGTCGACCACCAAGTCGGCAGTCACGTTACCCTCCGTCACCGGGACCGTCCCGCTCTCAAGGTTGTCGTTCCTGTCCACCCCGGGCGGCCCCTCAAGCCTAAAGTTCTCCATCGTATCCTAGCCACGGTTGGCGTCAGTCCCGAGAGTCTCCGCGCGCTCCTGTGACCGCGGAGACTCCCAAACCGTCCTCACCAGCCGGAGCATTGCGCATCGGAAGTTTCGCGTGAAGTTCCGGAGCGCCTCGGGTAAGATGGCGGGCCGGAGGAGCCGATGCGGATCGTGGACCGCTACATCCTGCGGGAGATGCTCTCGTCGCTCGCGCTGGGCTTACTGCTCTTCACCCTGGTCCTCTTCGCGGGTCGGCTCCTGAAACTGATGGAGCTCATCGTGACGCGGGGCGTGCCGGCGGGGATGGTCCTCACCCTCTTCCTCTACCTCCTCCCCTCCTTCCTGGTCATCACCGTCCCGATGGCGGTGCTCCTGGGCACGCTCAGCGCCTACGGCCGGCTGGCTGCCGACAACGAGGTGCTGGCCCTCCGCACCGCCGGCTGGTCCCTCTACCGGCTCATCGTCCCCGCCCTGCTCCTCGGGATGGCCGCCGCCGCCGCCGGCGCCTACCTGTCGCTCGTCGCGCTCCCGTGGGGCACGCAGGGATTCCGGGACCTCCTCTTCCGCCTGTCGCGGACCAAGGCCACGCTGGCCCTGACCGAGGGGCTCTTCAGCGCCGAACTGAACGGCCTCATCCTGTACGTGCAGGAGGTGGACGACGAGACGGGGGAGCTCAGGGGAATCTTCGTGGCCGACGCCCAGGACCCCCGGCACCCCCGGGAGACCCTCGCGGCCCGCGGGCGCCTGGAGGGGGAGGGGGAGGCCGGCACCGTGACGCTCGCCCTCGAGGAGGGGAGCCTGCACAGCCGGCTGGCGGCCGACCCGGCCCGCTACCGGCTGGTGACCTTCCGGCGCTACGAGATGCGGTTGGATCTCGCCGCGCCGGGAGCGAGGGCGGACCGGGAGCGCTCCCCGCGGGAGATGACCCTGGCGGACCTCACCCAGGCCATCCGCAAGGCGGAGGAGAGCGGGCGGAGCGCCGCGGCGTTCACCTTTCAGGTCCACCAGAGGTTCGCGAACCTGGCTGCCGCGCTCGTCT
>JBOHQK010000170.1:0-7497 GCA_050732195.1 Methylomirabilales bacterium (SeqCode)
CCACCACATCAATGGCCCCGCTGCGCACCAGGACCTCCGTGATGTCCAGGGCCTGCTCCCCCGTGTCCGGCTGGGAGATGAGCAGCTCGTCCGTCTTGACCCCCAGCGTCTCGGCGTACTTGGGGTCGAGGGCGTGCTCGGCGTCCACGAAGGCGGCCGCGCCGCCCGCCCGCTGGGCCTCGGCGATGACGTGCAGGGCCAGCGTGGTCTTCCCCGACGCCTCGGGGCCGAAGATCTCCACCACCCGCCCCCGCGGCAGCCCGCCCACGCCGAGGGCCCCATCCAGCTCCAGGGAGCCCGTGGAGACGGCGGCGATGGGCTCCAGGGCCCCCTTGTCCCCCATCTTCATAATGGAGCCCCTGCCATACAGCTTCTCGATCTGCGCGATCGCGACGTCCAGCGCCTTCTCCTTCTCTCGCTTCTCCATGGCCTCCCGCCCCCTCGCCAGAACTGGTTCGCCCCTCTCCTCCCATGGTAAGTTAGGCCGACCCTAGAGCATCCCCTCCCGGTTGTCAACCCGATACCCCGGCGCAGATCCGGACGGTGCGGGCTGCAGGACCACAGGAAATTCAATCTGTTAGGCTGTCTTCGGGCGCTTGGAGCCCCCCTGGGCACCCGGGGGCTCTAGCCTGGCAAGAAGGGTGCCAGATGAGGGGGGAGACCGAGGTGGCCTTCCCCGAGCTGGACCTCGGGGCCTTTTCCAAGCCCTTCCCCCACCTGCTGCAGCACCAGCCCCTGCTCGAAGACGAGGGGCGGGTGCGGGCCTTCGCCGCCGCTATCCGGACGGCGGTCCGCCCAGGGGATGTCGTGCTGGAGGTGGGGAGCGGGACTGGGGTGCTGGCGGTGCTGGCCGCCCGGGCCGGGGCCCGGCGGGTGTACGCCGTGGAGCGGACCGGCCTGGCTGAGGTGGCGGTGGCCGTGGCCCGCGAGAACGGGGTCGGATCGAAAGTCCGGGTCATGAAGGGGGACGCCCTCGCCATCCGGCTCCCGGAGCGGGCCGACCTCCTGATCACCGAGACGATCGGCCACCTGGGCCTGGAGGAGGGGCTCGGAGCCATCGTCCGGGATGCGCGTGGGCGGCACCTGAAGCCGGGGGCCCGGGTCCTCCCCCGCCGCCTCCGGTTATTCGTGGTCCCCCTGGCCCTCCCCGCCTTCTCGCGGGAGGTGCTCGCCCCCTGGCGAAGGCTCTCGGGCGCCGCGGGGCAGGGGGCCGCCCAGGCCTGCCGGCGGATCTACAAGATCCGGTGGCACGACGGAGACTGCCTCGCGCCCCCTGCCGTGATCTGGGACGTGGACTTCGGTGCCGGGACCGGCCCGCCGCCGCGCCTCGCCGGGGCCGTCGCCTTCCGGGACCTCCGGGAGGGCCTCCTGGCCGGGTTCGGCGCCTCCTTCGAGGCGGAGCTGGCGCCGGGCCACCTGCTCTCGAGCCGGCAGGGGACGACCTGGCGGCCCGTCTTCCTTCCTCTCCCCGCTGCCGTCCGCGTAGGACGGGCGACTGCCCTCCGCCTCCGCCTTGCGCTCGCGGAGCGGGGCCCGGGCTGCCGGGTCACCTGGTCCGGCGTGGTGCGGACGCGACGGGGGTGCCTCCCCTTCCGCCTCGCCGCGGGACCTACCGGCTGAGCTCCACCCCCCACAGTCTGTCCACGGGGCGCTTCAGCATGTTCAGGGTGAGCCCCCGGACGCTCTTGGCGTGCGCCGCCAGGACGTAGGGGTGGGTCAGGAAGACCGAGGGGGCCTCCGCCACCACCCGGCGCTGGATCTCCTGGTAGGTGGCCGCGCGCTCCGCTTCTCGCGTGCTCTTGCGGGCGCGCAGGAGCAGGGCGTCCACCTCCGGGCTCCGGTACTTGGTGTAGTTGCTCGGGGACCTGGAGTAGAAGAGGGTGAACAGGACGTTGTCCGGATCCATGAAGTCCGCGGTCCAGCCGTCGGTGAAGAGGAGCGGGGTGTCCCGCTCCAGGACGGCGTACACCTCGTCCCAGTTCCTGGCCGGGATGAAGTCCACCTGGATCCCGACCTTCTCCAGGTCGGCTTGGATGGCCCGGCCGAGCTCGAGGCGGCCCGGGATGAAGGCATAGGTCATGAGGCTCGTCCGGAAGCCCTGGGGAAGCCCGGCCTCTGCCAGGAGGGCCCGGGCCCGCACCGGGTCGTAGGGGGCCTGGCGTGCCGCCGAGTCGTACCCCGTAAGACCGGGGGGCATGGGGCCGTGGGCCGGGATCGCCGTCCCCCGGGTGAGGTACAGGACCGTCCGGTCCACATTGATGGCATGGGCCACCGCGCGGCGGACGCGGGGGTCAGTGTAGGGTTTGAGGTGGTTGGAGATCCCCAGGTACTCGATGCGGGGCCGGGCGACCGGGAGGAACTCCACCGCGGCCGCCGCCATGATCCGCTCAACGTCGTGCGGGCCGAAGTCGGTGATGACGTGCAGTCCCCCATCCAGGAGCCGCCGGACCCGTTCCCCGGCATCCGGGACGATGACGAAGGTCACCCGCTCCAGCCTGGGGGGACCCGCCCAGTAGTCGCGGTTGGCTTCCAGGACGATTTCCTGCTTCTCCACCCACCGCTCGAACTTGAACGGGCCCGTCCCCACCGGATGCTTCCCGTACGCCTCCCCCTCCTGGCGGTAGGCGGCGGGACTCACGAAGGCCATGGGCCCGTAGTTATTGGCCATGGTGTTCAGGAGGGGACCGTAGGGGTGCTTGAGGACCAGACGGACCGTGCGGGCGTCCATGGCCTCCACCCGGTCCAGGATCTCCAGGAACTCGCCGTACAGATACGGGAGAGTCTTGCCCGGCCCCGGCGGCGCCGGAGCCATCTGCCGCAGGAAGTTGAACCGGACCGCCCCGGCGTCAAAGGGGGTCCCATCGTGGAACCGGACGCCTTCGCGGAGGCGGAAGGTCCAGGTCCGGCCGTCGTCGCTGACGGTCCAGGCCGTGGCCAGGGCCGGGCGGATCGTCCCGTCGGCGTCCGCCGCCACCAGGCTCTCCGTGAGGTGCCAGATGACGATGTTGGCCGTGCTGATGTCGCTCTTGGCCGGGTCGAGGGTTCGCGGGTTGCTGTCCAGAGCGTACAGCAGCGTCCCGCCCTCCGCCCAGACGGATCCCGGAACGGGAAGGCCGGAAGCCAGCGTTGCGAGGAGGGCGAGGAGCCCCCACCGGAATCGAGTCATCGTTACCCTCCCTCCCAGGGCCTGCGCCCTACCGGTCCCGGTCCCTGTCCCGATCTCTGTCCCGATCACGATCCCAGTCTCTGTCGCGGTCCCGGTCCCGATCGAAGGTCCCGGCCTCTTCCGCGGCCCGCAGAAAGTCGTGGAGGTACTGAAGGCAGGCGAGCGCTGCCTCCGCTTCGTCCCGGTACCGTCCCTCGACGGGCTCGGGGACCCGGATCAGCCTCTCCAGGGCCGCCCCGCCGCCCCCCCTCGCTCCTCCACTGGGCTTCCGCCGGCTCTTTCCCCGTCGTCCTCGCTGTGCCATGGGTCCTCCTTCCCCGCTTCCATGCCCCGTCCGCGACCTGGAGCGCCCAGCGCCACTCCCACCCTCCCCCCGTTGGCCCCGGCCACCAAACGACATCGGCCCGGACCACGCTCCCCCGCCTTACCGGCGTGGGCTCCGGCAGGGGGAGGAGCACGCCCTGCCCGTGGGGCGCGGGGAGGCCGGGCGTTCCAGCCGCTTCACTCGCGAGAAGGGCGAATCCCGTTAGATCGCCCTCCCGGGTAATCCGGAAGAGTGCGTTCACCTGCAAGCAGGCCAGACCTGCGAGTGGGTACCGGGCCGTCACCGGCGGTGCCAGCCAGTCGAGCCGCGCCGCGCGGGTGAGGATAGGTGCCTGGAGCAGGGTGCCCGCCGCGCTCTCGAAGCGGACGCCAGCGACGCCGCGCCGCCAGAAGGCGGCGGTCGCCCCGTGGAGGATCGGGTCCCGCGTTGGCGCCATCGTGATGTCGAGCCACGGGGGGAAGACCCGGGTTGTGGGCCCGCCGCAGCGGGCCCACGCCGCGGCGGCCCAGAGGGGGAGAGCCCAGACGGGGGTCCCCCTTTCCGCTCTCAGGACGATGAGGTCCACCGGCGCCGACAACTTCCCTCCCGTGGGGGAGAGGAAGCGCACCCGACCTCCCAGGCCGGGCGCGGCAGCCAGCACCCTGCCGATTTTTGAAACCGGGTCCCCTTCCAGGATGTGGACCCTCCGGGCAGCCCGGAGGGTCGCCCGCGCCAGGTGGAGTGCCAGGAGCCCCACCCCGGCTCCCGCCACGGCGACCTGGCTCCCCGGCCGAACCTGCCGGCGCAAGGCCCGCGCAAGGCCTCGGCCGGCCGCGCCGCGCCAGGCGGCCAGATGCGCCGCCAGGGTCTCGCGTTGCTCCGGGCCTGCCGGCGGCCAGGGATCCATCAGAGCGCCGTGCTGAGGGTTGCCCGCCCCTCGGTCGCGCGGAAGAAGTGGGCCTCCCAGAACCCCCGGATCCGGTCCAACTGGCGCACCCGGGCCCCGAGCAGCCCCTCGTGCCGCCGGAGGAGGAGGACGAAGGCGTGGCGAAATTGTTGCCCGGGCCGGGGCGGGGGAGCGCGCGGCCCCTCCGCAGCCGCGATGGCCGCCAGCGGAATCTCCTCCACCGATGCCGCCAGGCGCACCCCGGTGGTCGGCCGGTCGCTCGCGGACCACGACCGGCCGTCGGGGTCCCGGGCGCGCCGGAGCAACCTGAGGGGCGGGACCTCCCCCGGCGGGCGCAGGCCCATCAGGTACTGGTCGAGGGGGGAGTAGCCGTCGGTCGGCGTCAGGCTCCAGTGGTGCCGTCCGATGGCCTCCCACCGGTTTCCTTCCAAGGCAGAGGCCCCGGTATCGAGGAAGAAGCTCCAGTGACTCCCGTCTCGCCCCAGCAGGTCCCCGCTCAGGCGACCCACCGGGTCCCGGAAGCGGACCGAGGCCCCCCAGCGGTGGCCCACCTCCTGGGCAATCAGAGAGAGAACCGTGTCGTTGTTGTCCGGCAGGCGCTCCGTGGGATTCGCGGGGAGCGCGGGGAGCGGATAGAAGAGGTGAACGCTCTGGAGGCGGGAGGTCTCGCCGTAGGATGCGCGGCGGTCCACGGCCGGCTTGCCGATCCCCTGGTCGGCGTTGTGGATGGGGAGGTGGAAGGCGCCGTCGTCCGGGCCGGTCTGGGGGAAGAAGGAGACGAAGTCGAAGGCGTCGGCCGCGAGTTCCACGAAGAACCGGCGCGCCGCCGCCGCGAGGAGCCAGAGCCCGTCGCGGGTGAGGAGGGTGCCGTCGTCCTCCAGGTAGGCGATGTTCCCGAGGCGGCCGGACCGCCCCCCGAGGGCCCGGCGGGCCGCCCGCGCAGCCTCACCCTGCCGGCGGGTAGCCTCCAGGTCCTCCTCGACCGACCGGTGTACGCACCGGTGGGCCCGGAACGGCACGGGGCCCTCCCTCCCCGGCCGCGGGGAGAATCCTCAGGGAAAGAACGGCGGCGGTGCCCGCCTCTTACCATCCCACGGGGTGACTGTCAAGGACCCGGGGCTTGACAGGGGCGCCGGTCCGGGCTAAGAGAGGGGCACCCTCCCGGCGCACCGCTCTCTCCATTCGCGCCGCTCGCCTCCAGCGTTGGCCGGCTGCCTGCTCTGTCTCTCCCTCGGGGGGCGCCATGAGGTGGATGCGCGCGCGTTATGCCCGCCTCAGCCTCCGGCAGAAGTTTGCCCTCCAGCTGACCTTCTCGATCGTCCTCCTCTTTGCGATCCTCCTCCCCAGCGTTCTCCTCGTGCAGGAGCGGGCCCTGCTCGGCCAGGTCCGGAAGGAGGGCACGCACCTCGTTCAGCTCCTCGCCTTCAGCAGTGTCCAGGGGATCGTGGCGGACGATTTCCTGCTCCTCCAGATAGAGGTCGGGAGCATCGCCAGCCGCCCCGACATCCGCTACGCCATGCTCCTCGACTTCGGCGGCCGCGTCCGCGTCCACAGCGACGCCGGCCAGGTGGGGCGGGTCCTGGATGACCCGGCCAGCCTCGGGGCGCTGCGGGTGGATGCGCCCCGGGTGCAGGAGGTCCTCCTGGAAGACGGGACCCGGGCCATGGACTTTGCCACTCCTGTCCTGGTCGTGAACACCCGCCGGGCTGTAGCGCGCCTGGCCATCTCGCTCGAGGAGCCGCTCCGGGGGATCAGGGAGACCCGCGACTCGATTCTCCTCCTGGGAGGGCTTGCCCTCGTGGCCGGCGTCGGGCTGGCGTTCATCCAGGGACGGCGCGTTGCCCTTCCCATGCAAGCCCTCACCGAGGCGGCCCGGGACCTGGCGCGGGGGAAGCTGACCCGTCGGATCCCGGTCTTTTCGGGCGACGAACTGGGGGAGGTGGCGGCCGCCTTCAACAAGATGGCGGAGTCGCTCCAGGCTCTCTTCGAGACCAGCCGCCACGTCTCCTCGAGCCTCCGCCTCTCTGACGTTCTGCAGGCCATCGTCCGCCACGCCCAGGCACTGGTGGGGAGTGACACGGCGGTCATCGCCCCCTTTGACCCGGAGACGAAGGTGGCCACGATCATGGCGAGCGCCGGGAGCCCCACCCCTGCCTTCATAGATCTGAAGATTGTCCCGGGCCAGGGCCTGGGGGGGAAGGTCCTGGAGACGGGGGAGGCCTTCGTGACCGCCGACTACCTGGCGGACCCCCGGATCACCCACCCTTTCGATGACCGGGTGCGGCGCGAGGGGGTCACGGCGGCGGCGGCGCTTCCCCTCCTGCACCAAGGGAAGATCCTGGGCATCCTCTGGGTGGCGAACCGGCGTCCGGTCCCCTTCACCGAAGAGCAGGTTGAAACGCTGAGCACGCTGGCCAGCCAGGCGGCCGTCGCTGTCCAGAACGCCCGCCTGTACGAGCGCTTGCACGCTTCCCTCCGCCAGCTCGAGGCGGTCAACCGCCAGCTCCAGGAGTTCTACCGGCTCTCGGTCAGCGTGCAGGCGCCCATGCCGGAGGCGGCCCGGCTCGACCTCATCGTCCAGACGGTCCAGGAAGTCCTGAGTCTGGACCGGGCGACCGTCTTCCTCCCGGATCCCGACGAGCGGGAACTCCGTCTCACCGCCGCCCGGGACGTGAGCGGTGAACTGCCCCGCCTCAAGGGTCTGGCTCTTCCTCTCTCGGACGAGGGCGGAGCCTTTGCCAGGGCCTACCGGGACCAGGCCGACTTCTTCTTCCCCGCGGATGCCCCGCTCCCGGCCGCCCTCCGGCTGAAGCCTCCCTTGGCCCAGGTCGCTGCCTTGCGCACCCGCGCCTTCGCCGTCGTCCCCATGGTGGCGCGCGGTCGGAGCGTGGGCGTCTTCGGAGTGGATAACAAGGTGACGCGGCGGCCCATCCCCCCGGAGTCCCTGCAGACCCTCCGGATCTTCGCGCAGCACGCGGCCTCCGCCATCGAGAATGCCCGTCTCTACGAGAACCTCCGCCAGTCCCACGAGGACCTGCTGGTCGCCCAGGCGGAGCAGGTCCGCTCCGCCCGCCTGGCCGCCGTCGGCGAACTGGCCGCCGGCATCGCCCACGAGACGCG
>JBOHQK010000171.1:0-4244 GCA_050732195.1 Methylomirabilales bacterium (SeqCode)
CTCCCCGCGCCCGGCCACCGGCCACGAGCCCCATCAGGGCCCAGGCCGTCTGGCTCGGCGTGCTCGGCCCGGTCCCGGCGCGGGCCGGGTCGGCGTAGGAGTCGCAGGACTCCCCCCATCCCCCATCGGGGTTCTGGACCCCCTCCAGCCAGTCGAGCGCCTCCAGTGCGTAAGACTGATCCGGCAGTTCCCCGATGGCCCTCAGGCCCCGTATCACCGACCACGTCCCGTAAAGGTAGTTCACCCCCCACCGGCCGTACCAGCCCCCGCCGGGAACCTGCGTCGCCCGGAGAAAGCGGAGGGCCCGGCGGGCGGGGGGGAAGTCGGGGCCGTACCCGAGGTGCCCCAGGGCGTCCAGGGCGCGTCCCGTCAGGTCCTCGGTGCTGGGGTCCAGCAGGGCGCCGTGGTCCGCGAAAGGGATATTATTCAGCCAGAGGCGGTCGTTGTCTGCGTCGAAGGAGCCCCAGCCGCCGTCCTCCCCCTGCATGCCGAGGAGCCAGGCAAGCCCCCGCCGGATCGCCGCCTCCTGCCGCTCCGTGTGGGGGAGGCGCAGGCGCGTGAGGGCCATCAGGGCCACCGCCGTGTCATCGTTGTCCGGGTAGAAATCATTGGTGAACTGGAACGGCCAGCCGGCGGGCTCGAGGCCCGGCCGATTGACCTGCCAGTCCCCTGGCACCTTGACCTGCCGGTCAAGCAGCCAGGTCCCGGCCCGCACGAGGGCGGGGTCGTCTGCGTGGAGCCCCGCCTCCAGGAGCGCCTGGACGGCCAGCGCGGTGTCCCAGACCGGCGAGAGGCAGGGCTGCACTTGAAGCCGGTCGGGTCCCTCCGCGACCAGGGCCTCGATGGCCGCGACGCCCTGTTCCACGAGGGGATGCCCATCGGGGTAGCCGAGGCAGCGAAGCGCGAGGACGGCGTTGGCCATGGCCGGGTAGATGCCACCCAGGCCTCCCGGCGTCTGCACGCGGGGGAGGAGCCAGGCCTCTGTCCGGCGGAGCGCGGCGCGCCGCAGGCGCCCCGGATGGTACCGGTCGTAGAGGCGAAGGACGTGATCCAGGACGAGGAAGGCGCTCTTCAGGCTGAGCAGCCCGTGGTCCCGCAGGTGGCGTGCCTCCGCCCCCTCCCGCGGGCCCCGGTACAGTTCGTCCAGGCCGAGGGATGGCGGCAAGGGGTGAACCGGCCGGGAGTGGAACAGGATCAGGAGGGGGACCAGGACCGTCCGGGACCAGTACGACATCTGGTAGATGCTGAAGGGGGCCCCGGGCGGCAGGAGCATGATCTCGACCGGCATGCAGGGGATGCCCCGCCAATCGTACTGGCCGAAGAGGGCCAGGGTGATCTTGGTGAAGACGTTGACCCGGTTGAGACCGCCCAGGTCCAGGACCACCTGGCGCGCTCGGCGCATCCAGGGCTCCTCCGGGGAGACGCCCGCCAGTTTGCAGGCGAAGTAGGCCTTCGCGGTGGCGCTGAGGTCGCTCCTCCCGCCAGGGTAGATGCCCCATCCCCCCTCCGGGAGTTGGAGGTCCCGGATGTGGGCCACGGCCTTCCGCTCCCGCCGCGTATCCACGCGGCCGAGCAGGTGCTGCAGCAGGCAGTACTCGGCAGTGATGGTGACATCGGCCTCGAGGAGGCCGACCCAGTGCCCCTCAGCGGCTTGCAGCCCGAGGAGGGCCGCCCGGGCGTTCGCGACGGCCCGCTCGACGGTATCGAGAGTGGGCAGCTCGACCGGCCCCCTCGAGGCGGGTCGCGGGCGGGCTGGCGGGATGACCGGCCCCCGGCGCACGCCGCGGAGCAGGCTCGCCGTGCCCCGGGTCCAGGCGAAAAGGGCCAGCCATGTCTCCAGACGGTCGAGGAGGAAGGACACGATGAGGCCCCACTCACGTTCTGAGCCGCTGTCGGATGATGCGTCAGACTAGCAACCGGCGTGGGAGCCGTCAAGGCGTTTCACGGAAAGAAACTCGCCTATGGCGCGGATCGCGGGCGCGTCCGCCGCAACGCCCGCACCGCCGCCACCAGGACTGCCTCCTCCCCCCAGCCTCCCGGCTTCGTGACGACCGGGAGGTCGGCGCAGCGCCCCCCCTGGAGCCGCCCGAGGGGGACCGAGGGAGCCAGCACCCCCTCGATGAGGGTCCCCGTGGCCCCGAGCACGCGGTACACGGCAGCCGTGGTGTCCCCGCCCACGAGAACGAGCCCCCCGAGGGGGACCGCGGCCGCTGCGGCCGCGGTGAGCCGCCCGAGCCCCTCGGCGATGGCGAGGCGCGTCCCGCCCGCCTCGAGGCCCCGGGCCCGCCCTGCCCTGAACGCGGCCTCGGCAGCCTCGAGATCGGCGCGCGTCCGGATGAGCAGGTCCTGCCCCTCGGCGGCCGCGCGAGAGGCCAGCGCAGCCACCGCCGCCTCCGCCGCCTCGCGCCCCGCTGCGGTCAGGAGGGCCGCGGGCTCGCCGACAAAGGGGAGCGTCCCGCCCGCCGTGAGGAGACGGGCTACCTGCCGGTCGCTCACCTCCTCCAGACTCCCGACCACGAGGAGGACCGGGGAGGCCCGGCGCGGGAGGAGCAGGCGGGCCAGTTCCTGGCAGAACTCCACGCCACCGGCGGCGGCTCCGCCGAGGCCCTCCTTCACGCAGGCGGCCGCGACGGCCCCCACGTCGGCGAGCGTGGCGGCGTCGCAGAGGAGGACGGATGCGCGCCCCGCGGCCTCGCGGAGGGCCGCCCGGAGAGCATCGCACCCCCCGCGGATCGTGCCGAGGGGGATGGCCGCGACGGCGGCACGGCTCTGCTGCCCGAGGATCGCGGCGACGGCGGAGTGGGGGATGGGCGGGATGGCCCGGCGGGCGATCGGGGTCTCGGCGAGCGGGCGGCCCTCCACCAACTGCACCCCGTCTACGGTTACACAGGCGTTCAGGGGAGAGGCCGGGACAAACGGGAGGGCCAAGGTACCGGTTGCGTCCCGGAAAGCGTCCAGCTCCGCGCCCAGATTCCCGCGGAGCGTGGAGTCGGTCTTCTTATAGAAGATGCCGGCCCCCCACCCCCTGAGGGCCGGGACCGCCGCCCGGACCTTGGCGGCGGCCCGTTCCGGCACGTCCGCCCGGCTGTCCACGTCGAGGACCGCCGCGGGCAGGTCGGTGGCACCCGCGGCCAGCGCCGCCGGATCGGCCGTCACGATGCTCGGCAGGCCCGTCTCGGCCAACTGAGCGCCGACGGCGTTGGCCCCCGTCAGGTCGTCCGCCACGACCCCCAGGCGGACCCTCACGCCCCCTCCGGGCGGGGCAGGGCGAGGTGCCAATCCTCCACCACGACGCGCCCGCGCGTGACGACGGTCCGCACCGGGTTCACGCCGAAGTGGTAGGCCAGGTGCAGGTGGTTGGGGCGGTCAAGGATCAGAATGTCCGCCTGCTTCCCGGGCCGAAGGGACCCGACCGTCGCCGTCCGGGCCAGCGCAGCGGCCCCTCCCATCGTGGCGGCGAGCAGCGCCTCCTCGGGACTCATCCGCATCTGGGTGCAGGCCAGATTCATGATCAGAGGCATGCTTTCGGTCATGCAGGTACCGGGGTTGAAGTCGGTGGCGAGGGCGACCGTGAGCCCGGCGGCGAGCATGGCCCGCGCCGGCGCGTAGCGGCCGAGGCCGAGGAAGGAGGCCGTGCCCGGGAGGAGGGTGGCCACGACGCCCGCCGCCTTGAGGGCCTGGATCCCTCCCTCGGTCACAGAGAGGAGGTGGTCGGCAGAGACAGCCCCGACCGCCGCCGCCACCTCGGCCCCTCCCGACGCGCCAAACTCGTCGGCGTGGATCTTGGCTTTGAGCCCCCGGCGCCCTGCCGCCCGCAGGATCCGCTCGCTCTGGGCTGGCGTGAAGTAGCTCTCCTCGCAGAAGATGTCGCAGAACTCCGCCAGTCCCTCGGCGGCGACCGCCGGGAGCATCTCCTCCAGCACACAGTCCACGTAGGCATCCCGGCGGGAGGCGAACTCGGAGGGCAGCGCGTGGGCGCCCAGGAAGGTGGAGACGACGTCGGCCGGGTGGGTTTCGGCGAGGCGGCGGAGGACCCGGAGGCACGTGAGCTCACTCTCCGGGGAGAGGCCGTAGCCGCTCTTGACCTCGACCGTGGTGCTCCCGTGGCAGAGGCACGAGGCCAGGCGGTCCCAGGCCAGGCGGAACAGCTCCGCCGGGGAGGCCTCGCGGGTCGCGCGGACCGTGGCCTGGATGCCGCCCCCGGCCGCGGCGATCTCCTGGTAGGTCGCCCCGCGGCTGCGGGC
>JBOHQK010000172.1:0-10762 GCA_050732195.1 Methylomirabilales bacterium (SeqCode)
CCGACCGTCCCGGGCGTCCCGGCCGCGCCGGCCGGCCCGGCGGAACCGCCCAAGGAGTCAGAGAGGGCTCCGACCTTGATCACGCCCCCGCCGGCTCTCATCCCGGTCGTGACCCGCGGACAGTACCTCTGCCTGGGGTTCATCCACGAGGGGGGCCCCCTGGGCGTCGGGAACATCCTCCGCCCGCTCCAGGACAGCATCATGGTCCGGCCTCCGGACACGGTCTTCCTGACCCTCCGTCCCGGAACCTCCGTGCAGGTGGGGGAGGTCCTCCAGGTCGTCCGCCAGGAAACAGCGGTCGCCCATCCCAGGACCGGCGGCGGCCTGGGGCGCCTCGTCCGGAGCCGCGGGCTCCTCCAGGTGACGGAGGTCCAGGACCGATCCGTCCGGGCGAAGGTCATCTACGCGTGCGAAGACATGACGGCGGGGGATACGCTCCTCCGGTACCAGGAGACCGAGATCCCGGCGCTGGGCAGGGCGGTCCCGACCGCCCTCAGCGCGGATGGGATGATCGTTCTGAGCGACCTGAGCCGCGTCTCGCTGGGGGAACTTCACATCGTCTACATTGACCTGGGGCTCAAGGCTGGCATCGTCCCGGGCGACGTTTTCTCGGTCCACCGGGAGACCGGGTTCGCCGCCGATCCCCGCGCATGGGGGGCGATCCGCCTCAGCCCCACCCTGCACGGGGAACTGGTGGTGGTCCGGGTGACCGAGCGGACCGCGACGGCGCGGGTCCTGCGGAGCGACCTCGACCTCCACGTCGGGGACCGGATCCGGCTGGCGGCGAAGATGCCGTAAGGCGCGGGCCCGCGACGGCGGCGGGAGGGGCGGGCGTGGACGAGAGGGAAGCCCTGGTCGCCCTCGCGCTCCTGCCGGGCCTACCGCCGGCAGGGGCAGCGGGCCTCCTGGCCCGCTTCGGAGAAGCCCGGGCCCTCCGGGCCGCATCGTCCGAAGCCCTGACTGCTGTCCCCGGGGTGACGCGGGATGTGGCCGCGCGCCTCCGCGATCCGGCGTCGGCCGAGGAGGTCGCTCGCGAACTGCGCCGCCTGGACGCCCTCGGGGGCTTTGCCCTCACCCTCACCGACCCGGCCTATCCGCCCCTCCTCCGCCAGATCCCGGATCCCCCCCCGGCCCTCTTCATCCGGGGAAGCCTTCCTTCCCCCGAGGTGATGGCGGTGGCGGTGGTGGGGGCCCGGCAGGCCACCCCCTACGGCCGGATGGTGGCGGAGGGGCTGGCGGGCGACCTGACTCGGGCCGGCCTGGCCGTGGTGAGCGGCTTCGCTCGGGGGATCGATGCGGCGGCCCACCGGGGGGCGCTCCAGGCGGGAGGGGTCACGGTGGGGGTTCTGGGCTGTGGCCTCGACGTGACCTATCCCGCCGGATCGAGCGCCCTGGCCGAAAGCGTGGTTCGCCGGGGGGCGCTCCTGAGCGAGTTCCCGCTGGGGACGCGCCCGCTGCCGGTGAACTTCCCCCGGCGCAACCGGATCATCAGCGGGCTCTGCCGCGGCGTGGTCGTGGTGGAGGCGGCGGAGCGGAGCGGGGCGCTCGTCACGGCCCGCTGCGCCCTGGAGCAAAACCGGGAGGTGTTCGCTGTCCCCGGCCCCGTCACGGCCCCCACCTCGGCCGGGGCCAACCGGCTCATCAAGGCGGGGGCGAAGCTCACGGAGGACTGGGCCGACGTGCTGGAGGAATTGATCCCGGGCTGGGTGAGGCCCGCGGCGGCTCCGCCCCTCGCCCTCCCCGAGGAGCTCCCGGAGGAGGCGCGGGTGATCTGGGGGGTGCTGGCCGGCGAGCCGGCCCACATTGATACGCTGGCGACCCGTGCCGCGCTTCCCGCTGGGCGGGTGGCGGCGGGCCTCCTGGCCCTGGAGATGGCAGGGTTCGTCCGACAACTGCCGGGCCAGACCTACGTCAGGGCTGCCGATCGGGTATAATACTCGGATGGGATGGCCGGGCGCGGGCCCGGCATCCTGCGTCATCATACAGAAGTAGCCGCTCGCCGAGAGGAGCGAGACGCACCGTGCCCAAGTCGCTGGTCATCGTAGAGTCCCCGGCCAAGGCGAAGACCATCAACAAGTTCCTGGGGCGGAACTACGTGGTCAAGGCCTCCCTGGGGCACGTCCGCGACCTGCCGGTCAAGAAGCTGGCGGTGGACGTGGAGCATAACTTCAAGCCGCAGTACGAGGTGATCAAGGGCCGGGAGAAGGTGGTGGCCGAACTGAAGAAAGCGGCCAAGGCCTCCGCCGCCGTCTTCCTGGCCACCGACCCGGACCGGGAGGGGGAGGCGATCGGCTGGCACCTGGCCCAGGAGCTGAAGGGGGCGCGCAAGCCGGTCCACCGGGTCCTCTTCAACGAGATCACCAAGCGGGCCGTGCAGCAGGCCTTCGCCAACCCGGGGAAGATCGATTCCCGGAAGGTGGAGGCCCAGCAGGCCCGCCGGATCCTGGATCGCCTCGTGGGCTACAAGATCAGCCCCCTCCTGTGGGAGAAGGTGCGGCGGGGGATCTCGGCGGGCCGGGTCCAGTCGGTGGCGCTGCGCCTCGTCGTGGACCGTGAGAAGGAGGTCCGGGCCTTCGTCCCCACCGAGTACTGGACGGTGGACGCGCGGCTTGCCGCGGGCCAGCCCCCGGAGTTCACGGCGCGGCTCCTCAGGGTCGACGGGGAGAAGGTCCGCCTCCCGGACCAGGCTGCGGCGGCGGCCGTGGTGGGGGAGCTGGAGCGGGTGACCTTCCGGGTGGCCCACCTCGCCACCAAGGAGCGGAGGCGGCACCCCGTCCCCCCCTTCATCACCAGCAAGCTGCAGCAGGAGGGGGCTCGGAAGCTGGGCTTCACGGCCCGGAAGACGATGCAGGTGGCCCAGCAACTGTACGAGGGGATCGAGCTGGGGGAGGAGGGGGCGGTCGGCCTCATCACCTATATGCGGACCGACTCCACCCGGGTGTCAGCCGAGGCGGTGGCGGAAGTCCGGGCCTACATCGCCGAGAAGTTCGGGGGGGGCTTCCTCCCGGAGACCCCCCCGGCCTACAAGAGCGCCCGGGGCGCCCAGGAGGCCCACGAGGCCATCCGGCCCACCTCCGTCATGCGGGAGCCGGGGACGGTCCGGGCCTATCTCACCAGGGACCAACTGTCCCTGTACACCCTCATCTGGAACCGGTTCGTCGCCTCCCAGATGCCGCCGGCGCTCTTCGATGTCACCACGGCCGACATCGCTGCGGGACGGTTCCTCCTGCGGGCCACCGGGCGGGTGATGCGGTTCCCGGGATTCATGCAGGTGTACGTGGAGGGGATCGACGAGGTCCCGAAGCGTCCGCCCCACGAGGCGGAGGAGGAGAACGGCAACGGCGAGGCGGCGGAGCTCACCCTCCCCCCGATGCGGGAGGGGGAGATCCTGGCCCTCCGTGGCCTCCACCCGGAGCAGCACTTCACCCAGCCCCCGCCCCGCTACACCGAGGCGACCCTGGTGAAGGAGCTGGAGGAGCGGGGCATCGGCCGGCCCAGCACCTACGCCGCCATCCTCTCCGTCATCCAGAACCGGGACTACGTGGTGAAGGAGAAGGGGAAGTTCATCCCCACGGAGTTGGGGGGGATCGTGGTGGATCTCCTCCTCAAGTCCTTCCCCCGGATCATGGACTACGAGTTCACCGCCCTCATGGAGAGCCGGCTGGACGAGATTGAGGAGGGGAAGGCGGAGTGGCTCGAAGAGATGCACCGCTTCTACCACTTCTTCGCCAAGTGGCTGAAGGAGGCGAAGGCCTCCATGGTCAACATCAAGGCCATGGAGGAGGAGACGGAGGAGCGGTGCGAGAAGTGCGGCGCCCCCATGGTGATCAAGTGGGGTCGGTTCGGGAAGTTCCTGGCCTGCTCCACCTACCCCAAGTGCAAGGCGACCCGCGAGGTGCCGCGGGAAGGCGGGGACGGGGCGGCCGCGGAGGTGGCTCTCCCCGAGGGGGCGCCGCAGGCCTGCGAGAAGTGCGGCCGGCCCATGGTTCTGAAAAAGGGGCGGTACGGCCACTTCCTCGCCTGCTCCGGCTATCCGGAGTGCCGGACGGTGGTCCGGGTGGACGGGGGGAAGCGGGCCGCCGCGCCCCCCCCGGAGCCGACGAAGGAGACCTGCGAGAAGTGCGGGGCGCCCATGGTGATCCGGACCGGCCGGTACGGCCGGTTCCTCTCCTGCTCCACCTACCCGAAGTGCAAGGCCATCAAGCCGCTTCCCATCGGCGTGGATTGTCCCCAGTGCGGGGCGCCACTCGCCCAGAGGCGGACCAAGCGGGGGAGGCCCTTCTACGGCTGCAGCACCTACCCGACCTGCGCCTTTGCCCTGTGGGACCGGCCCGTCCCCGAGCCCTGCCCCCGGTGCGGGGCCAGATTCCTGGTAGAGAAGCGGAAGCGGGGGGGTGAGGTGACGCTCCAGTGCGCTGCGGAGGGGTGCGACTTCAGCAGGGCCCCCGGCGCACTGGAGCCGGCGGCGGCCCCGGCTTCCTAGAGACCCCTATGGCCCCCGTTGTGACAGTGATCGGCGGCGGTCTCAGCGGGGCGGAGGCGGCCTGGCAGGCCGCCGAGGCCGGCGCGGCGGTGCACCTCTACGAGATGCGGCCGGCCGTCCCCACCCCCGCCCACAAGACCGCCCACCTGGCCGAGTTGGTCTGCAGCAACTCCCTGAAGTCCCTGGAGCTGACCACGGCCAGCGGCCTGCTGAACGCCGAGCTGGGCCGGCTGGGATCCCTCATCCTGGAGGTGGGCAAGCGCCATGCCGTCCCCGCCGGAACTGCGCTGGCCGTGGACCGGGAGGCCTTCGCCGCCGGGGTGACCGCCCGTCTGGCCGGGCACCCCCGCATCACTATCATCCGGGAGGAGGTGAAGGCCCTCCCGCCCGACCGGCCCTGCATCGTGGCCACCGGCCCCCTCACCTCCGATGCTCTCGCGGAAGACCTCTGCGCCCTGTTCGCCCGGTTCCTGGGGGAGGCGGAGGGGCGCCCCGGGCTCAGCCCTGCCGCCGCCCCCCGGGCCCGCCTCTTCTTCTACGACGCGATCTCGCCCATCGTGGCCGCGGACTCCGTGGACAGGACGGTGGCCTTCGCCGCCTCCCGGTACGGGAAGGGAGGGGACGACTACCTGAACTGCCCTATGAACGAGGCGGAGTACACGGCCTTCTGGGACGCCCTCCGGGCCGCCGAGCTGTACCCCCTGCACCCCTTCGAGGAAACCCCCTTCTTCGAGGGCTGCCTCCCCATCGAGGAGCTGGCCCGCCGGGGAAAGGAGACCCTCTGCTTCGGCCCCATGAAGCCGGTCGGCCTCACGAATCCGCGGACCGGCAAGCGCCCCCACGCCGTGGTGCAGCTGCGCCGGGAGGATGCCGCCGGCGCGATGTACAGCCTGGTCGGGTTTCAGACCCGGATGCGGCGGGGGGAGCAGCAGCGGATCTTCCGGATGATCCCGGGCCTCGGCCAGGCCGAGTTCCTGCGCTACGGGAGCGTCCACCGGAACACCTACATCGCGAGTCCCCTGCTCCTTACGCCCACCCTCCAGTTCCGCGGGGACCCCGGCCTCCTCTTCGCCGGCCAGCTCATCGGCGTGGAGGGGTACACCGAGTCGGTGGGAGCCGGCCTCCTGGCCGGCCTGAACGCGGCCCGGCTCCTCACGGGCGCGCCTCCCGTCGTCCCACCCCCCGAGACCCTCCTCGGCGCCATTCTCCGCTATGTGACGGAGGCGGCCGCGCCCGACTTCGCCCCCATGAACGTGAACTTCGGTCTCCTGCCGCCGCTCCCGCGGGTCATCCGGGACCGCCGGAGGAGGGCGGAGGCGCTGGCGGAGCGCGCCCTGGGTCAGCTTCAGGCCTGGCGTCGATTCTTGGGTTGACGAGTGCCGGGACTCCGCGTATTGTGTGCGCCGAGGGGGAGGCGAGCGCCGCCCCCTTTTCGCCTTTAGGCCGGGAAGGCCGGGAGGGGTCGTGCGGGAGCGGATCGGGGCGTACCTGAAGGCCCTGGAGATGGAGGGGGCTTCGCCCCGCACCTGCCGGGCGTACGCCGCCGACCTGCGCCAGTTCGCCGCCTTCCTCGAGGGGCGCGCCGAAGGCCCAGTCCCGCCTGAGGGCGTGGACCCCCTGGCCGTCCGGGCCTTCGTGGCGGCGCGCCTGAAGGCCGGGGACGCCCGGAGGACGGTGGCAAGGAAGCTGGCAGCGGTGCGGGGTCTCTTCCGCTTCTGCTGCCGGGAGGGGACCCTGAAGGTGAACCCGGCCCGGGTTGTCGCGACCCCCCGGGGACCGGAGCGCCTGCCCCGGTACCTGACCGTGGATGAGGCGGCGCAGCTTCTGGCCGGGCCCCCCGGCGGGACGGTGGGGGCCCTCCGGGACCACGCCCTCTTCGAGGTGGCCTACTCCTCCGGCCTCCGGGTGGGGGAACTCACGGGGCTGAACCTCCCCGACGTGGACCTGGAGGAGGGGCTGGTGCGGGTCCTGGGGAAGGGACGGAAGGAGCGGGTCGTCCCGCTGGGTGCCCGGGCGGTGGCGGCCCTCCAGGCATACCTCGCCCGCCGGGGGGAGCTGACAGCACGGGGGAGCGGCGGGGCCGCGGCCCTCTTCCTGAACCGGGCCGGCGGGAGGCTCACGGCCCGGGGGGTCGCCCGCCGACTCGCCGCGGGATTAGCGCGGGCGGGGCTTCACGGCCGGATCACCCCCCACGGCCTGCGCCACTCCTTCGCCACGCACCTGCTGGACGCCGGGGCCGACCTGCGGGCCATCCAGGAGATGCTGGGCCACGCCCGGCTCTCCACGACGCAGCGGTACACCCACCTCCACCTGGACCGCCTGATGGAGGTGTACGATCGGGCCCACCCAAAGGCGTGACGGGGAGGGGGACGTGCGGGGCGAGCAGACGCGATTCCGCGGCACCACCATCCTCTCGGTCCGGCACCGGGGGAAAGTCTGCCTGGCTGGCGACGGCCAGGTCTCGTTTGGCGACACCATCATGAAGCACACGGCGAGGAAGGTCCGCCGGCTGCACCACGACCAGGTCCTGGCGGGGTTCGCCGGGGCGGCCGCGGACGCCTTCGCGCTCTTCACCAAGTTCGAGGCGAAGCTGGAGGAGTACCGGGGCAACCTCCCCCGGGCGGCGGTGGAGCTGGCGAAGGACTGGCGGATGGACCGGGCCCTGCGGCGCCTGGAGGCGCTCCTCGCCGTCGTGGACAAGGAGCACTCCCTCCTCATCTCGGGGACCGGGGACGTCATCGAGCCCGATGACGGGATCATCGCCATCGGGTCGGGGGGGCCCTACGCGGCCGCGGCGGCGCGGGCCCTGGTGAAGCACACCGACCTGGAGGCCCGGACGATCACCGAGGAGGCCATGAAGATCGCCGCCTCCCTCTGCGTCCACACGAACGAGCACATCACGATGGAAGAGCTCTGATGGACCACCTGACGCCGCGCCAGATCGTGGCGGAACTCGACAAGTACGTCATCGGCCAGCGGGAGGCGAAGCGGGCCGTGGCCATCGCCCTGCGCAACCGCTGGCGCCGCCAGAAGCTCCCCCCCGAGCTGCGGGACGAGGTGGCGCCGAAGAACATCATCATGATCGGGCCCACAGGGGTGGGGAAGACGGAGATCGCGCGCCGGCTGGCCCGGCTGGCCGACGCCCCCTTCCTGAAGGTGGAGGCCTCCAAGTACACCGAGGTGGGCTACGTGGGCCGGGACGTGGAGTCCATGATCCGGGACCTGACGGACCTGGCCGTCAACATGATCAAGGGGGAGCGGGCGCGCGGCGTGGAGGACCGGGCGGCGGAGCTGGCCGAGGAGCGCCTCCTGGATCTCCTCCTGCCCGCGGCCCGCCCCGTCCCACCGGGCTTCGAGGCGGCGACCGGGCCTCCGACCCAGGAGACCCGGGAGAAGTTCCGCAAGATGCTCCGGGACGGGGTCCTGGAGGAGCGGGTGGTGGAGCTCGAGCTGAAGGACAGGGCCTTCCCCGTGATGGAGTTCTTCCCGGGGGCGGGGATGGGGCAGATGGACGTCAACCTTCAGGAGATGCTGGGGAACCTCCTGCCGGGCCGGGTGAAGCGGCGGAAGGTCAAGGTCGGGGAGGCCCGCCGCCTGCTGGCCCAGGAGGAGGCGGGCAAGCTCATCGACATGGACGAGGTCGTGGCGGAGGCGGTCCGGCGGGTGGAGAACGCCGGGATCGTCTTCCTGGACGAGATCGACAAGATCGCCGGGCGGGAGCGGACGCTCGGCCCCGACGTCTCCCGGGAGGGGGTGCAGCGGGATCTCCTCCCCATCGTGGAGGGGTCCACCGTCCCCACCAAGTACGGGATGGTGCGGACCGACCACGTCCTGTTCATCGCTGCCGGGGCGTTCCACGCGGCCAAGCCCTCGGACCTGATCCCGGAGCTGCAGGGGCGCTTCCCGCTCCGGGTGGAGCTGCAACCCCTGACCCGGCAGGACTTCGTCCGGATCCTCACGGAGCCGGAGCACGCTCTCACCAAGCAGTACACGGCCCTCCTCCAGACGGAGGGGGTGACCCTGGACTTCACCAAGGATGCCCTGGAGGAGATCGCGGCCATCGCCACCGGCGTCAACGAGGCCACGGAGAACATCGGGGCGCGGCGGCTCTACACCATCATGGAGCGGCTCCTGGACGAGGTCTCCTTCGAAGCGCCCCACATGCTGGGGGTCCGCGTGGAGATCAACGCCGCCTACGTCCGGGAGCGGCTGCAGGAGCTGGTCCGGAACGAGGACCTGAGCCGGTACATCCTGTGAGCGAGAGCGTTTTGATCATTGACGACGAGCGGCTCTTCCGGACCCTGGTGGCGGACCACCTGACCAAGGAGGGCTACCGGGTGGTGGCGGCCGCCAGCGGGGAGGAGGGGTTGAAGACCCTGGCGGAGGAGGCGGTCCACGTGGTCCTCCTGGACCTCATCCTGCCGGGGCTGGACGGGATGGAGGTCCTGCGCCAGGTCAAGCGGGACCGGCCCGAGCTCCCCGTCATCATGGTCACCGGCTACCGGACCCCGGAGCGGGCGATCAACGCCGTGAAGGAGGGCGCCTTCGACGTGGTGAGCAAGCCGGTGAACCTGGAGGAGCTGACCCAGACCGTCCGCCGGGCCGCCCTCCTCGCCCGCAGCAGCCAGGCCACGCAGCGGCGGCAGGCCCAGATCGAGAAGTTAAAGGCCAGCGCCCTCACCCTCGCCAACCTGGTCCGGTGGGACGTCCTGGGGGAGTTCCTCCAGAACAACCAGGTCCTCTTCCAGCGCGTGATAGACGTGATCACGGACGTGCTGGAGGTGGAGATTGTCTCATTTATGCTGGTGGAGGAGGTGACCCAGACCCTCCGCATCGCCTTCGCCCGCGGCCTCCGCGAGGACGTGCAGCGGAGCGCCCGGCCGAAGGTGGGGAAGGGGATCGCCGGCTGGGTGGCCCAGAAGGGGGAGCCCCTCCTCATCAAGGACATCCGGCAGGAGTCCACCTTCAGTGAGTCCCGCTTCTATCCCAACTACACGACCCGCTCCCTCATGAGCGTGCCGGTGAAGGTGAACGGGAAGACGGTGGGGGTGCTGAACGCCAACAACAAGCGCTCGGGCGAGTCCTTCGACGAGCACGACATGGCCCTCTTCGCCACCCTCTCCTGCCTGGTCTCCTTGGCGCTGGCCAACGCCCAGCTCTTCCAGCAGCTGACCCACAGCGTGGAGGAGCTGGCCCAGACCAACCAGGAGCTCCGCCGGGCCAACCGGGAGCTGGAGAAGCGCCTGCAGCAGGCCGGCTGAGCCGGCCGGGAGCGTCCGTGGACCCCTCCGGCATCGCCAAGGCGCAGGTCCTCACCGAGGCCCTCCCCTATATCCGCGCCTTCTGGGGCAAAACCGTCGTGGTCAAGTACGGCGGCGCCGCCATGACCGACGCCACCCTCAAGGAGGACGTGGTCGCCGACATCGTCCTCATGCGCTACGTGGGGATGCGGCCGGTGGTCGTCCACGGGGGGGGCCCCCAGATCGGTGAGGCCATGGCCCAGGCCGGTCTCACCCCCACCTTCATCGACGGCCTCCGGGTCACGGACGAGGCCACCATGCGGATCGTGGAGACGGTCCTGGTGGGGAGCATCAACCAGGAGTTCGTCACCCTGATGAACCGGAAGGGGGGGCCGGCGGTGGGGCTCTCGGGAAAGGATGGCGGGCTGATCCGCGCCCGGAAGAGCGTCCCCCGGAAGGGGAAGGGGACGGACGCCGAGGTCATTGACCTGGGGCTGGTGGGGGAGATCACGGGGATCAACCCCCGGATCCTGCGGACGCTGGAGGAGGGAGGCTTCATCCCCATCGTGGCGCCCACGGGGGTGGACGAGGAGGGGGTGACCTACAACATCAACTCCGACCTGGCGGCGGGGGAGATCGCCGCGGCGCTGGCGGCGGAGAAACTCATCCTCCTGACCGACACCGACGGCATCCTGGACCGGGCGGGGAAGCTCTACCCCACCCTGAGCCGGGACGACGTGGAGAAGCTCATCGAGGACGGGGTCATCGGGCAGGGGATGCTCCCCAAGGTCCGGGCCTGCCTCCGGGCGCTCGAGGGGGGCGTCCGGAAGACCCACATTATCAATGGCAAGGTCCCCCACGCCCTCCTGCTGGAGCTGTTCACCGCCGAGGGCGTCGGGACCGAAGTCTTCCACTAATACAAACGACAGAATGAAAGTGACAAAGTCCGGGTCCTGCCGCCGGCGCCGCCCCGGCCCCCGGCCCCCGTGGGGAACCCTCCCGTGGTTCCCCCCATCGGCCAAAGGCCGATGGGACCCCC
>JBOHQK010000173.1:0-4167 GCA_050732195.1 Methylomirabilales bacterium (SeqCode)
TTCCGCCGCAGGGTCGCCACCTCCCGCTCCCGGGCGGCCCGCTCCGCGTCCACGGAGGCCTCCGCCATCTCGAGCGGCTCGTACCCCACCTCCCGGATCGCCCGGCGCAGGTCGGCCGGAGCCACCCGAAGCGGGAGGTACTCGACCGCCGCCTTCGCGGTCGCGAGATTCACGCTGGCCTTGAGGACCCCGGGGAGAGCCTGGAGCGCCCCCTCGATCTTCTGGATGCAGGAGGCGCAGGAAATGCCGCCGATGGGGATGGTCAGGCGCTCGGTCCGGGGCTCATACCCGGCCTCGCGCACCGCCGCGAGAACGGCGGCCGGTGCCGTGCCCGGCGCCGCGAAGACCGTGGCCCGCTCCGCAGCGAAGTTCACGCTGGCGGAGCGCACCCCCGGGACCCGCCGCAAGGCCACCTCGATCGTGGAGGCGCAGGAGGCGCAGGACATCCCGCCGACGCCGAAGTCCAGCCGGGCCGCGGGCTCCCCCGCCGTGGCGGCCGTTCCCGGGGCCAGGACCGCCGACGCTGCCGCCGGCTCCGGCCCCGAGATTGCCGCCGGGACCGGCTCCCCTTTGACCGCCCCGTCCAGGTACCGCGCCGGGTCGGCGACGAACTTCGCGTGGCAGGAGGCGGCGCAGAAGTAGTGCGTCTTGCCGTCGTGCCTGGCGACCGCCGCCGCCTGGCTCTCGTCAATCGTCATCCCACAGACCGGATCGCGCACCATTGGTTCCTCGCTCCCTCGGGTGACCGGCACGCTAGCGGCCATCCAGGCGGCCGAACCGGGAACAGACCTCCACCAGCTCCTCGATCTTGCGGCCCCGGTCTCCTTCGGTGCCGGAGGTCACGGCCTCCTTCACACAACTCTCGATGTGCAGGGCCAGGAGAAGCCGGCTCACCTGGGTGAGCGCCCCCTGGACGGCGGACAGTTGGAGGAGGATGTCCACACAGTACTTCTCCTCCTCGACCATCCTCTGGATGCCCTGGACCTGCCCCTCGATTCTCTTGAGTCTCGTCAGGGCCTTGCCCTTGGTCTCGGCATTAAGCATTGATACTCCCCCCGGCCTACGTTGGCTCACCTCCGCAAACGTGTCGAAGTGCCTTATATACCATACAGTGGTAGAGTATAATCACGATCGAGCAGGTGTCAAGTGGAGATTTCTTGCCCCGGCCCCCCCACCCGCGCGCTCCGGATGGGGACAAGTCAACGTTCCCCATTTCTCCCTTGACATCGCGCGTATCGGATTGCTAGCGTGCCGTTGTTTAGTTCACTAAACTTCCGTCTTCCACGCAAGCGGAGGCAACGCCCCATGTTGGCGCGCAGGCACCGAGCGCTCACCCTCAGCCCGAGCATGCAGCATTACTTGCGGGCCATCCACGAGCTTCAGGCGGAGCGCGGGTACGCCCGGGTCACTGACGTCGCCGAGCGCCTCCAGGTGGGGAAGGCGGCGGTCTCGTTAGCCCTCCGGACGCTCCGCAGGGACGGGTTCATCCGCCACCAGCACTACCAGGGCGTGGGCCTGACCCAGCGCGGCCTCATGCAGGCGAAGCAGGTGAGCGGCCGCTTCGCCATCCTCCGGCGGTTCCTGGAGGATGTCGTGGGGGTAAGCCCGGACCAGGCCCTGCTGGATGCCTGCCTGCTGGAGCACTTCGTGAGCGGCCAGACGGTGGACCGGCTGGTGGACCTGATCCGGTTCTTCCAGCAGGACGATCCCGTGATCCGGGAGACGCTCGCCCGGTTCCGGGCCTACAGGCGGGGCTGCAAGAGCCCGACCACATGCCCCGCCTGCGAGTTCGACTGCGACGCCAGCATCGGGCCCGAGGGGCTGGCGGAGAACAGGAGGTGCCAATGACGACGCGGGGGCAGACGGAGCGGAGACGGGGAGGGCTGAAGGGGACAGGTCTCCTGCTCGGAGCGGTGGCTGCGGGGGTCCTCCTGACGCCGGCGTTTGCCGGGGCGGGCGAGGTCACCCTCTACTCGGCCCGCAAGGAGGATCTGATCCGCCCGGCCATCGAGGCCTTCCAGAAAGAGACCGGGATCCGGGTGACCATCCTCACCGGGGCAGCCGGTGAGCTGGCGCGGCGGATCGAACTGGAGCGGGGCAACCCCAAGGGGGATGTCTTCCTGGGCACGGCCGCCGGCATTACAGAGCTATTGCGGCAGAAGGGGCTGCTCGAGCCCTACGCCTCGCCGTACGCCCGGGAGATCCCGGAAGAGTTCCGGGCAGCAGACCACGCCTGGGTGGGGATCACGGGCCGGGTCCGGGTGTTGATCTACAACACCGACCGGGTGAAGGCTGCCGAGGCCCCTGAGTCCTACTTCGACCTGACCGCCCCCCGGTGGAACGGCCAAGTGGCCGTGGCCTCCCTGGGGGAGCGGACCACGGTCTCCTGGCTGGCGGCCCTCATGGCCTTGAAGGGGGAGGCGGCAACGCGCCAGTACGTGGACGGCCTGCGCGCAAACGGCCTGAAGGTCCTGAAGAACAACACCGAGGTCCGGCACGCGGTGGCGCGGGGCGAGGTGGCTGTCGGAATCACCAACCACTACTACTATATGCTCCAGCTCCAGGAGGACCCCCGCAGCCCCATCGCCATTGTCTATCCCGACCAGGGGCCCACCGGCATGGGGACGCCGGTCTTCTCCATCACGGCCGCGATCATCAAAGGCGCCCCGCACCAGGCCGAGGCGCGAGCCCTCATTGACTTCCTGCTGAAGCCGGCCGGGAACCGCCTCCTGGTGGAGGGGGAGTTCGAGATCCCGCTCCTTCCCCGGGTGGCCGTCGTGGGGGCTGACCGGGGCATCAGGGGGCTCGGGCAGTTCAAGAAGGCTCCCGTGACCCAGGTCCAGATGGCGGAACTGGAGCCCAATGTAGAGCGGCTCTTCGGCAGCATCTTCCTCCCGTAAGGCTCCATGGCGCTTGCCCTCCCCCTCCGGCGGAGGTCCCGGCCGCTCCTCGCCCCGGCGGTAGGCGCCGCCGTGGCCCTTCTCGTCCTGGGCCCCCTCGTCTTTTTGGCCTGGATGGGGGTGCGCGCGGGCGCGGGGGAGTTCCTCCTCCGGGTGGGGCCCCTCGGGCTGCCCACCGTCATCGGGCGCACCTTCCTTCTGGCGGTGGGGACGACCGCCTTCGCCCTGGCGCTGGCCGTTCCGTTAGCCTGGCTGGTGGCCCGCTCGGACCTCCCGGGCCGGCGCCTTCTTCGCTGGCTCGCCCCCCTCCCCCTGACGGTCCCGCCCTACATCGGCGCAATCGTCTACCAAATCCTCCTGGCCCCCGGGGGCGCCCTGGACCTGGCCGCCGCGCGCCTTCGCGGGCTCCCGGCGCACCAGGTGAGCGTAGTCTCCTTCTACGGCCTCGGAGGCGCGGCGTGGGTCCTCGGGCTCTTCACGTTTCCCTACATCTACCTGCTGGTGGAGGCGGCTCTCGAGCGCGCGAATCCGGCCCTGGTGGAGGTGGCGCGGGGGGCCGGCCTCACCCCCTGGCAGGCCTTCCGGCGCGTCACCCTGCCCCTTCTGCGCCCGGCCCTCCTGGCCGGCAGCCTCATGGTGTTCCTGTACGTCTGGGCCGATTTCGGGGTGGTCTCGTTGCTCCGGGTCCGGACCCTGACCACCATCATCTATGACTACGTGCAGGGGACGCTGGACTGGGGCGTCCCGGCCGGCCTCTCCCTCATCCTCACGGGGATCACGCTCCTGGTCCTCGCCCTCCAACGTCACCTGCTCGGGCGGGCCGGCTACGTCCAGATTGGCGGCGGGGCCCGCCCCCCGCGCCCGGTCCCCCTCGGCCGGGCGCGCCTGCCGGCCCTCGTCTTCGCCGTCCTCACCCTGACGGCCGCCTTCCTGCTCCCCATCGCCGTCCTGGCCGTCCAGGCGGCCCGGATGCGCCCCGCGACCCTCGCCGCGTTCCTCTGGGCCCAGACTCCCTACTTCGTCAATAGTCTCTGGACCGCCGGCGGCGGGGCCACGGCCGCCCTGCTGCTCGCCCTGGGCATCGCCTGGCTCCAGGAGCGCCGCGGGACGGGCTTCGGCCTCTCCACTCTCTGCCAGGTGGGCTACGCCATCCCGGGGACCGTCCTCGGGCTGGGGATGGTCGGGTTCTTCAGCGGGATCTTCCCGTGGCTCTACGCGACCGCGGGGGTCGTGATGGCCGGCTACCTGGTCCTGTTCCTGACGCCGG
>JBOHQK010000174.1:0-6726 GCA_050732195.1 Methylomirabilales bacterium (SeqCode)
CGGCCGTATCAGGCCGCGGCCGCCCGGGCCGCGGCTTCCCGCACGAAGCGGGCCAGGGTCTCGAAGTAGGCTTCGCCCCCCACGATATAGGTGTCGTTGTGGCCGGCGCCCGGGATGATCTCGAAGGCCTTGGGTGCGGGGGCAGCGGTGAAGAGGCGCCGGGCCATCTCGAGCGGGATCACCTCGTCCATCTCCCCGTGCAGGAAGAGGATGGGGCAGCGGACGTTCGCGATGAGGGCCAGGGAGTCGTACGTGGGTGTCCCGGGGGGCGGCGGGGGGAGGAACGGGAAGTAGAGGCGCATCACGTCGGCACTCGAGGTGAAGGCCGCCTCCAGGACCAAGCCTGCGCATCGGTGCCGCGCGGCCACGTGCACCGCGAGGGCGGTCCCCAGAGAGCGGCCGAAGAGGATGAGGGGGAGGCCGGATCCCGCGGCGGAAGCCGTGGCAGCCTGGAAGGCCGCCTCGGCGTCCAGGAACGTTCCGGCCTTGGAGATCTCTCCCTCGCTCCGCCCGTACTCCCGGTAGTCGAAGAGGAAGACGGAGACCGGCACCGCCTGGTGCAGGAGGGCGAGGTTCTCCAGGCGGTGGGAGATGTTGCCCGCATTGCCGTGGAACCAGAGCCAGGTGGCGATGGCCCGGGGATGGGGGACCCACCAGGCGTGCAGCCGCACGCCATCGGTCGCCCGGAAAAAGACGTCCTCGTAGGCGAGACCCGCGTCGGCGGGGGTTCCGATGAACGCCCGTTCGGGGAAGAAGACGGTGCCCTTCTCGGGGAGCATGGCGGTGCCGCCATTCTCCGGGAGGGGCCCCGCGGGTGTCAAGGCGATGGGGGGCGGAGGCCCGGGAACTCGCGCCGGAGGAGATCGATCAAGACATCCGGGACATCGGTGATGATCCCATCCACGCCCATCTGGATGAGCGCCCGCATGCCGGCCTCGTCGTTCACGGTCCAGGGGATGACCCGGACAGCGCCCCGGTGGGCCTGCTCTACCAGGTCCCGGTCCACGAAGCGGAAGGTGGGGGACCAGACCGCTGCCCGGGCCTCCTTGGCCAGCAGGTCCGGCCGAACGGGGTTGCCGGTGCTGGTGAGGACAACGGTCTCGATGGCCGGATTGAGGAGGTGGGTCCGGAGGGCGGAGCGGTGGTCGAAGGCCTGGATGCTCACGCGGCCGACCAGCCCGTTCTGCTCGATGAGCCGGACGATGGCCCGCTCGAAGGCCTGCCCGTCATCGCCGATGTGCTGGGGGTCGAACGGGACCCGCTTGGTCTCGGCGTTGAACCGGACGCGCCGGACGTAGGGGGCGTCCGCGGCCCGGCCGAAGGCGGCCACGAGGTCGAAGACCTCCTGCAGGGTGGGTATGGCGTAGTTCCCTCCGGCGATCTCCCCCCGGAAGGCCGGGTCCTGCCTCGGGAACTCCTTCTGCTTGACATCGCAGGCGTACCCCATCTTGAGGTCTTTGAGGCTGAGGCCGGCGATGGCCGCGGGGAGGTCCGGCACGTCCGCCACCACCTTCCGGCACTTGCCCGCCGTGAGGGTCGGGTCGTGGATGACCACCACCTGCTGGTCCCGCGTGAAGTGGAGGTCCAGTTCCAGGGTGTCCACCCGGAGCTGCAGGGCCCGCTCGAAGGCGGGGAGGGTGTTCTCGGGGACCAGGCCCCGGGCTCCGCGGTGGCCCTGGACATCGAACCTGGGGAGGCGACCGCCCGGATGCGGCTGCTGGCCGGTGACCTCCCGGGTCCCGCCCAGGAGGGCGAGGATGAGGGGCAGGATGAGCAGTGCGGGGCTCCACCGGCAGCGCATGATGGTCTCGGAGCGCGGGGTTGGGTTGGGTACCGTCCGGGCGCTAGACCTTGCCCACCACCTCGCCCATCCGGCTGACATCGTAGCCCCCCAGGGCGGCGACGGCGGCCCGGAACTCCGGGCCGCGGATGAGGGCGAGGAGGGGTACCAGGAGCGGGGTCTCGTAGTGGGTCCTGGGGATCACCAGGTCGTAGCGCTCCTTCAGCAGCGGGACGAAGTCCAGGTCGAGGGCGCGGGCCGCCGCCAGGATGCCGAGGCCGCAATCGGCGGCGCCGCTCCGGACGGCCGCGGCCACGTTCAGGTGGGTGTACTCCTCGCGGGCGTAGCCGGGGATCCTCGCGGGGGGAATCCCCCGCTGCTTACACTGATAGTCGAGCAGGATGCGGGTCCCGGAACCCCGCTGCCGGTTGATGAACTGGAGATCCGGGCGCGTGAGGTCCTCCAGGGTCCGGATGCCCTTGGGGTTCCCCTTCGGGACGATGAGCCCCTGCTCCCGGAACGTGAGGTTCACCAGGACGGCGGGGACGCCCGGGAGGGTCTGGCGGACGAAGGGGAGGTTGTACTCCCCCGTCGCCTCGTCCAGGAGGTGGGCGCCGGCCAGGTGGGCCTCCCCCCGGGACAGCGCCGTCAGCCCCCCCAGGCTCCCCACGTTGGCCGAGGCGAGCGTGAGGTCCGGGTGGCGCTGCCGGAGCCAGGAGGCGAGCAAGTCCAGCGTGAGGTCGTGGCTCCCGATGGCTACGATGGTCCGGGCGATCTCCTCGGGGTCGCGGAAGAGCTCCACCGTGACCTCGGCCCCGGCGTGCAGCCCCTCGGAGCCCCGCGGGATCTTCACGACGCCATCGGCCCGGACCAGGGACATGATGACGCCGGCGCCGCGGGAGACGGGGGTGGCCACGATCTTGTCCCCGACCTGGCCGACCTTCACCCGGAGGAACTCGTCTTCCCCCATGGGGGAGAGGACCTTCCGGGTCAGGGTGGCCCGGGCCTTGGGCCGGGCCGGCAGCGGCAGGCCCAGGATCCGGCACAGGAGGGGTCGCCCCAGCAACTCGAACGTGACGGCGGCCGAGACCGGGTAGCCCGGGATCCCCAGGACCGGCTTCTTCTCGGCGATCCCCAGGATCACCGGGTGGCCGGGCCGGATGGCGATGCCGTGGACCAGGAGCGTTCCCAGCTCCGCCACGGCTGCCGCGGTGAAGTCCTCGGAGCCGGCGGAGGAGCCGGCGTTCACCACCACCAGGTCGTGCTCCTTGAGTGCCTCCCGGATCGCCTCCAGGACCCGGGGGTACTCGTCGGGGATGATGGGGAACCGGGTCGCGGTGCCCCCCCATTCCTCCACCTGGCCGGCGAGCATGAGGGAGTTGTACTCGATGATGTCCCCCGGCTTCACGGCGGTCCCGGGGGGGACCAGTTCTGTGCCCGTGGGGATGATGGCCACCCGGGGCTTCCGCCGGACGAGGAGGGTGGCTGAGCCGCAGCCGGCCGCGGCCCCCAGGTCCACGGGGCGGAGGCGGTGGTTCTCGGGCAGGATCAACTCCGTCGCCACCATGTCCTCCCCCATGGGCCGGACGTGGTGCCAGGGGGCGACCGGGGCCACGATCTCCACCGCCTCGTCCCCGACCGGCTGCAGGGCCTCCAGCATGATGACGGCGTTGAACCCCTCCGGGATCGGATCCCCGGTGTCCACCCAGCGCGCCTGCTCGCCCAGCTTCAGGTGGATGGGGGTGGCCTCAGAGGCCCCCCGGGTCTCGCTGGCCCGGACCGTCACCCCATCCATGGCCGCCGCGTGGTAGTGGGGGGAGGAGAGGGCCGCCCAGACCGGGCGGGCCGTCACGCGCCCCAGGCACTCGGCCACCGGGAGGGCTTCCCCCGGCAGGCGGGCGCAGGCCCCGACCTCGTCCAGGGCGCTGAAGAAGCGTTCCACCGCCACGTCGAGGGGGATGTCCTCCAGGTAAACCTTCCTGCCCTTCAGGGGATGGACCATGCGCTCACCGGATGGTCAGAAGAGGCGAACCGTCACCCGCTCCCCCGCCGGGATTCCGCTGGCGTCGGCCGGCACCTTCACCAGGCCGTCCGCCCGGACCAGGGTGGAGATGAGGTTGGACTTGCCGAAAACCGGCTCGGCCGTGAGGACCCCGTCCTTGCGGGTGATCCGCACCGGGACGTAGTCCTCGCGCCCCGGGATGGAGTTCACGTTCTTGCCAAGGACGGCCGTCACCTCGGTCCGGTGGGGCGGCTCCCGGAGCCCGAGGAGTGCCGCGATCGCCGGGAGGACGAAGAGCTCGGCTATGACCATGGCAGAGACGGGGTTGCCGGGGAGCCCGACGACCGGCTTTCCGTCCACCAGGGCCAGGATGGTGGGCTTCCCCGGCTTGATGGAGATGCCGTGGACCAGGACGCCCGGCCGGCCCAGGCCGTGAATGATCTTCGCCGTGATGTCCCGGACGCTCACGGAGGAGCCGGCGGAGAAGACGGCCAGGTCCCCCTCGGCCACGGCCCTCTCCGCCAACGCCCGGAGCGCCTCCTCCCGGTCCGGCGCGATGCCCAGGGGGACCGGGACTGCCCCCGCCTCCCGGACGAGGGCGCCGATGGTGTAGGTGTTGATGTCGCGGATCTGGCCCGGCCCGGGCTCCCGGTCGGGGGGGACCACCTCGTCCCCCGAGGAGACGATGGTGACCCGGGGCTGGCGCCGGACCCGGACCGTCGTGATCCCCACCGCCGTCAGGCCCCCGAGGTCCTGGGGCCGGAGACGCTGCCCTGCGGGGAGGAGGACCTGCCCTTTCCGCACGTCCTCCCCCACCTGGATGACGTTCTCGCCGGGGGCCACGGGCCGGACCACCTCGATGGTAGTGGCGTCCACGGCCTGGGTGTACTCCACGATGACGACCGCATCCGCCCCGTCGGCCAGCATCCCGCCCGTGTGGGCCTTCGCCGCCTCCCCCGGCTTGAGGCGGACCCTCGGCGCCTGCCCCATGGGGACCTCGCCGGCCACCTTGAGATAGGCCGGCAGGCCCTCCGTGGCCCCGAAGGTGTCCTCGGCCCGGACGGAGAAGCCGTCCATGTTGCTCCGGGGGAAGGCCGGGAGATCCATCGGCGAGGCGAGGTCTTCTGCTGTGACCCGCCCCAGCGCTTCCGCCACCGGGACCACCTCGGTCTCCGGAACCGGGGCGATCCGGGGCAGGAAGCGGGCGGCGGCCTCCTCGACCGTGAGCACCTGGAAGAGTTCGGGCATGGAACGCTCCGGGTAACGGGGCTGTGCCTCCGAGTAAAACAGGGGGGGGAGGGGTTGTCAAGGAGAGCCGGGAGGGAGGCTGCGGGGGGGGCGGTTGCCCCCGCGATCCAACCAGCATATCATCCCGCGGGAGCCAGCCAGGGACAGGAGGGGGTCGCGTGAGCCTCTGGGAAGCCACGGTCCTGGGGACGGTCCAGGGCCTGACGGAGTTCTTGCCGGTCAGCAGTTCGGCCCACCTGGTCCTCCTCCCCTGGGCCCTCGGGTGGCCCGATCCCAGCCTTACCTTTAATGTGGTCGTCCACCTCGGGACGCTCCTCTCCCTGTTCCTCTACTTCCGGGGGGACCTGACGGGCCTGGCGCGGGGACTGGTCGCGGGCGCGCCGGACGGCGTGCGCCTGCTCACTGCCCTCGCCGTGGGAACGGTGCCGGGGGGGGCGGCCGGCTACTTCGGCAAGGGCTTCTTCGAGGCGCTCTTCGCGCGGCCTGATTGGGTGGGCGTGTTTCTCCTGGGGACGGCGCTGCTCCTGGGGGTGGCGGAGCGGGCCGGGCGGCGCTCCCGGTCCCTGGAGGCCCTCGGCGCGTACGAGGCGGTCTGGATCGGCGTGGCCCAGGCCGTCGCCATCGCGCCGGGCATCTCCCGCTCGGGGGCGACGATCGCCGCCGGCCTCCTCCTGGGGTTCACCAGGGAGGCGGCGGCCAGGTTCTCGTTCCTCCTTGCCATCCCCATCCTCCTCGGGGCGGGCGCCCACCAGCTCCTGGGCCTCCGCCACGCCGGCGGGGCGCCCGTCGCCTGGGCGCCCCTGCTCGTCGGCTTCGTCGCGGCCCTGGCAACGGGCTACGCCGCCATCGGCGCCCTCCTCCGCTACCTCCGGACCCGCTCCCTCACCCCCTTCGCCCTCTACTGCGCACTCCTCGGCATGCTGGTCGTGGCGGTGACCTGGCTCGGCTGACGCGCCCTGCCCCTCAGGCCTCCCCCGCGGCCTCCGCCACCGCAGCCTTCCGGCGGGCCTTCTCGATAAGGCGGGCGGCCAGGATCCCGACCTCGTAGAGGAGAGTGAGAGGGACGGCCATCAGGGTCTGGTTGAAGATGTCGGGCGTGGGGGTGAGGATGGCAGCGATGGTGAAGTTGATCAGGATGGCGTACTTTCGGTTGCGGGCCAGGAACTTCGCGGAGATGAGGTTGGCCGCCGCCCCGACGGCGATAGCCAGCGGCAACTGGAAGATGACCCCGAAGGCGAGGAGGAACTTCACGGAGAAGTCGATGAAGTTGCCCACCGAGAGCATGGGCCGAAGCCCCTCAGTCTTGTAGGTGAGGAGGAAGTTCATGGCAAAGGGGAGGACGAGGAAGTAGCAGAAGGCGACCCCCCCGAGGAAGAAGAGGACCGACAGGAAGAGGAACGGGAGGGCGAACCGCTTCTCCTGCCGCAGGAGGCCCGGGGCCACGAACTTCCAGGCCTCGTAGAGGACAACGGGAAGCGCGACCAGGAGGCCGGTGAAAAACCCCAGCTTCAGGTGCGCCCAGAAGGCCTCCGCTGGGGCCAGGAAGACCAGGTCCGGGGCCACCCGGGGCAGCGCCACCAGGTAGGGGTAGCTCCGCTGGAAGGCGAAGGCGAAGGTGAGGGTCCGTTTCAGGAGGGCGAGGACCACCTCGGAGTAATTGAAGGAGAGGACGAAGCCGATCCCGATCGCGATGAGG
>JBOHQK010000175.1:0-4271 GCA_050732195.1 Methylomirabilales bacterium (SeqCode)
CATCGGGCCCTATCCGGCGCCAGAAGAAAAACCCCCATCCGGGCGGATGAGGGCAGGTGCGCGCCGCTCGTGGGAATGTACACTACCCAGGGCCGGGAGAGGCGTCAAGGGCAAAAGGGCCGGCTAGCCCTCGGGAAGGCGGCGGAGCAGGTCCGACAGGAGGGCCTTGAGGCGCGGGAGGTCCAGCTCGTGCCGGTTGGCCAGCTCCTCCAGGAGGGCATCGGATGGGGGCTCAACAGGGCGGGGGGGTGTCACGCGGCGGGGCCCGGTCGGGGTCCAGGCCTCCTCCCGGATATTCAGGGAGAGGAGGTCCCAGCGCGCATAGTGCCCCACCGCGTCAAAGTAGGCCTTGGCCAGTTGCCGCTCCTCCAGGTCAATCGTCGCCTCGACCAGCGTCTCCTGCCCGAAGACCGGCTCCCGGACGAAGAGGCCCGACGGATTCACGATGCAGGAGCCGCCCACGGCCAGGTTGTACTTCAGGACATCCTTCAGGTCGTCCGGGATGGCCTCCAGCGGGAGGTACCAGGAGGAGGAGACCACGAAGACCGAGTTCTCGATGGCGTACTCGCGGATGGCCGGCTCGATATCGCACTCCCGCGAGCCCGGCCCCGCGCTCTTCCCCCCGAGGTGCCGATCCATGCTCCACCAGCCGGGCCAGACGGCGCAGTGCACCTCCTCCCCCTTGATCGCCATGGCGGCCCGGAGGAGCGTCATGTGGTGCTCGTAGCAGATGAGGCCCCCCACGGTGCCGATGTCCATGGGGAAGACCCGGATGTCACTCCCGTCCCCCATCCCCCAGTAGACCCGCTCCGAGTGGGTGGGCATGAGCTTCCGATGGCGGCCCAAGAGCCGGCCGTCCCGCCCAATGAAGAGGAGGCTGTTGTAGAGGGTGAGGCTGCCGGGCCGATCGTCCAGTTCGTTGCAGCCGATGACGCAGTTGACGTGGGCCCGGCGGGCCTCCTCGCACAGGACCTCCGTCTCCTCCCCCGGGATCCGGATGGCGCAGTCCTGCATCCGGACGATCAGCTCCGTCGAGCGGCGGACCGAGACCGCCCCCCGCCAGTACGGGTAGGCGGCAAAGTAGGTCTCGGGGAAGACCACCAAATCGAGCTGCTTCTCCCCGGCCTTCGCGATCCAGTCGCAGGTCTTCTTGAGGGTCCCGACCCGATCGAAAAAGACGGGGGCGACCTGGGCCGCCCCCACCCTCAGCAGATTCCTGGCCACGTCCGGCGTCCTGCCCTTCGCCCTGCCTACAGGTACGTCTTCACCGTGAGGTTCAGCAGCCTCGGATTCAACCCGACGACCTGATCCGTATCCACTGGCACGTCCACCAGGATCGACTGCCCCGTCTGCGTATAGCAGGCGTCCATGATCTCCTTCAGGTTGCTCAGGTCCGGCTTCAGGGCGAACCCGTCCCAGCCGTGCGCCTTCGCCGCGGCCACAAAGTCAATGCTGGGCAACTTCGAGTGATACAGCCTCTTGTCAAAATCCGGGATGACAATCTCCAGGCCCTTGTCCACGATCCCATAGGTGCCATTGTTGATGATGAACATCCGCAAGTCGAGGTTGGCCGCATCCGCGAGGGCCCCCCCGAACAGGCGCCAGCACCCGTCCCCCGAGAAGACGAAGGTGTGCAGGCTCGGGTCGGCGAGCTTCGCCCCGACCCCGAGGCCGAAGGCGCCGCCCATCGCGGAGCCGTGGTGCATCGTGTAGAACCGGATGCACGGATGGGGCCGCTGGGTGACATACTGGCGGTCCTTGTAGGACACGCACACGTCATCGAACCCGATGCTGTTGCGCTGCCAGTACTTGTTGATCTGCTCGTAGAAGGCCACAAAGTCCACGCAGCCGGCCTTGACCTGCCGGGAGACCTCCCGCGTATTCAGGCTCCCGGGAAGTTCCACCGGCGGCCGCTCCCCGACCCCCACCGCCCGCAGCCGCGGGATCAGCTCCGACAGGGCGAGGCCGATATCCCCCCGCACCTGCTGGTACTCCCCGGCGACCCGGTGCTTGAACTCCCCGTTCTTGTGCCCGTAGGGCTCCTTGAGGTTGGTGAAGTGCCAGACGAACCGTGCGGGGATCTTCCCGAGGTTCATGGAGTACTCGCCGGCATCGAAGCCGAGCGTGATCAGGATGTCATCCTGGTTCATTTTCGTCCACAGCTCGAAGGCGCGATCGTTCCCCCCAAACAGGATGTAGCCGAACCCGTACCGATTCTCCGGGGAGACGGCATTCGCCCCATTCACCGACCAGACGGTCGGCGCCTGGAGTAACTCCGAGAGTTGGGTGGTCAGGGTCTGGATCTTCTCGCAGCGCGCCGCCTCCTCCCCGACGTAAATGATGACCCGCCGCTTCGTGGCCATCCGCGGGAACTTCTCGAGGAATTCCTCCAGGTCGGCTTTGTTGACCTCTCTCACCGGCTCAACCTTCGGCACATCCGGCTCCACGGATTTGGACAAGATATCCGGGTGGAAGGCAATGGCGACTGGCCGGGACTCGCTGAGCACCTCCTGCGCTCTCCTGAGCTGGTCTTCGAAGTTGTTGATGTTGTCGATGACAAAGCACCCGTCCCCCAACTCCGCCTGAAGCTGGGGGACGACATTCATGCCGTACTCGGAGACATCCTGCAGGGGAGCCAGGCCGATGGAGATCGTGGAATTGAGGGCGATAATGTACACCGCGGGAATGTTGTGAAGTTTCGCCTCGGTGATCCCGCTGGAACCCAGTTTTGTCGCGGCGCCGGTGGTGGTGATGGAGGCGGCGATGCGGCCGGACGCCAGGTAATACCCCACCGGCACAAAGCCGGAGACATATTCACTCATCGTAAGCATCCGGGGAATCCCGTCGGTCGCCTGTGAGAGATCGGTGAAGGGCTCAAGGTGTTTGGTGACATGGATCACGCCACCGCCGTTGACACCCGAAAAGAACGTGAGCCCCCATCTCCTGAGGGTCTCGATCAAGGCAAAATTTCCGCTGTCCCGGTCTGCGCCTGAGCTCGGTGTGATCGTCATAGGTCTCCCCCGTGAAGTGTGTCTCCTCGCTCTCGCTTCATCTCTCTTGGACAAAAATTCCCCCGCCCGCTCCCCCGGGAGGAAGCGGGTCAGCCTCTCTGCTCAGAGGCATTCCGGGGAGAACGGATCGCAAGGCTTCGTCCGCTGGCGGTCTCCCACCACGGATACAGATTCGCCCTCTCTCTTTTCGGGGAAAGAGAGGGCTTGGCCAACCGGGGACACCCGCCCCTCCGGGCGATTCCTTACCCCCCGGGGGCTTCACGGGCGTTCTCGGGACCCGGTGTCCCCCGCGGTGCTCGGGAGCCAGGGAAAGTGATTACGAAACTCGGAAGGTGCGGCCGAAGTTACCCACATGTGGACAGCCTGTCAAGCCATTTTCTTCACGCGCTTTGCGAGGTTTTTCACCATACGAAATTCCTCTGGCCGGTTCCTGGCCAGCCCCCCCCAAGCACCGCTCTTTCCACACCAACCCCAGACCGGGTCCCCCGGGCACCCGTACGCCGATCCCCTCCCGGATCAGCCGGCATGGGCAGCCTGCCAGGCCGCCGCGGCGCCTTGAGCGCGACGAGCGCCGCGGCCCCGATACTGGGCCGCTGTTCAGGAGCAGAGGAGAGTGACCACCGAGGGCCCGGCCGACTCGCCAACCCATCCGAGCGGCCCGAGGCCACCCGGCGCCGATGGAAGGAGAGACCCCCCCTCGTACTGGTGCCGGTCTAACGAATTGCACCTGGGATTACCGCCGAGCCGCGGGTGGCGCCGGGCGCGGCCCCCGAGCGGCCGGGCCGCGTGGGACCCCCTCAGCCTCCTCCCACAATGCAGCGAATTGCGGGAGGGGCTGAGCGGGTGACGCAGCCCGGCCGCGAGTGGGGCACGCCGGCGACAGGACCCGCGGTAGAACGGTCTGCCAGGATTGGGCCGTATGACTTGGACCGGCACTAATACAAACGACAGAATCAAAGTGACAAAGTCCGGGTCCTGTCGCCGGCGCCGCCCCGGCCCCCGGCCCCCGTGGGGAACCCTCCCGTGGTTCCCCCCATCGGCCAAAGGCCGGTGGGACCCCCCTCCGCTACGGGGGCCGTCGGGCGGCAGCCGGCGCCCCCCGGACCTTTTGTCACACAATTTATGTCGTTTGCATTAGTACATGAAGCGGCGCATGCGGACGTTCACCAGGAGGCCAATGGCAGTCAGGGTCATGGCCATCGAGGAGCCGCCGTAGGAGAGCAGGGGCAGAGGGATTCCCACCACCGGCATGACGCCCAG
>JBOHQK010000176.1:0-6499 GCA_050732195.1 Methylomirabilales bacterium (SeqCode)
GAGCGCCGCCCACTATACCCAAGCGCGTGAAAGACCGGCAAGGGAAATCTCCCGGCGATGCTGATATACTGCGACCACCTTGGGAAGGACCATACAGCACATCGGCTGGCGGCATACGGTGGCGGCGGCGGCGGGGCTCCTGCTTGCCGGGGGCCTCGTCCTCTACGCCACCCTCCGCCTCCCCGCCCCCGGGGCAATCCCCGCGGGGCCGGCCCGCATCTACAGCGCGCCCCTCTCCCTCACCCCCGGCCTCTCCCTCACCCGCGAGCGCTTCCTGGCCCGCCTCGTCCCTCTCGGGTACCGGACGGCGGAGGCGCTCCAGGATCCCGGCGATGTGGTGGTGGAGCCCGAGGCGGTCGAGGTCTTCCTCCGCCCCTTCGGCTATCCCGACGGTTCCTCCCCCGGTGGGCCGGTCCGCCTGGAGTTCGCCGAGGGTCGCCTCGCCAGAATCCGTCGGCTGCCGGAGGGGGAGGAGATCCCCGGGCTTCGCCTTGAGCCGGAACTCCTCTCGGGTGACCCTGGCGCCGGCCTCCCCCTCGCGCGCCCGGTCCTGCTCGACGAGGTCCCGCCCCACCTGACCGGCGCCATCCTGGCGGTGGAGGACCGGCGGTTCCTCAGCCACGGGGGGCTCGATCTCCGGGCCATCGCCCGGGCCGCGTTGGTGAACCTCCGCCACGGAGGGCTCGTCCAGGGGGGGAGCACCGTGACCCAGCAGCTCGCCAAGACCCTCTACCTCACGCCCCACCGGACCTTCTGGCGCAAGGCCCGGGAGGCGGTGCTGGCCCTCTTCCTCGAGCTCAAGTATCCGAAGGAGACGATCCTGGAGTCCTACCTGAACGCCGTCTACTTCGGCCAGCGGGGCGGTGTCCCCATCCGGGGGGTGGAGGAGGCCAGCCGTTTCTACTTCGGCTTGGGCATAGAACGGCTGACCCTGCCCCAGGCGGCCCTCCTGGCAGCCCTCATCCGGGGGCCGAACCTCTACTCGCCCTTCCGCGACCCCGAGCGGGCGCACGAGCGGCGGGCCCTCGTCCTGCGGCGGATGCGGGAAGAGGGGATGATCACCGAAGAGCAGGAGGCGGTGGCCGGCGCCGCTCCCCTCGGCATCCGGTCCCCCGAGGAGGCCGAGGTCCAGGCCCCCTACTTCGTGGACTATGCCCTCCGGACGCTGGAGGAGGCGGGGGCGGGCGTGGAGGCGGCTCCGGTGCGCATCTTCACCACGCTGGATCCCCTCCTCCAGCGCGTGGCCGCGGCCAGCGTGCGCCGCGCCCTGGCGCGCCTGGAGAGCCGCTACCGGCACCTGCGGCGGGAGCGTCCGGAGGAGCGACTCCAGGCGGCCTTGGTGGCCCTGGACGTCCGGACCGGTGCCGTCCTGGCGCTGGTTGGGGGGCGGGAGTACCGGGAGAGCCAGTTCAACCGGGCCGTGCAGGCGCGGAGGCAGCCGGGCTCCCTCTTCAAGCCGTTTGTCTATCTGGCCGCCCTGACCCCGGCCGAGGGCAGGCCCGCCTTCACCGCGGCCACGTTCGTGGAGGACGCCCCGCTTACCCTGCGGGCCGGGGGGAAGCCCTGGTCCCCCGAGAACTACGACGGTCTCTTCCGAGGGCCGGTGACGGTGCGGACCGCCCTGGAGCAGTCCCTCAACGTTCCCACTGTCCGGGTGGCCGGCGCGGTGGGCATCGAGCGGGTCCTCGAGACGGCCCGGGCGGTCGGCATCACCTCGCCCCTCACCCCCGTCCCGTCCCTCGCCCTGGGGACTTCCGAGGTGACGCTGGTAGAGGTGACGGCCGCCTACGCCACGCTGGCGGCGGGCGGGCGGCGCATTGTCCCGCAGCCTGTGGCGGCGGTGGCCCTTGGGGAGGAGGTCTACTTGGAAGAGCTGGCACCGGGTCCGGAGGCAGTGAGCCCCCAGGTCGCCTTCCTCCTCACGCACCTGCTGCGGGGGACGCTCGCGCGGGGGACGGCGGCGGAGGCTGCGGCCCTCGGCCTCAGCCGGCCGGCCGCCGGCAAGACCGGGACCACGGACGACTTCCGGGACGCTTGGTTCGTCGGGTACACCCCCACGGTCGCCGTCGGGGTCTGGGTCGGCTTCGACCGGCAGGAGTCCCTCCGGCTCGGTGGGGCGGCCGCCGCGCTCCCCATGTGGGTGGACTTCCTGGAGAGCCTCCCCGTTGACGAGCCTGCCGACTTCCCGGTCCCCCCGGGAGTGACCTTCCGGACGGTGGACCCCGGGACGGGCGGCCTGGCCACCTGGGAGTGTCCGGTTCGCATCGAGGAGGCGTTCCTGGAGGGGACAGAGCCGACGGCGGCGTGCCCCGCGCACCCGGGCGGCCTCTTCCGCTGGCTGGGGCGGGGGGCCGAGGGCACACCGGCCGATCAGCCGTGAGAGCCGGACCCCCTTTCCCTTGACCCCCGGGAAGCCGCCTCCCTATACTGGCGCCTGACACGGGAGACGCCGCAGGATGACGCTGCAGACGAATACCGCAACTCTGGATGACGGGCGGGCGACTGCCTGGGCGGCCGACCTCCAGGCGTCTCTCGCCCCGTTCTGGGCAGGGGGAGGGTCCGACCTCCTCCTGAGCGTCCCGGACCGGGGGGAGGCGGGGAGCGCCCGCCGCCAGGGGCTGGTGAGGGCGGTCCGGGCCTTCGTGGAGGAGCGGCGGGAGGGGATTCAGCGCCGGCACCGGTCGGGAGCGCCGGGCCTGACCACCGTGGGGGACCTGACGGCGCTGACGGACGCGCTCCTGGCCGGCCTGTACCGCTCGGCGGAGGCGGCGGCGGCCGCCCGCTTCGGCGAGCGGGCCGCCCCCTGCGCCCTGGTCGCTCTCGGCGGCTACGGCCGGCGGGAGCTCTGCCCGGCCTCCGACGTGGACATCATGTTCCTGTACCAGGGAGAGGTGGGGCGGACGATGCGCGCCCTCGTCCACTTCCTCCTCCACCTGCTCTGGGACGTGGGCTTCACCGTGGGCCACGCGGTCCGGACCCTGAAGGACTGCCGGAAGATGGCCGAGGAGGATCTCCGCTCCCGCACCTCCATGATGGAGGGGCGCTTTCTCGCTGGAGAGCCGGCCCTCTTCGAGGGGCTCCGGAAAGCGGTGGGGGGCGCCATGGCCCGGCGGAAGGCCCAGGAGTACATCCGGGCGAAGCTGGCGGAGCAGGCGGCACGCCACGAGAAGTACGGCGGCTCCCTGTATCTTCAAGAGCCCTACATCAAGGAGGGGGTGGGGGGGCTCCGGGACGCCCACACCGCCCTCTGGGTGGCGGCGGCCCAGCAGCCTGTCCGGGACCTGGACGACCTGGCCACGTGGGGGATGCTGGATCGGGAGGAGGTGAGCGGCTACCGGGCCGCCATGGACTTCCTGCTCCGGGGGCGGGTCGAGCTCCACTACCTGGCGGAGACCCGGTCGGATGTCCTCTTGTTCCCGCTCCAGGTGCCGGCCGCGGCCCACCTGGGGTTCAGCGACGACGGCGCCGCCCGGGGAGTGGAGCGGTTCATGCAGACCTACTACCTGCACGCCCGCACCATCCAGCAGGTCTCGGCCCGGGTCGTGGACCGCTGCACCGGGACCCCCTCCCGGGTCGGCGCCCGGCTGCGCCAGCTCATGGGGAGGGACCTGGGGGATGGGTTCACGGAGATCGGCCGGGAGATCCACATCCTGCCCCGGCACCAGGAGCTGTTCGCCGAGGACCCGGTGCGCCTCCTGAAGGCCTTCTGGTACGTGCACCAGACCGGCTTCGCCCTCAGCCAGGGGGCGCGGGATCTCATCCGGGCCAACCTCCACCGGATCGACGACGCGGTCCGGCGCAGCAACCGGGCTCTGGGCTTCTTCCTGGCCATCCTCCGGGAGGGGACCGGGGTGGCCCGCATCCTCCGGCAGATGCACGAGACCGGGGTGCTCGCGGCCTACATCCCGGAGTGGGGGAAGCTCACCTACCTGGTCCAGCACGACCTCTACCACAAGTACACGGTGGACGTGCATACGCTCCTCGCGCTGGAGCATTTGGAGGGACTCGATCGGGCGGAGACCACCCACGCGGAGGAGTTCCGAGCCATCGCGGCCGGCCTCGCCCGGCCGGAGGTCCTGAAGCTGGCCGTCCTCCTCCACGACATCGGGAAGGGGGAGGGGCGCGGCCACGTGGCCACGGGCCGCCGTCTCGCGGTCCAGATTCTGGAGCGGATGGGGCTCCCCGCGGAGGAGGTGGCCCAGGTGGAGTTCCTGGTGGCCAACCACCTCGCGATGGCCCACCTCTCGCAGCGGCGGGACCTCTCGGACGAGCGGATGGTGCTGGAGCTTGCCCGGCAGGTGAAGACGATCCCGCTCCTCCAGATGCTCTACCTCCTCACGTACCTGGACATCCGGGCGGTGGGCCCGGAGGTCTGGACCGAGTGGAAGGGGACCCTCCTCTGGGAGCTCTATGTCAAGACCCACACCATCCTGACGCGGGGGATCGCCGAGGGGGTGGACGACGCCGCGCGGGCCGCACAGGTCCGAGCTGCCCTGGTCCAGGAGCTCCAGGCCGAGTTCCCCGCTGCCGCCATCGAGGCCCACCTGGACAAGGCGCCGGTCCGCTACCTCCTGACCACCACGGCGGCCCGGGTGGCCCAGCACCTGCGCCTCATCCAGCAGGTGGAGGCCGGATCGGAGGTGGCCCTGCAGTGGGCGGCCTACCCGATGGCGGGGCACGCGGAGGTGGCGGTCTGCGCGTACGGCAGACCGGGGCGGTTCGCCCGGATCGTGGGGACCCTGACCGCCAACGGCATGAACATCCTGAGCGCGGCGATCTACACCCTGGCGGACGGCCTGGTGATCCGCCACTTCCAGGTGGACGACGGCCGGGGTTCGGCCATCGGGGATCAGGCGGCCTGGGCCCGCTTCGAGGCCGACCTGGAGCGGGTCCTGCGGGACGCGGTGGACGTCCGGGAGTTGATCCTGGCCCGGCGCCGGGACGTCCTGCGGCGGCCGGCCTACAAGGGGGCGGCGCCGCCCCCCACCCGGGTGGAGTTTGACAACGTGGTCTCCGAGACTCACACGGTCCTGGACGTGCGGACCCAGGACCGCCTGGGGCTCCTCTACGTGATCTCCAGCGTCCTGAGCGACGTGGGTCTGGACCTCAGCCTCGCCAAGATCACCACCGAGGCGGACCAGGCGGTGGACGTCTTCTACGTCACGGAACGGGACGGCTCCAAGGTGCCCGAGGGGCCCCGCATGGAGGAGATCCGGCGACGCCTCACGGAGGCCATCTCCGAGGGGATCGGCTAGAGGGCCCGCGGCATGCCGATCACGGGCGCGACCCGGCTCTGCTTCATCCTGGGCAGCCCCATCGCCCACACCCTCTCCCCCACCATGCACAACGCCGCCTTCGCCGCTCTCGCCCTCCCCTACGTCTACCTCCCCTGGGCTGTCCCACCCGAAGGGCTGGGCGCCGCCGCCGCGGCCTTCCGCGCGATGGAGAACTTCGCGGGGGCCAACGTGACCGTTCCTCACAAGGAGGCGATCCGGGTTCACCTGGACGCCCTGTCCCCTGAGGCGGAGGGGATCGGGGCGGTCAACACCATCATCCCCCGCGACGGGCGTCTCCTGGGGCACAACACGGACGGGGTGGGGTTCATCGCCTCCCTGCGGGAGGGCGGGACGGACCCGCGTGGCTCCCGGGTCCTCCTCCTGGGGGCAGGGGGCGGGGCGAAAGGTGTCGCCTACGCGCTGGCGGCGGAGGGGGCGGCGGAGATCACGGTGGCCAACCGGTCCCCGGAGCGGGCCGAGGCCCTGGTGGGGGCCCTCTCCGCCCGGTTCCCAAGGTGTCAATTTTTGGCACTGCCCTTGCAAGCTCCGGGTGTGGCCGAGGCGGTCAAGTCGGCTGACGTCCTGATAAACGCTACGGCCGTCGGCCTCGCCCAGGGCGAGTCCCTCCCGGTGGACCTGGGTGGGCTGAGGCCAAGGACCCTGGTTTGTGACTTGATCTACCGGCCCCCCGAGACCGTGTTTCTAGAGGCTGCGCGGGGCAGGGGGTGCCGGGTGCTGAACGGGCTCGGGATGCTCTTGCACCAGGGGGCGGCCGGGTTCCGCCTCTTCACAGGCGTGGACCCCCCCCTGGACGCCATGCGGGCGGCCCTCGCGCGGGGCCTCGCGGACTCTTGACAGTGGCGGAACCGCGGCGCCTATAATCTCTCCTCGCGCGGTGCCCGCCCGGCCCCGGTCCACCGGAGAAACGCTGGAGGCTTTCCGTCCATGGCCACGGCAGCCAGCCGCCTCGGGGACATGTTAGTCAAGGCCAACCTGATCACCGAGGAGCAGCTGAAGAAGGCTCTCCATCAACAGGAGAGCCAGGGCGGCCGGCTCGGCAGCAACCTGGTCAAGCTGGGGTTCATCAGCGAAGACGACATCACCTCCTTTCTCAGCAAGCAGTACGGCGTTCCCTCCATCAACCTCTCCCACTTCGAGATCGACGCCGCCGTCATCAAGCTGATTCCCGGGGAGATCGCCCAGAAGCACATGGTGGTCCCGAT
>JBOHQK010000177.1:0-4006 GCA_050732195.1 Methylomirabilales bacterium (SeqCode)
GCCTGGCGCTTCGCGACCTGTCCGACAAGCCGCTCGCCCGTCTTGGTAAACGCCACCACCGAGGGGGTCAGCCGGCTGCCTTCCGGATTGGTGATGACGACCGGTTCGCCGCCTTCCATCACCGCCACCACGGAATTGGTCGTGCCGAGATCGATGCCGATCACCTTGCTCACCGGATGTGCCTCCTCTCGGGTGCCTCTCGCCGCGCCCGCCCCGACCCGCGCGGGCGAGGCGGACGGTGCCGGGACCCCGGGTCGCGGCCCGGCGGTGCGCCAGGTCGCGACCCCCAGGGAAGGGCCTGCCTGGGGCCCCGACCTCAGTTCACGTCAATGGCGATCGTCCTGGGCTTGGCGGTCTCCTTCTTCGGAGCGCGGATCGTCAACACGCCCTCCCGGTAGGTCGCCGTCATCCTCGTAGGGTCCACGGAGGCCGGCAGCAGGACGTGGCGGACGAAGGGACCGGCCACCCGCTCGCGGCGGAGGACAACCTCCCCCTCTCCAGCCGGGGCCACCTTGCGCTCCCCCCGCAGGGTGAGAGCGCCATCCAGCACGGCGACCTGCACATCCTCCTGCTTGACGCCGGGGAGTTCAGCCACGATGACCAGCGCATCATCTGTTTCGCAGATGTCCACCGGCGGGGCCCAGGGTCCCGCGTCCGCGCCCGTCACCGGACCGGACGTGTTCTCAAGGAACCAGTCCATTTCCCGGGAGAGATCCAGGAGTCCCGCAAAGACGGGCTCCTGAAGCAACGACTTCGGATGCCCTCCCCACCTCTTTAGCACCATGTCGGATCTCCTCCTGCCAAAAGGCTGCCCGGCCTCGCCTACAGGGGGTGGGTCTTCGTTACCTCGATCTCAACCCCCTAGGCTCCCAATTCTTGCGCCCACCACCAAATGGCTCGGTATCTTCTTGGTTTCACGGGTTCGCGCCAAGTAATGTAAATCTTGAGTCTAATCTTGTCAAGAGATGTTCTAAGTTTGGCTAAATTATCTCCTTATAAAAAAAGCCAGCAAATTCAAATATTTGCTGGCTACACCGAAGGTGGACTTTCCTAGTCCAACCCTTCTACGCCTATAGCCCCGAGCAGATCCCGGGGTCTCGTGGTTACCTCGATCTCCTCCAGGGGGAGGGAGCCCCCGGCTAATGGACGGACGCCGGTGGACCGACCCTCCGCAGCCTCCCAGGCCTCCTGACAGTCCCGGCACCGGAGGGCGAATGGGAGGGAGCGCAGCCGCTCCACGCCGATCTCCTCGCCACAATCCGCGCAAAAGCCGTAGGCCCCCTCCGCCAGGCGCCGGAGGGCGAGATCCACCTGCTTCACCATCCGCACCCGGCGGTCCATGGCATCCGACTCCACCTCCGCCGTGAGTGCGCGAGCCGCCACCTCCCCTTCGTCCCCCCTCGTGCCCATTGCGAGGGGGTCATCCCCATGGAGGCGGTGCTCCATTTGCTCACCGATGAGGCGCGTAAGGTCCGTCCTCTTGCGGGTAAGGATTCGAAAAAGCTCCGCGTGCCGCCGGGAAGTCGCCCGGCGGCCCCGGGCCCTCCGGCCCTGGTCGCGCCGCGTCATAGTTTCCCCCCTCCGTCCGCCGGCAACCGGAGACCCGGAACGCCGGCAGACCTACCCTAACTTATGCGGGAACGGGCGTCTGTCAAGCGGGCACCAGTCTGAGATTCCTTGACAGGCCCGGAAGGTCCTCACTACCATAGATGCGCCGCAGCGCCAGGGGATGCCCATGCAGGAGCGGGGGGCGAGGGCCTATTTTGCGGCCGGCCTGTTGGCCGGACTCCTGCTGGGGTTCCTCCTCGCGCTCCTGGCCTGGCCCCGCCTCTCCCCCTTCCTCCTCCCCGGCCCACCCGGACCCTCCGGCCGACCCGGCCTGGAGGAGGACCCGGCCTTTATCCGCCTCGCCGAGAGCGTGACCCCCGCCGTCGTCAACATCCGCACGCAAAGCCTCCCCCGGGGGCGACAGAGCCCCCGGTCCTCCCCCCTCCCCTTAGACCCGTTCTTCCGGGAGTTCTTCGAGCAGGCCCCCGAGGGGGGACGGGGGGCGGAGCAGACGAGCCTCGGCTCCGGCGTCATCATTGACAAGCGAGGCTTCGTTCTCACCAACAACCACGTCATCAAGGAGGCCGATGCGATCCTTGTCCGGCTGGCGAACCGCAAGGAGTACCCCGCCCGGGTCATCGGGCAGGACCCCCGCACCGACGTGGCCGTGATCCGCGTGGAGACGGACCAGGACCTGCCGGAAGCGCGCCTCGGGGACTCCGACGGCCTGCACGTGGGGGAGTGGGCCGTGGCCATCGGGAACCCCTTCGGCCTCAACCACACCCTGACCGTGGGGGTTGTGAGCGCCACGGGTCGCTCTGACGTCGGGATCACCAGCCAGGAGGATTTCATCCAGACCGACGCCTCCATCAATCCCGGGAACTCCGGCGGTCCCCTCCTGAACATCCGGGGGGAGGTGATCGGGATCAACACCGCCATCGTGGCCGCGGGGCAGGGGATCGGCTTCGCCATCCCCATCAACCTGGCCCGGAAGGTGGCCCAGGACCTCATCCGGGAAGGGCGCGTGACCCGGGGCTGGCTGGGCGCGGGGTTGAAGGGACTCACCCGGGAGGCGGCGCGGGGCCTGGGGGTGGAGCCGGATGCGGGGGTGCTGGTGGAGCAGGTCCTCCCGGGCGGGCCGGCCGAGGCCGCCGGCATCAGGGCGGGGGATGTCATCGCAGCCATCCGGGGGCGCCGGGTCCGGACGCCGGCCGAAGTCCGGGCCCTGGTCGCGGAGACCGAGGTGGGTAAGCCGCTGGAACTGACACTGCTCAGGGACCGGCGCGAGCTGCGGGTGGCCGTGGTCATCCGCGAGCAGCCCATCGGCCCCGCCAAGGAGGGATCGTGACTGGCCCGCCCGATGCGGTCGTCTTCCTCGTCACCGCCCCCTCCGCCGCGGAGGGGGAACGGATCGCCACCGCGCTGGTGGAGGAGCGCCTGGCGGCCTGCGTGAATGTGGTCCCGGGGGTGATCTCCACCTTCCGGTGGGAGGGGGCCGTTCAGCGGGAGCCCGAGGTGCTTCTCATCGGGAAGACCCGCCTGGAGCGGATGCCGGCCGTCATCGCGCGCGTCCAGGCCCTCCACTCCTACTCGGTCCCCGAGATTCTTGCCCTCCCGATCCTGGCCGGCGCGGGCCCCTACCTCGCCTGGCTCCGGGACGCGACGGGGTGAGCCGCCCCCGCTGGGGCCTCATCCTGGGGGGCGGGGCGGCCCGCGGCGCCGCGCACCTGGGGGTGCTGGCCGCCCTGTGCGAGGCAGGGCTCACGCCCGATCTGGTGGTCGGGGTGAGCATTGGCGCCATCGTCGGCGCCGTGTACTGCCAGTCCGGCCCCGCGGCTCTCCCCCTGTTGCGCGTCGTGGCGCGCTCCATCGCGCCCGAAGGGCGACGCCTCCTCGCTCCTGCGCGCCGCCGCGCCGTGCTCGAGGAGGACCTGGGACTGCGGGGCGTGACCTTCGAGCGTCTCCCCCTCCCCCTTCGGGTGACGGCCACCGCCCTCCCCACCCTCCGCCGGGCCGTCTTCGGGGACTCCCCGGCGCCGCCCCTCGTCGAAGCGCTCCTGGCCAGTTCGGCCCTCCCCTTGCACCCTCCCGTATGCCTGGGGGGAACCCCGCACTATGACGGGGGGCTCGCCGGCAACCTCCCGGCGCTCGTTGCCCTTCGGAGGGGGTGCCAGATCCTGGTCTGCGTCCCCCTCGGGGTTGTCTTCCGCCGGGAGGTCGGCTGGCGGCGGTTCCTCCCGTGGAAGGCGGTTGACGCGCTGGGGTGGGCAATGATCCGGCGCGAGGTCAGGGCCTGTCGGGCGGCCGGGGCGGCCGTCCTGGATGCCTACAGCCCAGCGATCGAGGCGGAGAGTGTTTTTGCTTTCGACGACCTTGACAAGTTCGAAGAAGAGGGGTATAAGGCGGCGTCTCTCGTCGTCCCATCCCTCAAAAATTTGCTGGCGGCACCCTAGCCTGC
>JBOHQK010000178.1:0-11203 GCA_050732195.1 Methylomirabilales bacterium (SeqCode)
TCCCGGTGCCGCATGGCGGCGTAGGGCGCGTTCGCGGTGTGGGCGATCGGGACGAAGCCGGCCGGGAGCCGGATGACCTTGTCCCCGTGGCTCATCCAGACCCGGGTCGTCGGACCGAGCCCGGCCAAAAGGTCCGCGGCCTCGTCCACCCGTAAGTCGGCGTGCCCGTACTCCCGCGCGCCCGCGGCCGCGACCTCCCCGCCGTAGAGGTGGGCCAGAAGCTGCATCCCGTAGCAGATGCCCAGGAGCGGCACTCGCCCATCCAGGAGGTCGCGCCCCACCGTCGGCGCGCCGCGATCGTACACGCTGGCTGGCCCTCCCGACAGGATGATCCCCTTGGGCGCGAAGGCCGCGATCCGCTCCGGTGGGGCGTTAAACGGGAAGATTTCGCAATAGACCCCTGCCTCCCGGACGCGGCGAGCAATCAGTTGCGTGTACTGGGCGCCGAAGTCCAAGACCAGGACCCGGTCCCGCGCAACGGTCGCAGGCGCACGATGCTTGGGGGCATGGCGATCTCGACGCATCAGTCGTGACTCCACGAGACGCGGGCGCCGCTGCCCACGGTCCCATCGGGCGTCCGCACCACCCCGGCGAAGCTCGCCATCCCGCCGGGCGCCAGGCTCGACGGGCTCACCGGGTACGGGGCCTCCGCCACCGCCTTCCGCTCCCCGTCCACGGCCTCGACCGTCACGCGCAGGTCCCGAACCTCATAGGCGCACCGGTTCCGTATCTCCCCCCGGACGAGGAAGTTGAGCCCCTGTCGGAAGAACCGGGAGGTGACACCAACACACGACTCGTGTTCGGGGGCGGCGGGGGAGGGAAAGAGTAGGAAGAGGAGAAGCGGGACGGGCACGATGAGCCACCGCCGCATCCGCGGGTCTCCGGGGGCGGGACGGGGGAAGGTGGGCCGCGGCGCACCCGCGGCCCGGGCTAGGACTCGAGGCGGTAGTTCGGGGCCTCCTTGGTGATGATGACATCGTGGACGTGCGACTCCCGGAGGCCGGCGCTGGTGATCCGGATGAAGCGCGCGGTGCGCCAGAGTTCCTCCACGGTCCGGCAGCCGCAGTAGCCCATGCCGGACCGGAGCCCCCCGACCAGTTGGTACACGGTGGCGGCCAGCGTCCCCCGGTAGGGGACCCGGCCCTCGATCCCCTCGGGGACCAGTTTTCCGGCCTCCACCTCCTCGTGCTGGGAGTACCGGTCGCGCCCGCCCCGCTGCATGGCACCGAGGGAGCCCATCCCCCGGTACACCTTGTAGGAGCGCCCCTGGTAGATGACCGTCTCGCCCGGGCTCTCCTCCGTGCCCGCGAACAGGCCGCCGAGCATGACCGAGGAGGCGCCCGCCGCCAGGGCCTTCGTCACGTCCCCGGAGAACTTCACGCCCCCGTCGGCGATGAGCGGGACCCCGTGGCGGCTGGCCGAACGGGCCGCGGCCATGATGGCCGTGATCTGCGGCACCCCGGCCCCGGCCACCACCCGGGTCGTGCAGATGGAGCCGGGCCCGATCCCGACCTTCACCCCGTCGGCGCCGGCCTGGATGAGGTCCTCGGTCCCCTCCTCCGTGGCCACGTTCCCGGCCACCACCTCCAGGTCAGGGTAGCCGCCCTTCAGCATCCGGACGGTGTCCAGGACCGCCTGCGAGTGGCCGTGGGCGGTGTCCACGACAACGAGGTCCACCCCGACCTTCAGGAGGAGGGGCACCCGCTCCTCGGCGTCCTCGTGGACGCCCACTGCCGCCCCCACCCGGAGCCGCCCCAGCCCATCCTTGCAGGCGTGGGGGTACTTCTTCCGCTTCTCGATGTCCTTGATGGTGATGAGGCCTTTGAGATTAAACTGCTCGTCCACCACCAGGAGCTTCTCGATCCGGTTCCGGTGGAGGATCTCCTTCGCCTCCTCCACCGTGGTCCCCACCGGCACCGTGATGAGGTGGTCCTTGGTCATCACCGCGCTGATGGGCAGGTCCACCTTGGTCTCGAAGCGGAGGTCCCGGTTGGTCAGGATGCCGACCAGCCTCCCGTCCTCGGTGACGGGGACCCCCGAGATCCGGTACCGCTCCATCACCTCCAGCGCCTCGGCGATCTTCTGGTTGGGGCGCATGGTGATGGGGTCCACGATCATCCCGTACTCGGACTTTTTGACCTTGTCCACCTCCGTCGCCTGGGCGGCGGCGGGCATGGCCCGGTGGATGATGCCGACGCCCCCCTCCCGGGCGAGGGCGATGGCGAGTCGCGCCTCGGTGACCGTGTCCATGGCTGCGCTGACGATCGGGATGTTGATGGGGATGCGGCGAGTGAGGTTGGTGGAGACGTCCACGTCCCGGGGCTGGATCTCCGACCGGGCGGGCAGGAGCATCACGTCGTCGAAGGTCAGCCCCTCTTCGAGCGGCCCGTGTACCATCGGTGCTCCTCGGCCCCTTGGGCCTGTCCCCACGAGATGTGGGGAGTTTTGGGCAGGCTACCACAAAATCTTGGGGCCGTCAACAACAGCTCATGCAGGCAGACGGGCGGCGCGCCGGGAGGACGGGCCCGGGAAGCCTGGGTCCTGGGGCGAGAGTTACGGGGTGGCCGGGATGAGGGCCGGCGGAGGTGGCGGAGCGGCCGAGGGGGCGCCGGGTGCGGCGGGCCGGCAGCCACGCCGAGGTGGGCGAGGAGGGCGTCCGCCGTCCGGCGGACGCCCGCCCTCCGCCCGGAATCGGGTTACTTGTAGTAGCCCACCGCACAGACCTGGTCGCTGACCTTGGTAACGTAAGTAACCTTCTGAACCGGCTTGTCGCTGCCGGGCCGCGGCCACATGTAGGCGACCTCGCTGACCTTGCCGTCCTGAGCGACCTTATAGATCTCCTCGCCGAGCGCCTTGCCGGCCTTGTCCTTCAGTCCCTTGAGGCTCTTGCCGGCGAGTGTCGGATGGGCGGTGAAATTGCCGTCGGGACCGCCGCAGAACGGATAGAGATCGCGGTCCTTGAAGCCGCCTTCGCCCTTGGTGAACTTGGCCAGAGAACCGGCCTTGTCTGCCTTGATCGCCGCCACCGCCTTCTCCAGCATACCCTTGGCCTCGGCCGCGGTGCCGAATTCCGCGGCGAACGCCGTCGCGGCACCAGCCACGAGCATGACGGACAGGACGCCAGCAAGGACGAACCTCAGATTCTTCATGATCGTTTCCCCCCCGGTGATTGTGATGGTTTCGGGCGCTGTCGTGGATGATTCCCTGGTCGCCGCAAGGATCCTCGCGGCGAACAGGACCATATCAAGTCGCGCAGAGGCTTGTCAATAGCTCGCATCTTGTTGCTCCAAACTGAAAATGTCCGCTTCTTCCACGACCTAGATCAGGTGCATCGCCTCCCGGGCCTCCTTCAGCGTGGCGGACGCCACCGCCCGGGCCCGGGCCGAGCCATCCCCCAGAACCTCGGCGATCTGGGCCGGCCTGGCGATTAACTCCTCCCGCTTCTCGCGGATCGGGGTGACGATGGGGAGCATGTGTTGGAGGAGGACATCCTTGCAGTCCAGGCAGCCGAAGAGGGCCCGGGTGCAGCCCGGGATGATGGTGGTCTCCCGGACCCCGATCGGGGTGAAGACCTTGTGCAGGTCGTAGACGGGGCACTTCTCGGGGTCGCCGGGGTCGCTCCGCCTTTTCCTGGCCGGGTCGGTCATCATGGGGCGGACCTTGGCGGTCACCTCCTCGGGGCTCTCCGCCAGGTAGATGCAGTTGTCCCGGCTCTTGGACATCTTCTCCCCGTCGGTCCCCCGCACCCGCGGGACCTCGGTGATCTTCGCCGCCGGCTCCGGGAAGACGGGCCCGTAGAAGTGGTTGAACCGGCGGGCGATCTCCCGGGTCAGCTCGATGTGGGGGAGCTGGTCCTGCCCCACCGGGACGTAGTTCGCCTTGTAGATCAAGATGTCGGCCGCCTGGAGGACCGGGTAGCCCAGGAACCCGTAGGTGGAGAGATCCTTGTTGGGGTTGGCCTCCTGCTGCTCCTTGTAGGTGGGGACCCGCTTCAGCCAGGGCTCCGGCGTGATCATCGAGAAGAGGAGGTGCAGCTCGGCGTGCTCCGGCACCCGGGACTGGACGAAGAGGGTGGAGCGGTCCGGGTCCAGGCCGGCTGCCAGCATGTCCGCCGCCATCTCCCGGATGCTGGCCTGGAGGTCGCCCGTCTCGGCGTAATCCGTGGTCAGGGCGTGCCAGTCGGCGACGAAGAAGAAGCAGTCGTAGTCCCGCTGGAGGGCGATCCAGTTCTGGAGCGCCCCGGCCAGGTTCCCCAGGTGCAGGCACCCGCTGGGGCGCATGCCGCTCAGCACGCGCTCGCGCTTGGTCATCCCGTGTCGGCCTCCCGGGCCGTCGGCCCCCCTCCCGTCCCCTTCGCTACAGGAGCAGGGTGATGAGGAGGTTGATGGGGGGCGCCATAACGAGATCCACCGCTCCGCTCAGGATCAGGAGCATCAGCAGGACCATCCCGTAGGGCTCGATCCTGGAGTAGGTGGCCGCCTGCCGCGCCGGGAGCAGGCCGCTCAGGACGCGCCCGCCGTCCAGGGGGGGGATGGGAATGATATTGAAAATCGCCAGGACGACGTTGTAGATCACGCTCCACCTGAGCATCAGCACCAGCGGGCTCACGAGCCAGAAGAGGCCCGGACCAACATGGAGGCCGCGGAACATCCCGAGGATGAGCGCGCTCACGGCCGCCAGTCCCAGGTTGGTGAGGGGGCCGGCCAGGGCCACCCACATCAGGTCGCGCCGGGGGTGGTCGAAGTAGAGGTGGTTGACCGGGACCGGCTTGGCCCAGCCGAACCTGAAGAAGAGGAGGGCCAGCGTCCCCACCGGGTCCAGGTGGGCGATGGGGTTCAGGGTCAGCCGCCCCTGCGCCCGGGCCGTGGGGTCTCCGAGTTTGTTGGCGGTCCAGGCGTGGGCATACTCGTGCGCCGTCAGCGCCACCAGGAGCGGCGGGATCATGACGGTGAACTCGCGGATCCGGATGCCGAGGTCGTCCCACACCGATGCAAGTTCCCATGGTGCAAGGTGTCGCGGGTCGCGGCCACGCTACCAGAGGCCCCCGGCGATGTCAATCCGCGGCGGGAATGTGGGCGGCGAAGCGGCGCCGGACAAACTGCTCCTCCTCCTCCCGGCTCGTGAGCCTCCCGTCCAACCGGGCGTAGCGGAGGGAGGTGAGGATGTCCTGGTAGATGGGACCGGGGCGGATGCCCAGGGCCTTCAGGTCGTTGCCGGTGAGGAGCGGCCGGATGGACGCGTGGCGGGTCAGGTACTCCGAGACCGCCCGCTCCACCCGGGGGGCCGGAGCCCGGGCCATGAGGAGCAGGACCGCCTCCAGCGGGGCGTCCTCGAGGAGGCGGGTGATGAGGCCGGCGGTGAGGGGCCGTTCCTTGGCAAACTGCCGGCGCAGTCCCCGGTAGGCGGTGAGGGCCGCGCTCAGGTCCGTGAGGCGGCCGGGCGGGAGGCCCAGGCGCCGGGCGACGCTGCGGGCCTCGGGCAGGGTGCACTCCGACACCCACGCGAGCAGGTAGAGGAGCCAGGGGGTGGGGGCTTCGGGCAGATGGAGGAGCCGGTACCAGGAGAGGACCTCCCCGCCCCGGTCCAGGAGGGCCTGCTCCGCCCGCGCCCCCTTCAGCCGGGGATGGATCGCCTCCGGGACGCCGTACCCCTCCAGCACCTTGAGGATGGCCGCCGGGCGCGCCTCCTGGAAGATGAGCTTTAACTCTGTGAGGATCCGCGCGCCCGAGAGATTATCCAGGAGGCGCAGGCGGACAGCATTCCGGATCAGGCGCTCCGACTGCTTGGCGATGGTGAACCCGCACCGGACGGCGAACCGGGCGGCCCGGAGGATCCGAGTCGGATCCTCCACGAAGGAGAGGCTGTGGAGGACCCGGATCACCCCGTCCCGCAGGTCCCGGCTCCCGCCGGAGAAGTCCAGGAGGCGGCCGTAATCCGCGGCGTTCAGGCCCACGGCCAGGGCGTTGATGGTGAAGTCCCGGCGGTACAGGTCCAGCCGGATGCTGCCATGCTCCACGGTGGGCAGGGCGGCGGGGTGCTCGTAGTACTCGGTCCGAGCCGAGGCCACGTCCACCTTGAAGCCATCGGGGAGGCTCACTACGGCGGTGCCGAACTTCCGGTGGCTCCGGACCGTCCCGCCCGCGGTCGCGGCGAAGGCCTCGGCGAAGGCGATCCCGTCCCCCTCCACGACCAGGTCCACGTCGAAGTTCTCCACCCCGAGCAGCAGGTCCCGGACGAACCCGCCCACCGCGTACAGGCGGGCGCCGGCCTTGTCGGCCACCCCCCCCGCCGTCTTGAGGATCTCCTGGAGCCGGGGGGGGAGCCGTCCGCGGAGCAGCGTGGCCACCGTCCGGCCCGTGGGCCGAAGGGGGGCCTCCTCCGCCTCCCGCGGGAAGGTGGGGCGCTGGAGGACCTCCTCGTGAAGGTGCCGGAGCAGGTCGCTACGCAGGATTGCCCCCTTCAGGCGCTTCTCCTGGACGACGGGCAGGAACCCCAGGGTCTGCTCCACCATCAGGGCCTGGACCTTCTCCAGGGGAGCGTCCGGGTCCACGGTGGAAAACTCCGTGGTCATGTACTCGCTGACCGGGGCCTCCCCGAGCCCGTGGTAGAGCGCCCGGTCCAGGATCTCCCGGGTGATGAGCCCGGTGAGCTCCCCCTGCCGCACCACCGGGAGCGTGTTCAGGCTGAACCGGTTCATGATCTCGGCCGCCCCCGCCACGGTGAAGCGGTCCGGGATGGCCTTCACGGGGGCCATCATGATGTCCCGGGCCAGCCGGACCGGCCGCACCCGGGCCTTGAGGAGGCGCAGCATCTCGGCCTTGACCTCGAGGAGCGGCCGGTCCCGGATGGTGGCGGAGGCGGCGGTCGGATGCCCGCCCCCGCCGAGGGCGGCGGCGAGGCTCCCCACGTCCACCGCCTCCAGCCGGCTGCGCGCCACCAGGTGGACCCGGTCGTCCATCCGGACCAGGACGAAGAGGACATTGATGTTCTCGATGTCCCGGAGCTTGTGCACCACGAAGGCCAGGTCCCCCACGTACCGGTCCCTGGTGACGGCCGTGATGACGACGGGCACGCCGTTCACCACGTGTGTCTCCGCGGCCAGGATCAGTTCGTTCAGGAGGGCGATCTGCTCCGCCGTCATCTCCCGGCGGGTAAAGTCGGCGACGGTGTTCAGGTTGGCTCCCTGGTCCACCAGGGCGGCCCCCGCCGCCAGGTCCGCGGGGGTCGTCGAAGTGAAGGTGAAGAAGCCGGTCTCCTCGTAGATGCCGAGGGCGAGGAGGGTCGCCTCCTCCGGGGTGAGGGGAACCTGCCGCTCCCGGAGGAGCTCGACGAAGATGGTGGTGGTGGCCCCGACCTCCTTGAGGACCTCCAGGGCGCCGGCGATGTCCTTGGGGTGGGCCGGGTGGTGGTCGAAGATGTGAATCTCCAGGCCGGGGTTGGCCAGGACCTCCTTGAGCGGGCCCAGGCGGCCGGCCCGCTTGGCATCCACCAGGATGAGACGGGTCACCGCCGTGAGGTCCAGCTTCTTCAGGCGCTCGTGGGGGAAGGGCTCCCCCATCTGGGCGAAGTACTCCCGGACGTTGCGCTCCAGGGACCCGGGGAAGGCGAGGCGGGCCTGGGGATAGAGCTTGCTCGCCGCCAGCATGGAGGCCACGGCGTCGAAGTCGGCATTGATGTGGGTGGTGATGAGCTCCATGGCGGCAGTATACGCCCCGGGGAAAGGCCCAGCAAGGCGCGCGAAGGCCCCGCGCGGCCCCCGGCCTGCTCACGATGCTTCCGCTGGGCCTGGCGAATGCCTAGCGGGCCGCCGCGTTGAAGGTCGGTGATGGCCCGAGACGGATCCGTAGCTGAACTTCCGTGCCGGGGGTTGCCGGCCACACTCTCGGTGGGTCTTGGTCCCGCCGAGCTGGCTGCCCCCGCCTGGGGAGCGGCCGCCGTCGAGAAAACCCCCCGCCGCGCTTGGAGTTGACAACCGGGAGGTTTTCGCTGTAACCTTTGAACGCATATCAAAATGAAGGAAACGCCCGCATGGCGAAGCGCATGGTCCTGGGCTGCGAGACCTTCCAGCTCGATCCCGCCAAGATCAGGCGGCTGGAGCCGACGCTCAAGCGGACCGAGGGGTTGGCGGAGGTCTTCGCGATCCTCGCGGATGCGACCCGGACCAGGATCCTGCATGCTTTGGCCCAGGAGGAGGCCTGCGTGTGCGACCTGGCCGGGCTGCTGGGGGTGAGCGTGTCCAGCATCTCCCATCACCTGCGTCTCCTGCGGACGGCCCGGCTGGTCCGGCACCGGAAGGAGGGCCGGATGGTTTACTACCGCCTGGCCGACCAGCACATCGTCACGTTGATGCGGGTGGCGATGGAGCACGTCCGTGAGACCGCGTGACCCCGTTTCCCGCACAGCCTCCGGCAGAGGCAGGGGGCGGGGGCGCGTCATGGCCCAGTTGCTGCTCGTGGTGATCCTGGCGCTGGCTTCCGCTCTCGACCTCGCAGGGGACGGACGGGCGGCCGGTTCGCCCAACGGGCCGGTCAAGGCCTTGGACCTCTGCACCGTCCCCGGGCTCACCCCACCGCCTCCGGTGCTCCGGCCAGTCCTGGCCATGGCCCGCGTCACCGAAACGGCGTCCACCGGCGCAGTCTCCCTGCTCGCGCGCCCCGTCGATCACCCGCCGCGGTCCGCCTGACGCTTCCCTGTCCCGTCACGTCCGTTGACTGACCCAGCGCCCCGGCGGGGCGGCATTCGCAAAGGAGCAGCCTGGTGACCACACGAACCCTCGAAGTCCCGGTCGTGCTCCCGGACGCGGAGGACTGCACCCAGTGCGCCGAGCGCCTCCTGGCCTCCCTGAGCACCGTGAAGGGCATCGTGGCAGCCAGCCTCGATCCGGCCGGACGACGGCTGACGCTCGCCTATGATCCGGCCCTGGTGTCGCTCGCGTCCCTGCAGGCCCGGGTCCGTGAAACGGGGGTGACCCTGGCCCGCCGCTACCGGCACGCCACCTTGCGGCTGGAGGGGCTCCACTGCCCGGATTGCGCCCAGGCCGTGGAGCATGCCCTGGCCCACGCGCCGGGGGTGGAGAGCGCCGCCGCCAGCTTCGCCGCCGCCAGCATTCACGTGGAGTATGACGCGGACATTACCGACCTGGATCGCATCACCGCCGCGGTCAGCCAGAGCGGGTACCGGGCGGTCGCCCCCGGGTCGGGCTCCGAGGCGGCGGTCATCCGCGTCCCCGAGATGGATTGCCAGGATGAGGTCCAGGCCATCGAGGGCCAACTCCGGGCCCTCCCGGGTGTCGCGTCCTGGCAGGTCAACCTCTTGGAGCGGACCCTCCGGGTGCAGTTCGACCCCAAGGCCACCTCCGCCGACAGCATCCTGGCATGCATCAGGGCGCTGGGGATGAGCCCCGTCTTTGCGAGCCGGGCCGCCCCCCGAACATCCTGGCAGCGCAATCCCCTTCTGCTCTCCACGGCGGCCTCGGGCCTCCTGCTGGGCGGGGCGCTGGGGGCCGGCTGGCTGGGGGCGCCCGCGGCCGCGGGCATCGCCCTGTACGCGGCTGCGCTCCTCACCGGCGGCTGGATGACGGCCCGGAAGGCCCTGCGGGCGGCCCTGGCCCGGCGCCTGGACATGAACGTCCTCATGACCATTGCTGTCCTGGGGGCGGTGCCGATCGGGGAATGGGCCGAGGCCGCCACGGTGGCCTTCCTGTTCGCCCTGGCCCAGGTCCTGGAGACCTACAGCCTGGACCGGGCCCGGCAGGCGGTCCGGCGCCTGTTGGAGGTCACGCCGCCCGAGGCGACCGTCCGCCGGAACGGCCAGGAGATGCGCGTCTCCGTCGCCGCGGTCGCCCCGGGGGAGGTGATCCTGGTCCGACCGGGAGAGCGGATCCCGCTGGATGGGGTCCTCCGGGCCGGGACCTCCGGGGTGAACCAGGCCCCGATCACGGGGGAGTCCATGCCCGTGGAGAAGACCCCCGGCGCGCAGGTCTTTGCCGGTTCCATCAACGGCGCCGGTGCCCTGGAGATGGAGGTCACCCACCGGGCGCAGGAGACCACGTTGGCCCGGATCATCGCCCTGGTCGAGGAGGCCCAGGCCCAGAAGGCCCCCGCCCAGGCCTTCGTCGAGCGGTTCGCCGCCATCTACACGCCGGCGGTGATCGCGGGGGCGGTTCTCGTCGCGGTCCTGCCGCCCCTGATCTTCGCCCAGCCCGCCTGGCCCTGGCTCTACCGGGCCCTGGTCCTCCTGGTGATCGCCTGTCCCTGCGCCCTGGTGATCTCGACGCCGGTCGCCGTGGTCTGCGGCCTGGCCCGGGCCGCCCGTGCGGGCGTCCTGATCAAGGGCGGGAAGTACCTCGAGGCCCTCGGCCAGCTCAGGGCCCTGGCCCTCGACAAGACGGGGACCCTCACCCGCGGGACCCCCGAAATGGTCGAGGCCCGCCCCCTGAACGGAGGCGATCCGCGGGAGGTCCTCCGCCTGGCGGCGGCCGTGGAGGCCCGCTCGGAGCATCCCCTCGCCGCCGCCATCCTCCGGGCCGCCCGGGCGCAGGGCCTCACCTGGCCGGAGGCGACCGGCTTCACCGCCGTGGCGGGCCGGGGCGCCCACGCGGAGGTGGGCGGGCACCGGTATTACCTCGGGAGCCATCGGTACGCCGAAGAGCTGGGGGTCTGCAACGGGGAGGTCGAAAGGCACCTCCGGGAGCTGGAGGGAGCCGGGCAGACGCCAGTCATCCTGAGCGACGGCGCTCGGGTGCTGGGGATCCTGGGCCTGGCCGATCAGGTGCGGGAGGTCAGCGCCGAAGCCTTGCAGCGCCTCCGCCGGCTCGGCGTTGCTCCCCTGGTGATGCTGACCGGGGACGTCCGGGGGACGGCCGAGGCTATCGCCCGCCGGGTCGGAGTGGACGAGGCCCAGGCAGAACTCCTGCCGGACCAGAAGGTCACCGCGATCAAGGCGCTGGTCCGCCTGCACGGGAGCGTCGGGATGGTGGGAGACGGGATCAACGACGCGCCCGCCCTGGCGGCGGCCACCGTCGGGATCGCCATGGGAGCCGCGGGGACCGACGCAGCCATCGAGACAGCCGATGTAGCCCTGATGAGCGATGATCTGCGGCAGCTCCCCTTCGCCGTGGCCCTCGGCCGGCAGGCCCTGCGGATTATCCGGACCAACATCGGCTTGTCCCTGGTGACCAAGGCCGTCTTCGTCCTCCTGGCCG
>JBOHQK010000179.1:0-14052 GCA_050732195.1 Methylomirabilales bacterium (SeqCode)
CAGCCGCCAGGCCAGCATCCACTCGGGCTCCCGCTTCTTGGCCGAGATCAGGCGGATGATGTCCTCGTTCAGCCCCCGGGGGGCGGAGTCCGTCTCGATCTCCGTCACGAAGCCGTACTGGTACTCCTGGTTGGCCAGGGCTTCAATCGTGGGCGTGGCCGTGGTCATAAAACCTCCTGCGGTCCTTCCGGACCGTTTACTTTCTTTATTTTAGCACCACTTCCGCTTCCTCGTCCAGTGCGGCCGCATTGGCGACGCTGATCCTTGCGGCCAGCCGGCCCGCGACCTCGTGAAAGGCGTGGGCGACCGGCGAATCGGTCCCCTCCAGCGCTACCGGCCTGCCCTCATCGCTCTGGACACGGATGCGGACGTCGAGGGGAATCTCGCCCAGGAAGGGGATCTCGGCTTTCTCGCTCGCCTCCCTGGCCCCGCCATGGCCGAAGATGTCCTCCCGCTGGCCGCAATGGGGACAGTGGTAGAAGCTCATGTTCTCGACGATCCCCAGAATCGGAACCTTGAGCTTCTTGAACATCAGGATGGCCTTGGAGGCGACCTCGAGGGCCACATCCTGGGGGGTGGAGACGATCACGGCCCCGGTGAGCGGGATGGTCTGGCACAGGCTCAGTTGCGCATCGCCCGTGCCGGGGGGCAGATCAATCACCAGGTAGTCCAGTTCCCCCCAATCCACCCGACCGAGGAACTCCTGAATCATTTTGTGCAGCATGGGGCCCCGCCAGACCACCGCCTCGTTCTTCGGCAGGTAGAACCCCATGGACATGATCTTCACGCCGTAGGGCATGGGTGGGACAACCTTCCCGCCCGGCGTATGCTGCAGGGCGCCAGCCGCGCCCATGAGCTTGGGGATGCACGGGCCATACACGTCCGCGTCCATGAGGCCGACCCTGGCCCCCGTCCGCATCAGCGCAACGGCCAGATTCGCCGCCACGGTGGACTTGCCGACCCCCCCCTTGCCGCTGGCGACCGCGACCGTGTTGAGCACCCCAGGCAAGTAGGGCGATTGCTGGGCGCGGGAGGTCGTCACGCGAGCAGTCATGGCGACCTCCACCTGCTGGACCCCGGGGAGTGCGGCCACCGCCTGCCGGGCGGCCTCCTCCATCTGCTGTCGGACCGGGCAGGCTGGGGTCGTCAGCTCGATCGTAAAAGACACCTTCCCACCGTCGATCCGCAAATCCTTGATGAAACCGAGGGACACGATATCGCGGTGCAGGTCCGGATCTTTGATCGTCGCCAACGCGCTGAGGACTTCCTGTTCAGTAACCATCTCTTTTCTCTCCGGACGTCTAGGGAAAAACCCACGAACTAATCTTATGGGCCCGTCTTGCGAATTGATACGCCCCCCGGGATCATAAGCCTAGGCCGCACGCTGCCGCCTCAGCCGGGACCTCGCGTTGGATTGGATGAGCGTTGCTGCTCGTCTGATCCCTGCCGAAGAAATCCACGGAAGCAGCCTATGCAATTCGACGTATGGCATAAACTCCCGGACAGTAAAGCCACAGCGGGTGCAACGCTTATAGAAAAAATACCATCTCCTCGAATTCTCCTCCACCTGCCTCCCCCCGATTCGCTGCATCTGCATCAGACAGCACTCTCTAGGAAAAGGAGGGGAGATGATCTTCTTGGGGTATCGGTTTCGCGCCGGTCGCTTGGCGCTGTACTCCACAATAGTCGGCATCTTGCTCTGCAGGACTCACTGCTTCGACCGCCCGTCACCATTCCAGCTTGGCGACATCCCTCGCGAAGAGGGAGCCAATGATCCAGTCCAGGGCGACCCGGGTCCTGTTCTTCCACCCGATCAGTTTGGCGAGGAAGACCAGGCGCCACAGGAGCCAGGCGGGCAGGCCGGAGAACGCCAGCCCGGCGATCTCCCCCACCCCGTCCCCGGCTCCCAGGGAGACGAGGTCCCCCTGATGGCGATAGACGAAGCGCTCCTTGCCCCGCCCCCGGAGTTCCCTGGCGATGTTGCGGGCGACGCAGCGGGCCTGCTGGACGGCGACCTGGGCCGTGGGCGGCAAGGCGGCCTGGAAACGGGGATCCCAGGAGTGGGCGGCATCCCCGATGACAAACACGCCCGGGAACGGCGGAGGCTCCAGGTATTCATTGACGACGACCCGCCCCAACTTGTCCCTCTCCACGGGCAGGGCCTCCACGATGGGGTTCGCCTTCACCCCGGCCGTCCAGATGACGGTCGCCGTCGGGAGCACCTGGCCATCGGCCAACTCGACCCCGCCGTCGCTGACTCCGACGGCCGGCGCGTGCAATCGGACCTCGATCCCCTTGCGCCGGAGCTTTTCCAGGCCCAAGTCAGCCAACCGATCGCTGACGCACGGGATGATCCTTCCCGTTGCCTCGGCCAAGATGATGTGGACTTCCCGCGCATCGAGGCGCGGGTAATGTCTCCCCAGTGTCTTCCGCGCGAGATCGTGCAGCTCGGTCGCCAGCTCCACCCCCGTACAGCCGGCCCCGACCAGGACGAAGCGGAGGAGCCTCCGCCGCCGCTCCGGGTCCTGTTCCAAGTCGGCCTGCTCGAACATCTCCAGGAGGTGGTTTCGGAGCCTGACGGCGTCCGTGAGGGTCTTGAAGCTGAAGGCCTTCTCCTCGGCCCCCTTGACGCCGAAGGTGTTGGTCGTGCTCCCCAGGGCGATGACCAGATAGTCGTACCCCACCTCCCCTCGGTCGGTGAGGACCCCCCGCCGCTCCAGGTCGATCGATCGGACCTGCCTCCGCTCGAAGGTTGTTCGCGTCCTGCGCCTGAGGGCACGGATCGGCCACACCACATGGCGGGGCTCGACGCTGCCGGAGGTGACCTCGTGGAGCATGGGCGAGAAGAGGTGGTAGTTGCGCGCGTCCAGGAGGAGGATCGCCGCGCGCGCCTCCCTCCGGAGCCGCCTCTCCAGCTCCAGCGCCGCGAACAGGCCGCCGAAGCCCGCACCGAGGATGACGATGCGCCGCCCCGTCACGCCAGCCCCGCACATCACGCAGGCCCGCTCCTTCCGATCCGGGCCAGCGCGGTCAGGAAGGGGTGCGGCGCGGCTTCATGACCGGAGGGGAGCACCGCCACCGCAACGCCCTTCTGTGAGACCGCCCGCGCGTCCGGGTCGGGTTTCGTGGACACCGCCACGATCGGCAATCCCGGGGCAAGCTCCTCGACTGCGGAAACGAGCAGGAGGCCGCTGAGCCCCGGCGTCTCCAGATCCAGGATCACGAGATCGGAGGCAACGACCCCGACCGCCCCCAGGACTTCCAGACCCGACTCACACACCGTCAGGCGATGCCCGTTGTGATCGAACGCTCGGGAGACGGCGTCCACGACCACCGAATTGTTCGAGCAGACGATAACGTGCATGCTCATCGAGGGCCCCTTTGCGCCTCCCCGTCCGGCCCAATGATCGCTAAACGCAGCAAGGGCCGTACCAGCCCCGGTGGGGAATGCGAGCCGGGAACCGAGTCTGCCTAAGCAGTGATAAATACAGGGGAGGACACGAATTGCGGAGAGCGTCCGAATGCGATGGTCCGGCTGAAAAGGGTCGGAGTTTCTCCGGGGGGTCGGAGATTCTCCGGGGGGCTGGCCGCGGTCCTGGCCCGCTCCATCTCCACGGGGGGGGTGGGCCCGATGGAGCCTCGGAGTTTCAGCGGGACCCGTCCGGACCGCTGAGCTCTCCCGGCGTGAGGATGATCGCGCACGTGATGGCAGTCGCCAGCCCCCGCGCACTTCCCGGCCCCGAGCCTTCCGCAAGCAGGTCCGTGGCCCCCGTGGAAAACGGACTTTGCCTGCCAGCCGGTCGGGGCGCCGATGGGCGAGTGGCGTTACCCCTCGCTCAGGCGATCGTTCTCCCGGTAGTCCACCGGGCAGTCGATGATCGCCGGACCCGGATGGGTCAGGGCCTCTTTCAGGATCGGGGGGAGCTGGGCCGCCGCCTCCACGCGAAACCCCCGACAGCCGAAGGCCTCCGCCAGCCGGACGAAGTCGGGGTTGCCGAACTCGACGCCCGCAGTCCGGTGGAACCGGTGTGACTGCTTCCAGCGGATGGAGCCGTAGCCCTCGTCGCGAAAGATCAGGGCCACCAGCGAGACCCCCAGGCGCGTCGCCGTCTCCAGCTCCTGGACGTTCATCAGGAATCCCCCATCCCCCGTCACCGTCACCACGCGTCTCTGGGGGAGGACCAGCTTCGCCGCGATGGCCCCGGGGAGCCCGATCCCCATGGCGGCGAAGCCGTTCGAAATGATGACCGTGTTGGGGAAGCGCGCCCTGTAGTACTTGGCCACCCAGAGCTTGTGGGCCCCCACGTCGGAGATCACCAGGTCCTCAGGGGAGAGGGCCGCCTCCAGATCCGCGAGCACGCGCGGGGGGAGTAAGGGAAACGCGTCGGTCCGGCACCGGTCGTCCCGGTCCGCCCCGACCCGCGGGGGCCGATTCACCGCCGCCACCAGCGGGGCCAGCAGCTCGAGCGCTTCCCGCACATCGGCCACAACTTCGACCGCCGGCTCGTAGTGGGCGTCCACCTCCGCCGGCGTGAAATCGAGGTGGACGATCTGGGCCTGCCGCTTGGGGTTCCACGTCCGCGGGCCATACTCCACCGGGTCGTAGCCCACGGCGATCACCAAGTCCGCCTCAGGGAAGCCTGCTCGCTCAGCATCCTCCCGGCCGAGGCCAACGGTCATCAGGGCAAGCGGGTGGTCCGGCGGCAGGGTCCCCTTGGCCATGAAGGTATTCACCACCGGGATCCCGGCGCGCTCGGCGAGGCCCCGCAGTTCCCGGGAGGCGCGGCCCCGGATGACGCCGTTGCCGGCCAGGATCAGCGGGCGCCGGGCCTGGTTGATCAGCTCCGCAGCCCGGGCCAGGGACGGTCGGTCCGGCGAGGGGCGCCGGGTTCGTTCCACCTTGAGCGGCTGCCCCTCCGCCGGCTCCGCGGCCACGTCCTCGGGCAGCTCGATGTGACAGGAGCCGGGCTTCTCCTCTTCGGCGAGTTTAAAGGCCTTCCGCACAACCTCCGGGATGGTGCCCCCGGTCTCCACCCGGGCATTCCATTTCGTGAAGGGGCCGAAGGCCTCCACGATGTCCACATGCTGGTGGGATTCCTTGTGCATCCGATCGCGGCTCACCTGGCCGGTGATGGCCACGACCGGCGCCCGGTCCAGGTTGGCGTCAGCCAGGCCCGTGGCCAGGTTGGTCGCGCCGGGGCCCAGGGTGGCCAGGCAAACGCCGGCCCGCCCGGTGAGGCGCCCGTAGACATCGGCCATGAAAGCCGCCCCCTGCTCGTGGCGGACGGGTATGAAGCGGATCCTCGAGTCCAGCAGGGCATTGTTGAGGTCCAGGGTCTCCTCGCCGGGGATACCGAAGATATACTCCACCCCCTCTCGTTCTAGACACCGGACCATCAGCTCCGCGCCGGTCAATCTCCCATCCCCCTTCTGTCCCGCCTCCAGGGCCGCGCGGACCTCGTAAGCTCCAGCCGATCGGCCCGCCTGATCGAGTCGGAATCCTCGGCCTTGTGGATATCCCGCGTCCAGATGCCGGTCACCAGACCAGACGGGGTATCGTGCGTCCCCATCAGGCCTGCTTCCCCGCCGCAGAACCTGAGGATCACGGGGGGCGGGGCAAAGGCCTCCTCCTCCGGTGCGCGCGTGGGGCCCTGCTCACAGGGAAATATTGTAGATCTTGATCTTGTGATTCAAGGTCTTGAGGTCGATCCCCAGGAGCCGGGCCGCCTGCATCTTCTTTCCTCCGGTCTCTGAGAGCACCCGGGTGATGTGAAGTCGCTCCATCTCGCCAAGAGAGGTCGGGCCGAGCGACCGGCCATGCGGGGTGCCGAGAGGGGACCGGATGTTCGGCGGCAGATCCTCCGGACCGATGACCTCTCCCGGCGTCAGGATGATCAGGCGCTCGATGGTATTCGCCAGCTCCCGTACATTCCCCGGCCACGCGTATCGCACAAGGCACTGGAGGGCCTCCGGGGAGACGGTCTTTGCTTTCCCCCCGGTGACCTGCAACTGCTCCAGGAAGTGCTCAACCAGGAGCGGGATGTCCTCCTGCCGCTCCCGCAACGGAGGGAGGGCCAGGCTGACGACGTTCAGCCGGTAATAGAGATCCTCGCGGAACCGACCCGCCCGCACCTCACGGGCCAGATCCTTGTTGGTGGCCGCGATGATGCGCACGTCCACGCGCTGCACCCGGGTCCCCCCCACCCGGCGCAGCTCGCGGGAGTCCAGAACCTGGAGGAGCTTGGACTGCATCGCCGGGCTCATCTCCCCCACCTCATCCAGGAAGAGGGTCCCGCGGTCCGCGACCTCGAAGAGCCCCTGCTTCATACTGGTGGCCCCCGTGAAGGCGCCCTTCTCATGGCCGAAGAGCTCGCTTTCCAGGAGCGGATCCTGAAAGCCGCTGCAGTTCAAGACCAGGAAGGGACCGGTGGCTCGCGGGCTTTTCTGGTGGATGGCCTGGGCCACCAGCCCCTTCCCGGTCCCGCTTTCCCCCTCGATGAGGACGTTGGCATCGGTGGGCGCGATCCGCTCCACGGTCTGGAGCACGGCCGCCATGGCCTGGCCCTGGCCAATGATGAGCGGCAAAGGCTCCCGCTGGGCGACCATGCGCCGCAGGGCCGCATTCTCCTGTTGGAGGCGCTTTCTCTCCGCGGCCCTCCGCAGCACCACCTCCACCTCAGCCAGCTTGAAGGGCTTGGTGAGGTAGTCGTACGCCCCCAGCTTCATGGCCTCGATGGCGCTGTTCACATCCGGATGGCCGGTCAAGACGACGACCTCGGCCGACGCGCCCGAATCACGGATCCGGCGGAGCGCTTCCATCCCGCCGATCCCGGGCATCTTGAGGTCGAGGAGGACGACGTCAAAGTCCCGGGCCCGCAACTGTTCCAGCGCCCCTTCCCCGCTCTCCACGCTGGTCACGGCACAGCCGGCCCGCGGAAGCTCCTTTTCCATGAGGAGGCGGGTGGGGCGCTCGTCATCCACGACGAGCACCCTGATCCCCTCGGCCTGGGCTCTTGCCTGGCGCATGTCAGCGGCCCCGTCCACGGGTCCCCGCCTGCTCGATCCGCGGGTCCCCTCGCTCAGCCAGGGGGAGCCGCACGGTCACGACGGTCCCCTTCCCGAGCCCCTCACTCTGAACCTCGATGGTGCCCCCGTGCTGTTCGACAATGCTCTGGCAGATGGCGAGGCCGAGGCCCGTTCCTTTTCCCACCTCCTTGGTGGTGAAGAACGGATCGAAGACCCGCGCGAGGTTTTCCGGGGAGATCCCGCTGCCGTTATCCGAGACCGCGACCGAGGCTCGACCAAGGCCCCTGCCGACGGCCTCCTCCTGGCGACGCGCGGCGATCCGGATCTCCCCATCCCCCTCGATCGCATCGAGCGCATTGGTCAGGAGGTTGAGGAACACCTGCTGGAGCATCTGGGGATCGCCGAGAACCTCGTACGCCTCGGGAAACGGAGCCACCGTGATCCGCTGGTTCGCCAGGCTGGCCTGCCGCTCCACGAAGGAGACCGCCTCCGCCACCACGCCCTGGAGATCAATCGGACCGAAGGCGGGCTCGCGCTGCCGGGCGAAATCGAGCAGGCGCCGAACTATCGCCGCCGCGCGGGAGACCTCCGCCTGAATCATGGTCAGGTATTCCTGAAACTCGGTTGCGCCGGGCTGGTCCGCGACCCCCTCTCCGCCGGCGCGCCGCTGGAGGGCCTCGGCGAAACCGGCCACCGAAGAGAGCGGATTGTTGAGTTCGTGCGCCAGGCCCGCGGCCAACCGCCCAAGGGAGGCCAGTTTCTCCTGCCGGACGAGCAGGTGCTGCGACTGCTTCAGCTCCTCGTAGGAGCGCTGCACCTCCTCGTAGAGGCTGGCGTTCTCGATCGCGATGGCCGCCTGCGCGGCGAGTGTCACCGCCAGCTTCTCGTCCTCCTTGCTGAACTCCTCCGCGCCCTGCTTCTCCGTCAGGTAGAGATTCCCGAACACCCTCCCCTTCGAGATGATGGGCACCCCGAGGAACGAGCGCATCGGGGGGTGATTCGGGGGGAAGCCGTGGGCTCGCGGGTCCTGGGTGAGATCCCGGAGGCGGAGCGGCTTGGCCTCTCGCACCAGGACGCCCAGGATTCCCTTGCCGACCGGCAGGGGGCCAATCCGCGCCTTCCCCTCCTCGTCGATGCCGGCCGTGATGAACTGCCCCAACCCCCCCCTCTCGTCCAGGATGCCCAGGGCCCCGTACCTGGCGCCCAGGAGCCGGCAGGCCACCTCGGCGATCCGCTCCAGGACGGACTCCAGGGACCGCTCCGCAGCCAGGGTCATGCCGGCCTCCACCAGCGCCGCCAACTGCTCGCGCCCCCGGCCGACCGCCTTCTCCCGCTCCTGCACGAAGGCGAGGGCGACGATCGTGAGGATCCGATTGACGACCGGCTCATACACATCGAGCGCACCCGTCAGCACGCCGGGGCGCCGGTGGTACCTTTGGTAGAGGGCCCTGCCGCAGATATCCCGGAGCGCCAGCAACCCGCCGATCACATGCTTGGCCCCGATCCCTCGGACGACGCCCCGCTCGGCCACCGTATGGGCGTAGGCCTGGGCGCTGTGATACCTCCCGGTTTCCAGGCATTCGACCAGGGCGTCATAGATCGTGGCGGCCTCCGCCTCCCCCTCATGGGGGGTAAGGCCCTTGAGGAGCCCCCTCGTGACCATTTCCGAGATCAACGCCTGCCGGAGCGCGTCCCGCTCCTTCCGGAGATGAGCCACGATCTCCCGCAGCGGCTCCTCCGCCTTCGGGAGGGAGACCGGCCCCTTCCCGTGGGAGGGGGGAGTCCCCGTCTGTTTCATCCGTGGGCGACGCATCAGCACCCTCTGGGAAAACCCCGGTGCAGCCCGCCCCTCGCGGGCCCGAGACGACCGTCCGGCATGACCGCACGGGGGACACGCCACTGTAGCGTATGACTCGACCCTCGCCGCGTCAATGAGAAACCAGGGAAGGAGGGCGACGTGCCCGCGTGTCCCGTCCCCCCAACTATCTGAAATTCCTGATTTACATCACCAGTGGTGTAATCCCCTTGCCTTTTGCGGGCCCGGAGCGGTAGAATCCGCCATCCCTCCGGAGGCGTTCCATGCAAAATCTGTGGGCCATTATTAGTGTCCCGGACAACATCCCCATCGTGGCGCTCCTCCTGGCCGTCCTGTTCTTCCTGTACGTCTCCCTCGTCCAGGCCTTCCGGACCGATCGCCTCATCAAGGAAGGCCGGGAAGACGAGATCTACGACGAGATGATCAAGTAGGCCCCCCATGTTCACCCTGGTGGCGGTGGCCGTCCTTCTCGGGTTCGTCCTGATCAGTCTCATCATCTTCTCGTCCCGCAAGACCCCCGTGGTCATGGAGAAGGACTTCTACCAGGACCGGGGGTCACCCCCCGCGGGAGTCGCGGGGCTCGCCATGCCCCAGTTCGAACGTCTCTGCGTGAAGTTGCTCGAGGAGATGGGGCTGGTGGTGGACAGCGTGGTCCACTCCTCCGACCGGGAGGTGGACATCCAGGCCGTGAATCCCCAGCCCGTGACCGGCGGGGATTACATCGTCCACGGCATCCTGGCGGAGAGCGACGAGCCGATCCACCCGTCCCGGGTCTCGGCCCTGGCCGACACGGTGAAGGGGGAGCGGGCCACCAAGGGGATCCTCATCACGACCGGCTATTTTGCGGAGGAGGTCGCCAAGCGCCTGGAGGGACCTCCCATCGAACTGATCAACGGGCAGCGGTTCGCCCAGCTCCTCAGCGAGTTCCGTATCCCCATCTCGCAGTAGGCGGCGGGTGCCTCGCGGTCCGGGGGCGGCCCCCGGAGAGGCGGCCAACTTTCCCCTCGCAGAGGAGGACTCCCGGCCTCCACCGGGACCGCCACCTCTCCGTCCCGGCGGAGGACTCGGAGCACGCGGTTATCACCTGGACGGGGGCGGCACGGCGAGGGCCCGGTCTGGACCAACGCGGCGCGCGGCGCGCTCGGGATGTGAGGGAGGCAAGCCATGAAGGTGCCAATCGCGCTCACGGTGAACGGGCAGAGGCGGGAGGACGCGGTGGAGCCGCGCCTCCTCCTGGTCCACTATCTCCGGGATGTCCTGGGGCTGACCGGGACGAAGATCGGGTGCGACACGAGCCAGTGCGGGACCTGCACCATTCTCCTGGACGGCGTAAGCGTGAAGTCCTGCACGCTCCTCGCCGTCCAGACCGACGGGGCCGAGCTCACCACCATCGAGGGGCTCCAGCGGAACGGCCGGCTGCACCCGGTCCAGGAGGCCTTCTGGGAGCTGCACGCGCTCCAGTGCGGGTACTGCACCCCGGGGATGATCCTCCAGGCGGTGCAGCTCCTGGAGGAGCGGCCCAACCCGACGGAGGCGGAGATCCGGCACGGCCTGGAGGGGAACCTCTGCCGGTGCACGGGGTACCACAACATCGTGCGGGCGGTCCAGCGCGCGGCCGCGGCCGGGCGCTGAGGAGAGACCCATGAAATATGTCGGCGCGCCCCTCAAGCGGAAGGAGGACCCCCGCCTCATCACGGGGCAGGGGGCCTACGTGGACGACGTCAGGCTCCCGGGGACGCTCTTCTGCGCCTTCCTCCGGAGCCCCCACGGGCACGCGCGGCTCACGGGCATCCGGACGGAGCAGGCGAGTCGCCACCCGGGGGTCGTCGCGGTCCTGACCAGCCGGGACATCGCCGGGAAGATGGGGACGATGCCCTGCGGCTGGAACCTGCCGGGCCTGAAGACCCCGCCCCACCCGGTCCTGGCCGTGGACAGGGTCCGCCTCGTGGGGGACCGGGTGGCGGCCGTCGTCGCCGAGGACCGGTACATCGCCCGGGACGCCCTCGACCTGATCGAGGTGGACTACGAGCCGCTCCCGGCCGTCGTGGACGCAGAGAAGGCCTTCGCCCTGGGGGCGCCGCAGGTCCACGAGGAGGCGCCGGAGAACACGGCCTTCGTCTGGGGCTTCCCGGGGCACGGGGTGGAGGCGGCGTTCGCGAAGGCGGACCGGGTCATCCGCCTCCGGCTGGTCAACCACCGGGTCATCCCGACGGCGATGGAGCCGCGCGGGGTCCTGGCCCAGTTCAAGCCGGCGGCCGGCGAACTGACCGTCTGGACCAGCACCCAGGCCCCGCACCTGATCCGGGCGCTGCTCGGGATGGTGCTGGGGTTCCCCGAGCACAAGTTGCGGGTCATCGCGCCGGAGGTCGGGGGCGGGTTCGGAAGCAAGATCTACCTCTACCCCGAGGAGGTCCTGGTGGCCCACCTGGCCATGCTCCTTCACCGGCCCGTGAAGTGGATCGAGGAGCGGCGGGAGAACTACCAGGTCACGACCCACGGGCGGGACCGGGTGGACTACATCGAGGCTGCCGTCAGGAAGGACGGGACCATCCTCGGGCTGAAGTGCAAGTGCATCGGGAACCTGGGGGCCTACCTCTCCACCTTCGCCCCCGCCATCCCCTCCGCCTTCTTCGGGATCATGCTGTCGGGGGCCTACCGCATCCCGGCCATCGCCTGCGAGGTGCGGGGGGTCTTCACCAACACCGGGATGGTGGACGCCTACCGGGGCGCCGGCCGGCCCGAGGCCTGCTACGTCCTCGAGCGGACGGTGGACCAGATCGCGATGGAACTGGGACTGGACCCGGCGGAGGTCCGCCGGCGCAACTACATCCCGGCCGAGGCCTACCCCTACACCACCGCCACCGGCGTCACCTACGACAGCGCCAACCACCGACCGGCCCTGGAGAAGGCGCTGCGCCTCGTGGGCTACGAGGCCCTGCGGAAGGAGCAGGCGGAGCTCCGGAAGAACGGCCGCCTGCTCGGCATCGGCCTCTCCTCCTACGTCGAGGTCTGCGGCGTCGGCCCCTCCAAGGGGCTCGCGGCCGCGGGCGGGGGGGGCGGGGGCTGGGAGATGGGCACGGTCCGGGTCCACGCCAGCGGCAAGGTCACCGTCCTCACCGGATGCTCGCCGCATGGCCAGGGGAACGAGACCAGTTATGCCCAGATCGTGGCCGACGGCCTCGCGGTCAGCCCGGAGGACGTGGAGGTCCTCCACGGGGACACCCACATCGTCCCCTTCGGGACCGGCACCTTCGGCAGCCGGAGCGCGGCGGTCGGGGGGACGGCGGTGCACCTGAGCGTGGAGAAGGTCCGGGAGAAGGCTCGGGCCATCGCCGCCCACCTCCTGGGCGCGCCCCTCGAGAAGGTCGCCTGGGACGGGAGCCGGTTCGTCGTCCAGGGGGAGCCGGACCGGGCGAAGACGCTTCAGGAGGTGGCGGGCGCGGCGCACCTGGCCACGCCGCTGCCGCCGGAGATCGAGCCCGGATTGGAGGCCACGACCGTCTTCGATCCGTCCAACTTCACCTGGCCCTTCGGCACCCACGTGGCGGTGGTGGAGGTGGACCCCGAGACCGGGAAGGTAGAGTTCGAGCGCTACGTGGCGGTGGATGACTGCGGCAACGTCATCAACCCGCTCATCGTGGACGGGCAGGTGCACGGCGGCATCGCCCAGGGGATCGGGCAGGCCCTCTACGAGGCGGCGGTCTACGACGAGCACGGGCAGCTCCTGACGGGCTCCCTGATGGACTACACGGTCCCCAAGGCGGACGACCTCCCCTCCTTCGAGACGGACCGGACGGTCACCCCGTCCTCCGTCAATCCGCTGGGGGTGAAGGGGGTGGGGGAGGCGGGGACCATCGCGGCGACCCCGGCGGTCGTCAACGCGGTGATCGACGCCCTGTCCCCCCTGGGGATCCGCGAGCTGGACATGCCCCTGACCACCGAGAAGATCTGGCGCGCCATCCAGGCGGCGAAGGCCGGCGGGAAGGGCGCGCAGGAGGGACGGCAATGATCCCGGCGGCGTTCGAGTACCATCGGCCCCAGAGCCTCCAGGAGGCAGTGGCTCTCCTGGCGGCCAAGGGGGAGGGAGCCAAGGCCCTGGCGGGCGGCCACAGCCTCCTGCCCCTGATGAAGTTCCGCCTCGCCAGGCCCGCCGCCCTCATTGACCTGGGCCGGATTCCGGAGTTGGCCACTATCCGGGAGGCGGACGGGGGCGTGCGGATCGGCCCCATGGCGACCCACGCGAGCCTGGCGGCGTCCGATCTGCTGCGCCGCCGCTTCCTAGCCCTGAGCGAGGCGGCCGGCCTCATCGGCGACCCCCAGGTCCGGCACCGCGGCACCCTGGGAGGCAGCCTGGCCCACGCCGACCCCGCCGCGGACTACCCGGCGCCGATCCTGGCCTTCGAGGCCGAGGTCCGGGTGGTCGGCCCCCGGGGGGAGCGGACAATCCGCGCGAGTGACTTCTTCGTGGACATGCTGACGACGGCCCTCCGCCCGGAGGAGCTGATCGCCGAGGTCCGGCTCCCCGCGCCGCCGCCTGGAAGCGGGAGCGCCTACGCGAAGTTCCCGCACCCCGCCTCCCGCTTCGCGGTGGCCGGGGTGGCGGCCGTCATCACGCTGGAGAAGGGGAGCGTGCAGCGGGCCCGGATCGGGGTCACCGGCGCCGCGGCAAAGCCGTCCCGGGCCACGGCGGCCGAGGCGGCGCTCACGGGAGGGCCCGCGGCCCCGGAACGGATCGCGGCGGCTGCGGCGAAGGCTGCCGACGGCCTGGAATGCCTGGAAGACCTGGTGGCCTCCCCGGAGTACCGGGCGCACCTCGTCCGCGTGATGGCGCGACGGGCGCTGGAGGCGGCAGTCCGGCGGGCCGGCGGCGGCACCTAGCGGGTCGCGCCGGGGAAAGCGGGCGGGCAACCCCGGCGAAGCAGCGGGTAGTGTCCTAATTTGAGCCGCAAGAAGCTGGAGGATCTGAAGGCTACCTTGGCGCTGCACTTCGCTCCGTATGACCTGATCCAGCATCTACCGGAGCCTGCGGGTCATGCCGGCGATGGTAGCTGGGGTGACCGATCGCGTGTGGGGAACTAGCCGAACTATTGACTACTGCGTAAGTAATGTCCTATTCTCTCCTGTGGGAGGTGCGCATGCGACCACAGGGGAGTCCCGCCGAACTCGAACGCCGGCGTCTGCGGGCGGTCGAGATGCTCGAACGCGACCTG
>JBOHQK010000180.1:0-6826 GCA_050732195.1 Methylomirabilales bacterium (SeqCode)
AGGCCGAGGAAGGAGAGGCCCGCCTCCGTGAGGACCGCCCCGGCCACCCCCAGGATGGCCGACACGAGGACCGGGACGAGGGCGTTCGGCAGGATGTGCCGGAACATGAGGCGGAGGTCGCCGGCCCCAAGGGCCAGGGCGCTCACCACGAAGTCCCGCTCCTTGAGGCTCAGGACCTCGGCCCGGACGAGGCGGGCCACCCCCATCCAGCCGGTGACGCCGATCACCGCCATGATGACGAAGATGCTCGGCTGGAGCATCGCGATGACGGCGAGGAGCAGGAAGAAGCGGGGGAAGGTGAGCATCACGTCCACGACCCCTAACATGATGAACGTGTCCGCGGCCCCCCCGTAATAGCCCGCCACGACCCCCACCACCATCCCGATCACCATGGCAATCCCGACCGCCACGAACCCGACGGCCAGGGAGACCCGCGCCCCGTAGAGCATCCGGGACAGAACATCGCGGCCGATCTGGTCTGTCCCCAAGAGGTGCTCGCGGCTGGGCGGCAGGAGGATCCGCTTCACGTCGTAGGCGCCGGGGTCGTAGGGGGCCAGGAGGGGGGCCGCGACCGCCACGGCGGCCAGAAGGAGAACGACGGCCCCGCCGGCAAGCGCCAGCGGGTTCTTCTTCAGCTGGCGCCAAACGGCGGCGAGGCCCACGGAGGGGGGCGGTGTCCCCATGCTCAGTCGCTCCGGCGCGCGACCCGGATCCGGGGGTCCACGATCCCGTAGCAGACATCGGCCAGGCGGTTCCCGAGGAGCGTCAGCCCCGCCCCGATCGTCAACAGGCCCATGACCACCGGGTAGTCGCGGGCGAACACGCTCTGGACGGCGAGCTGCCCCATCCCCGGGATGGCGAAGACGCTCTCCACGATGACGCTCCCGCCGATCAGCCCGGGGAGCGAGAGGCCCAGGATCGTCACGATGGGGAGGAGGGCGTTCCGGAGGGCGTGCTTGTAGACGACGACCCGCTCGGGGAGCCCCTTCGCCTGGGCCGTGCGGATGTAATCCTGGCGAATGACCTCCAGCATGCTCCCCCGCATGAAGCGCGAGAGCCCGGCCAGACCACCGAAGGCCCCGATGAAGATGGGGAGGATCAGGTGGGAGGCGAGGTCCCAGAGCTGCGCCGCCGGCGCCAGGTACTCCCAGTTCAGGGACCTGAGCCCGGAGATGGGGAGCCAGCCGAGCTGGACGCCGAAGAGGATCATCAATAAGAGGGCGAGCCAGAAGTCGGGCGTGGCAAAGCCGATGAAGACGAAGACGGTCGTCAGCCGGTCGAACAGGGTGTGGCGCCGGACCGCCGCGAAGACCCCGAGGGGGACCGCGGTCAGATAGATGAGGCAGACCTCGGCCAGGTTGAGGGACAGGGTGACCGGGATCCGCTCCCGGATCTTCTCCCAGACCGGGAGGCCGTCCGGGCTGAAGGAGCGGCCGAGGTCCACCCGCACGAGCCGGTTCAGCCAGGCCCAGTACTGCACGTGGAGCGGCTTGTCCAGGCCGTAGAGCTCGCGCAGGGTCTGCTTCTGCTGCGGGCTCTGGGTCGCCTGGAGCTCCTGCTGCAGGACGATCGGCTCGCCGGGCGCCAGGTGGATCACCACGAAGGCCAGAACGGTAATCGCGAGCATCTGGAAGGCGGAGACGAGGGCGAGCCGGGTGACGTAGGCGATCATGGCCTCAGCGGGTGTAGCGTTGCAGCTCCCTCGGGACGTACCAGCGGATGAAGTTCCAGGCCAGCCCGGCCGGCGCCGGCTCGATTCCGTGGATCCGGGAGGAGACGGCCATCAGGGCATCCGGGACGTACAGGAACACGACCGGCTGATCCTCGGCTAACACCCGCTGGAACTCGCGGTAGATCGCCTTCCGCCGCTCCTGATTGAAGGTCCGGCGGCCGCTTTCGAGGAGCCGGTCCACCTCCGGGTTGCCGTAGGAGATGTGGTTAAGCTGATCCGGGCCGGTCTTGCTCGAGTGCCAGATCTCGTACTGGTCCGGGTCGAGGCCGAGCCCCCAGCCCAGGATGATCGCCTCGAAGTCCCGCTTCCGGATGAAGGTATTGATGAACGCCGCCCACTCCACCACGTGGATATTCACGTCGATCCCGATCGCCTTCAGCTGCCGCTGGATGATCTCCGCGGTCTGGATCCGCACGCTGTTGCCCTGGTTCGTCCGGATCGTGAATCGGAACGGCTTCCCGTCCCTCTCCAGGATCCCGTCCCCATCCCGATCCCGCCACCCGGCCTCCCGCAGCAGTTCCTTCGCGCGGTCCGGGTCGTAGGGGAAGGTCTGCACCTCGTCGGTGTACCACCAGGTTCCGGGCTTGTAGGGGCCGACCGCCTCCCGCGCGAGGCCCAGGAGGACCCCCTCGATGATCTCCCGCCTGTCAATGGCGTGCGCGAGGGCCCGCCGAACGGTCCGGTCGGCGAAGCGGGGGTCCCTCAGGTTAAAGCCGAGGTAGGCGTAGGAGTTGGAGAGGTACCGGTACTTTTCGAAGAACCTCGTGAAGGCCGGGTATTCGGTCTGCCGCCGGAACTGCAAGGGGGTGAGGCCCGCCATGTCCACGTTGCGGGCTTTTAACTCCAGAAAGATGGTGGCGGAGTCCGGGATGATCCGGAGGAGGACCCGATCCAGGTGCGGGCGGCCCCGGTGGTAATCGGGGCTTGCCAGGAGGACGACCTTCTCCTGGGCCTTCCACTCCTGGAAGCGGAACGGGCCGGTCCCGATCGGATGGCGGTTCTGGGGCGTCGTCCGGAGGTCCACGCCCCGCCGCCACGGCTCCTCCAGGAGGTGGGCCGGGAGGACCCAGAGCGCCCAGGAGAGGAGGGCGGGGGCGTAGGGCTTCTCGTAGCGCACCCGGAAGGTGTAGGGGTCCACGACCTCGGTCGAGGCGACCTGGAGGAAGTCCTCGGCGTAGGCGGTCGGGGTCTTCGGGTCCCGCATGTACCGGTACGTGAACTCCACGTCCCGCGCCGTGAAGGGGGCCCCGTCGTGCCACCGCACCCCTCTCTTGAGATGGAAGGTGATCGCCCGCTCGTCCTTCGAGATCTCCCAGGACTCGGCGAGCTCCCCGGTCAGGCTCAGGTCCCGGTCGGCCCGGACCAGCCCATCGTAGATCAGGTTCCCGACGCTGTGGGAGGCCCCGTCGCTCGTGATGTTTGGGATGAGGCCGCTGATGTCCCCGATCGAGGCCTCCACGATCGTGTCCCCGTGAGCCGGGGGGCCGGTCACGGTGCGGGGGGCCTCGGCGGAGGGGGCCTCGCCGCCGCACCCGGCCAGCGCGGCCGCGAGGAGCCCGGCCGGGAGCCAGCGGGGAAAGAACCGAGCGGGGGCCATCACCTGTCCGGGCTCATTTGGCCGGAGCCTCCGCCCCCGGACCCGTGGGGGCCGGGGGGGCTGCGGGGGGCGTGGCGCTGGCCGGTGCCTGGGGCTCCTCCCGAATGACGGAGGAGGCGCGCCGCTCCCCCCTATACACGGCCAGGCTGAGGGAGGTGAGCATGAAGAGGATGGCGGCCACGGTGGTCACCTTGTGGAGGAGGGTCGTGGCGCCGCGGCCGCCGAAGACGGTCTGGCTGGAGCCGCCGCCGAAGGCCGCCCCGATGTCGGCCCCCTTCCCCGACTGGAGGAGGACGACCGCGATCAGGGCCACGGCCACCAGGATGTGCAGGGTGAGCAGCAGGACATACATGGATGCGTTCCCCCTTCGCGTCTCGTGTTCCATGCGGCCGCGGCGGGCCGCGCGGGCCCCTCAGCCGGGACGGGCGGCCTCCACGATCCGGGCGAACTGCTCCGCGACCAGCGATGCCCCCCCCACCAGCGCCCCGTCAATCTCGGATTCGCGCAGGAGGGCCGCCGCGTTCTCCGCCTTGACGCTCCCGCCGTAGAGGATCCGGGTGTCGGAGCCGCCCCCCTGTTCCGCCAGGAGGCGGCGGAGAGCCGCGTGAACCTCCTGGGCCTGCTCCGGCGCAGCGGTCCGGCCCGTCCCGATGGCCCAGACCGGCTCGTAGGCCAGGGCGAGCCGGCCCAGATCGGCGCCGGTCAGGCCCTCCAGGGCCGCCCGGACCTGGCGGGCCACGACGGCCAGCGTCTGGCCGGTGTCCCGCTCGGCCAAGGTCTCCCCGACGCACACGATGGGGGTGAGCCCCGCCGCTAACGCGGCGCGGACCTTCCGCCGGACCGCGGCGTCGGTCTCCCCGAAGTGCTGGCGGCGCTCCGAGTGTCCCAGGATGACGAAGCGACACCCCAGGTCCAGCAGCATCCCGGCCGAGACGGCGCCGGTAAAGGCGCCCTCCTTCTCCCAGTACATGTCCTGCGCGCCGAGGGCGATCCCGCTCCCCTGGAGGGCCGTCCCCACCGCGGCCAGCGCGGGGAAGGGGGGGCAGACGGCTACCTCCACCCCGCCCCCGCTGCCGAGGCGCTGGCGCAACTCCCGGGCCAGCGCGGTCCCCTCCGTGGCCGTCTTGTACATCTTCCAGTTGCCGGCGATGAGCGGGGTCCGGGCCATCACCCCTTCTCCTTCTCCGTGAGGGCGGCTACCCCCGGGAGCTCTTTCCCCTCCAGGAACTCCAGCGAGGCCCCGCCCCCCGTGGAGATGTGCGTGATCCGGTCGGCCACGCCGGCCTCCTTCACCGCGGCAACCGTGTCGCCGCCGCCGATGATGGAGATCGCCCCTGAGGCGGCGACCGCGGCCGCCACCGCCACCGTCCCGGCCCGGAAGGGCTTCAGCTCGAAGACGCCCAGCGGGCCGTTCCAGAAGATGGTCCCCGCCCGGCCGATCTCCCCCCCGAACCGGCCGACGGTCTCGGGGCCGATGTCCAGCCCCATCCACCCGGCGGGGATCCCGGCCAGCGGAACCACCCGGGTCGGGGCGCTCCCGTCCACCCGCTCGGCGATGACGTGGTCGCTGGGGAGGAGGAGCCGGACGGAGCGCCCCCGGGCGGACGCCAGGAGGTCCTGCGCCACCCCTAGCCGGTCCCTCTCCACGCGGGAGGCCCCCACGGGCACCCCCTGGGCCGCCTGGAAGGTGTAGGCCATGGCCCCGCCGATGAGGAGCGCGTCCACCCGCTCCAGGAGATTCCGGATCACCCCGATCTTGTCCGAGACCTTCGCGCCGCCCAGGATCGCCACGAAGGGGGGGCGGGGGTTCTCGAGGATCTGCCCCAGGTACCGCAGTTCCTCCTGGAGGAGGAAGCCGGCGGCCGCCACCGGGACGAAGCGGGTGACGCCGACCGTGGAGGCGTGGGCCCGGTGGGCGGCCCCGAAGGCGTCGTTCACGTAGACGTCGCAGAGGGCGGCTAACGCCCGGCTGAAGGCGTCGTCGTTCTGCTCGTCCTCCACGTGGAAGCGGCAGTTCTCCAGCATGAGGATGTCGCCGGGGCGCATGCCGGATGCGGCGGCCGCCACCTCCTCCCCGACGCAGTCCGGGGCCAGGGGGACCGGGCGGCCCAGCAACTCCCCCAGGCGGGCCGCCACCGGGGCGAGGCTGAGGGCGGGGTCCCGCTTCCCCTTGGGCCGGCCGAGGTGGGAGAGGCAGAGGAGGCGCGCCCCCCGGTCCAGGGCGTACCGGATGGTGGGGAGCGCCGCCTGGATGCGGGTGTCGTCCGTCACGTGCCCGTCCTGGAGCGGGACGTTGAAATCCACGCGGAGCAGGACGCGCTTCCCCCCCACCTCCAGGTCAGCAATGGAGAGCTTGGCCACAGGCTTCGTGTCAGAAGGGGCGGACGCTCACCGCCGTGAGGTCTCCACCCCCCTCCTTCCGGAACTTCACCAGGACGGTCTGCCCGGTGGCGACGCCCTTGAGCTGCTCCGCAGTGGCCCGGAACCGCACCGCGTGGCCGGTCTCGGCGTCCTTGATGGTCAGGAGCCCTTGGGTCCCGTCCAGCTCCGTCACCTGCCCGATGTGCCCATCGGGCCCGGCCGCCCGTCAGGCCCAGGCCGGCCCCGCTCCCACCGTGACCAGGGCAGCCGCGAGCGCCGCCAGAAGGAGCCCGCACATCCCCCGTCGCATCGGTCCCCCCTCCTCTGCCCGCGCGCCCACCCCTCAGCCCCGCTTGGCGAAGTAGAGGAGCAGATCGCGCACCCGGCAGGAGTAGCCCCACTCGTTGTCGTACCAGGCCAGGACCTTCACCATGGTCCCGTCAATGACGCTGGTGGAGGGGCAGTCCACGATGGCGGAGAGGGGGTTCCCGTTGAAGTCCACCGAGACCAGCTCCTCCTCCACGAACCCCAGGATCCCCTTCAGTTCCCCGTCCGCCGCCTTCCGCATGGCGGCGTTGACCTCTTCCACCGTCACCACCTTCTCCGTCTCGGCCACCAGGTCCACCAGGGAGACGTTGGGGGTGGGGACCCGGATGGCGATGCCATGCATTTTCCCCTGGAGCTGCGGCAGGACCAACCCGATGGCCTTGGCGGCGCCGGTGGCCGTGGGGATCTGGGAGAGGCCGGCCGCCCGGGCCCGGCGCAGGTCCTTGTGGGGCAAATCGAGGATCTGCTGGTCATTGGTGTAGGCGTGAATGGTCGTCATGAACCCGTGGCGGATGCCGAAGTTGTCCAGCAGGACCTTGGCCACGGGGGCCAGGCAGTTGGTGGTGCACGAGGCGTTGGAGATGATGCGGTGCCGGGCCGGGTCGTAGGTCTTCTCGTTGACCCCCAGGACGATCGTGACGTCGGGGTCCTTGGCCGGGGCGGAGATGACCACCTTCCGCGCGCCCGCCTCCAGGTGCTTGGAGGCGCCGGCCCGGTCGGTGAACCGCCCCGTGGACTCCACCACCACCTCCACCCCCAGGCCCTTCCAGGGGAGCTTCGCCGGGTCCTTCTCCGCCAGAACCTGGAGG
>JBOHQK010000181.1:0-5110 GCA_050732195.1 Methylomirabilales bacterium (SeqCode)
TGATCATCCGGAGAGCCGGCGCCCGCTCGATGGCGTGCCGCTCCATCACCCGCCGGACCCGGACCTCCAGCGGGGCGCAGACCCGAACGGTGAGGACGTGGGAGACCGGCCGCAGGAGCAGGGTGGAAAACCGCCCCATGATGACGGCGTTGCCCCGCTCGGCGAAGTCGAAGACCTCGGCCGCCACGAAGACGAACTGCTTCCGGGCGGCCTTCCCGAGCCGCTCGAAGAAGCCCGGGCGCTCCTCCACCACCCTGACCAGGGCCTCCTCCGAGACCTCGAACTCCTGGGCGGCCTGCCGGATGATGTCCTGCCGGACGAACGCGTAGCCGAGGCGCTTGGCCACCTCCATCCCGATGTAGGTCCCAAGGCTCCCCATCTCCTTGGTCATGGCGATGATGGTCATGCCGTGCCTCCTGGGCGACCGGGCCCGGGTGCGCCCGCGCGCTCACCCGCCGGGCCAGTCTAGGAGACTTCCCCACCGCCGACAAGGCGATTTTCGCGACGGGGCGCCGAAGGGGGGCAGCGAGGCGTTGCCGCAGGGAGAGGCGGATGGTAAGATGCCGGCGCCCGGGAGATGCGAGACGTCTCTCTCCCCCGGCCGAGGAGGTTCATGGACGCACGAATGGTCGTGGAGAGTCTGACGAAACTCCTCTACGCCTCGCCCATCGTGCTGGCCGGGGCCGTGGTCCTCGTGGGGATTGTCCTCCTCCTCGTCGGGTGGCGCCTTACCCGCCGGCGGGCCGAGCCGTTGCTTCCGGATATCGGGGAGCCCGGTGCTCCGGCGGCGGAGGAGATCCCGCTCCGGGTCCCGGAGTTCCTCTCCCCCGACTTGGGGGGCGTGCTCTCCTCCATCGAGGTCCCGCCGGCCGCCCCCGAGCCGGCGCAGGTCGCCCCCAGCGCCGCGGCCGGCGGTGGCCCTGGCGGGAGGCCAGCGGCGGCCCCTGCGGTCGCCCCCGATGCGCGCGAGGGACCTCCCCTCTTCCGGCCCCCCGAGCAGACCCCCCGCCCTCCCGAAGCGAAGGACGCCAGCCCGCCCCCCGAACCCCCCCGCTGGCGGATGCGCCCGGAGGAGGTCCGCTCTCACATCTTCCGGCGGCGCCTGCGGGGCTACGACCCGCGGGAGGTGTACGAGTACCTAGTGGCGGTCTCGGACGAACTGGCGGCGCTGCAGCGGCGGGTGCTGGAGTTCCGCCGGGAGGGCCAAGGCCTCCAGACGGAACTCAGCCGGTGGCGGGACCAGGCCGGAAAGGTGCAGAACACGCTGGCCACGGCCCAGAGGTTGTCCGAGGAGATGATCGCAAACGCGCAGGAGGAGGCGACGCGGGAGGCCGAGCGGATCGTTCAGGACGCCCTGGAGCGTCTGGCCCGGTTGCAGCAAGAGATCGGCCGCCTCGAGCAGGAGCGGAGTCGGATCCGGGAGGAGATTCGGCGCGACACCCTCGCTTTCGCCGCCACCCTCCGAGACCTGGAGGCCGACTCCATCCTCCTCACGCGGGTCCAGGGGCCCCGGCCACCCGCGACCGGGCCTCAGGAGCCCGCGGGCCCGTAGCGGCGGCGGAGGTCGGCGATCATCGCCTGGGTCTCGTCAATCTTCGCCTGGCGCAGCGGGGCCAGGTGGGGGCTTTCCGCCAGCTTCAGCTCGATGTTCTCCAGGATGGCCCGTTCGACCTCCCCGAGGAACTCTCCGATCTCCTCCGGGCTCGCCGCGCCGTACCGCCCGCCCCACGCCGCCTCGCAGAAGTCCTCCAGACCCATCGGGTCTTCCATCTGGAGGTCCCAGAAGATCCGCGCCAGCCGGTTCATCGCGCCTCCCGGTGCCGTTCTGACAGACCACCTTCGCCAAGCCCGCCCTGTTCCGAGCCTGGGCAGTATGACATTATCAGGGATGACTCCCCCCGCAAATCCTTTTGCCGCTCGGCAGGTTCCCCGACCGCCGGGAAAGTGGAGGAGCTATACATAGAGGCGGGCGATGTGCAAAATAGGGATCAACGGCCGGGCGAGCGGGGGTTTCTGCGGATTAGCAACACCTTCCTCTGCACGCCGGCACAGGAAAGGAAGGCTGTCCGTGGCGAAGCGTGGCAGTCAGCGGCCATCCAGATGGCGCGTCGAGCAGACCGAATCCTGATGGCCACCAGGGTGCTCGTGGTCGATGACGAGAAGGATATCGTAGAGCTGGTCCGCTACCACCTGGAGAAAGAGGGCTTCCAGTGCCTGCTGGCTGGCGATGGGCCCGCCGCGCTTCGGCTCGCCCGGCAACATCGCCCGGATCTCCTCATCCTCGACTTGATGCTTCCCGGCCTCGATGGCCTGGAGGTCTGCCGCCAGCTCCGCCGGGACCCCGCCACCGCGCGCCTGCCCATCCTCATGCTGACGGCCAAGGCTGAGGAGGTGGATCGGGTCGTGGGACTGGAGGTGGGGGCGGACGACTATGTGGTGAAACCATTCAGCCCCCGCGAACTCGTCGCACGCGTCAAGGCGATCCTGCGTCGAGAGCAAGAGCCACCCCTCCCCCCAGCGAGGCGGATCGGCGGTCTGGAGGTCAGCGAGGCCAGCCACCAGGTGGCAGTCAGGGGAACGGCGGTGGAGCTGACCGCCAAAGAGTTCGGCCTCCTGCGCGCCCTGCTACGCGCCAATGGCCGGGTCTTGAACCGGGAGCAGCTCCTCGAGCGGGTCTGGGGGTACGCCGACGCCGAGGAGATCGAATCGCGGACGGTGGACGCCCACATCCGCCGCCTCAGGCAGAAGCTGGGACCCGAGGCCAGGCGGATCGTGACCGTGAGGGGCGTGGGCTACCGGTTCGACGTGGAGGAGTGATGGGGCTGTGGGGCGAGGCATTCCGGTCGAGGCTGGCAGTCCGACTCACCCTTGTCCTGCTCGTCGTGACCACACTCGGGATGGGGGTGATGGGGCTTTACATCACCCGCGTCCTGGAGACGCACTCGGTGGAGAATCTGAAGTCTGGGCTGGTGACGGAGGCCAGGCTCATCCACGACGTCCTTGTCCCGTATCTCGCGCGGGGAGCCCCGCGAGAATGGGTGCAGGAGCTGGCGGAGAAGTACGGGGCGAAGCTCGGGGCGCGGGTGACGGTCATCGCGGATGACGGGACGGTCCTGGGGGACTCGGAGCGGGACCTGGAAGGCGTGCGGGGCATGGAGAACCACGCGGCGCGTCCCGAAGTCCGAGCGGCCCTGGCAGGAAGCATCGGCGACCACCTGAGGCGGAGCCGCACCCTCGACGTGGAAATGCTCTACGTGGCCATCCCCCTAGAGGATGGGATAAGCGTCAGGGGGGCGCTTCGCCTCGCCCTCCCCATGACCGAGGTGGCCAAGGCGGCGACCTCCGTGCGTCGGAGTGTGGCGGCCGGGGGCCTCCTGGCCCTGGGATTGGCCCTCGCCGTGGGCCTCTTCATCAGCCGGAGGGTGACGCGCCCGGTGACGGAGATGCAGGCCGTCGCCCATCGGATGGCCGAGGGGAACCTTGACCAGACCGTGCCGGTGACGGGCCGGGACGAGATCGCCGAGCTCGGCCACGCCCTGAACCGGATGGCCTTGCGGCTGCGGGGGAAGATCCAGGACCTCGAGGGAGAACGGGCCAAGGTGGCGGCGATTCTCGACAGCATGGTGGAAGGGGTCATCGCCCTCGATCACCGGGGACGCATGCTCCTCATGAATCCGGGAGCCCGCGCGATCTTCGGACTGCGCCAGGAGGCGGTGGAAGGACGGCCGTTCCTGGAGGTGATCCGCCAGAAGGAACTCTTCGATCTCGTCGAGGCCTGTCAGGCCTGCCCGCCGGGGGGGAACTGCCGCCGCGAGGTGGAGCTGGCGCCGCCAATCAATCGCATCTTGGAGGCCCATGCGGTGCCCGTTCGCTTCGATTCAGAGGGGGGAGGATGCTTGCTGGTCCTCCACGATATCAGCGAGCTCCGCCGCCTAGAGCAGGTCCGGAGGGAGTTCGTCGCCAACGTCTCCCACGAGCTCCGTACGCCCCTGACCTCCATTCAGGGCTACCTGGAGACGCTCCTCGATGGGGTCCTGGAAGAACCGGCCACGGCCAGGCGCTTCCTGGAGGTGGCGCACACGCACGCGGAGAGGCTTGGCCGCCTGGTGGGTGACCTCCTCCAGCTCTCCGACCTCGAGACCGGCAGGGTCCTCCTGAGGCCGGCCGCGGTTCCCCTCCATCCCGTGGCGGCTGACGTCCTGGCCATTTTCGAGAACCAGGCCGCTCAGAAGAACCTGGCCTTCGTCAACCGTGTGCCGCCGGACATCCGCGTCCACGCGGACCGGGATTGCCTCTCCCAGATCCTGGTGAACCTGGTGGACAACGCGGTGAAGTTCACGCCGGAGCGGGGCCAGATCACGCTCGCCGCGGCGCGGGAAGCGAGCGGGCTCGTCGAGGTGCGCGTCACCGATACAGGAATTGGGATCCCTTCCGCCGATCTGCCGCGAATTACCGAGCGCTTCTATCGGGTGGACAAGACCCGGTCCCGGGAGTTAGGCGGGACGGGCTTGGGGCTGGCCATCGTGAAGCACCTGGTCCGGGCCCACGGGGCCGACCTCGCCATCGAGAGCGAGCTGGGGAAGGGGACGACGGTCCGCTTTACCCTGCCGGAGGCGTGATGGACCGACCCCGACTGCTCTTCGTTTGCACTGGCAACTCGGCCCGGAGCCAGATGGCCGAAGGGTTTGCCAAAGCCCGGGGGATCCAGGCGCAAAGCGCCGGGCTGGAGCCGAGCCGCGTTCATCCCCTGGCCACCCGGGTCATGAGCGAAAAGGGCATCGATATCTCGAGCCATACCTCCAAGCCCCTCTCCGAAGAACTCGTGAAGGAGGCGGACGTCATCATCACGCTCTGCGGCGATGCGGCCGAGCGTTGCCCAATTCTGCCTCCAGGCGTCCGCGCGTTCCAATGGCCACTTCCCGATCCGGTGAAGGCTACCGGCTCGGAGGCGGAAGTCCTGGAGACCTTCCGGCACGTCCGGGATCAGATCGAGGACTTGCTGCGACAATTCCTTCAGCAGAGCGCCTAGGCTTCCTGCCCCAGGTCTCCCTCCCTTCCCTCCGAAGTTTACCCGGAATTTACCTCCCTGCCCTTGGTTCGTCATCTTGGG
>JBOHQK010000182.1:0-5043 GCA_050732195.1 Methylomirabilales bacterium (SeqCode)
CCCGGAGCCCCGCCGCCCGGGCGGGCTTGCGGGGCGGGCAGCGCCGGGTCCGGGTCGGCAACACCATCCTGGCTGTCGGCGGCGACATCCTCACCGGGGCGGACAATACGCCGGTGGAGTCCATGGACCGGCTCGTCGCCTACCTGGATGACGAGAAGGGGGTGGGCCAGGTCGTGGAGCTGACCCTCCGCCGCGGCAAGGAGACGGTCCGCCTCAGCGTGACGCTGGGGGAACTGCCCGAGCAACTCTGAGGGATGCACTTGCTGGCCCGGACCCTCCTCCCCCTGCTCCTCACGCTTGCCTTCGCCACTCAGCCCGCGGCCCCCGCGGAGCCGTCCCGCGCCAGCTCGCTTCCCACCGGCGGGACCGTCCTGCTGGGCGGGCGGGTGACGGTGCGGGTCGAGGTGGCGGTCACGGAGGAGGAGCAGACGCGGGGCCTCTCGGGCCGCCCCGGGCTGCGTCTGGGAACCGGGATGCTCTTCGCCTACCCTGCCCCGGCGTTCCGGAGCATGTGGATGCGGGAGATGCGCTTCCCGCTCGACTTCCTCTGGATCCGGGAAGGCCGGATCGTGGACCTGTTCGAGCACATTCCCCCTCCGCGCTCCGGAGAGCAGCCACGCACCGTGACCTCCCCCGAGCCCGCCCAGTACGTCCTGGAGCTTCCGGCCGGCTTCATCCGGGCCCACGGCCTGCGCCGCGGCGACGCGGCCGAGGTTCGCCTCGACCAGAAATCCCCTTGATTCCCACCAGGGGTGGGGCTATCCTGCCGCCGTCCGCGCCGCCCTCCCGGGGAGCATCGAATGACTGACGCGTCGTCAATCCTCCGACGCCGGACCCGCTGGATCTCCTGGGCCGCCGCCTGCCTGGGCTGCTTCCTGGTGGGGCTGCTCACGGCGAGCGCCCTGAACCTCCCCCGCCGGAGCGCCGCGGAGAAGTTCTGGACCGAGGGGGCGCCCGTGCCCGCGGCCCAGGGGGCGCCCGGCGCCCCCACCGATCCCCGGGAGCGCCCGCCTTCCTTCGTTGACCTGGCCCGTCGCCTCCAGGGGACGGTGGTGAATATCAGCACCACGAAGGCCGTGACCGGGCCCCGCCGTCACCTGGACCCCGAGGGGCGCCGGGACCCGTGGGGGGACTTCTTCGAGCGGTTCTTCGGGCAGCCCCGCGCCTTCCGCGGCCGCTCCCTGGGCTCCGGGGTCATCGTCAACGCGGCCGGCTACATCCTCACCAACGCCCACGTGGTGGAACAGACCACCGAGATCCTGGTCCGCCTCTCGGATAAGCAGGAGTACCCGGCCAGCGTCGTGGGGCGGGATGCCAAGACGGACCTGGCCCTCATCAAGATCGCGGCGGACCACCCGCTCGCCGTGGCGACGCTTGGGGACTCGGACGCGCTCCAGATCGGCGAGTGGGTGCTCGCGATCGGGAACCCGTTCGGTTTCGAGCACTCGGTGACGGCCGGGATCGTGAGCGGGAAGGGGCGGGACCTGGGCGCGAGCCCCTACGACCAGTACATTCAGACCGATGCCGCCATCAATCCCGGCAACTCGGGCGGCCCGCTGGTGAGCATGCGGGGGGAGGTGGTGGGGATCAACACCGCCATCATCCCGAACAGCCACATCGGGTTTGCCATCCCCATCAACCTGGCCAAGGCAGTCCTGGTTCAGCTGCGGGATCAGGGACGGGTGACCCGCGCCTGGCTGGGGGTCGTGATCCAGCCGGTCACGCGGGAGGCCGCGGGCTCCCTCGGGCTGTCGGACGACCGGGGGGCGCTGGTGAGCGAGGTGGTGACCGGCTCGCCGGCCGCCGCCGCGGGGCTCAAGCCGGGAGATGTGATCGTGGCCCTGGACGGGCAGCCGGTGGCGGACGCGCGGGACCTCCCCCGCCTGGTGGCCGGCCGGCCCGTGGGCAGCACCGTGCAGGTCACCTTCCTCCGTGCCGGCAAGCGGCAGACGGTCCGGCTCACCCTGGGGGAGCTGCCGGAGGAGCGGGTAGCGGCGCGGTCCGAGGAGGAAGGAGGGCTGGGCCTGACGGTCCGGGACCTCACGGCGGACCTGGCCCGCGAATTGGGGCTGCCGGCCGCGGGCGGCGTGGCCATCACCGCCGTGGAGCCGGGGACGGAAGCGGAGCGGGCCGGGTTGAAGCGGGGGGACCGCGTCCTGGAGGTGAACCGGAAGCCGGTCGCCTCGGCCGCGGAGGTTCGGGAGGCGCTGAGGGAGGCAGGCCGCGGCGGCGCCATTCTCCTCCTGGTGCGCCGCGGGGACCGGAGCCTCTTCGCGGCCCTGAAGGCGCCGGGCCGGTAGGAGGACGGGGTGCGGGGACTTCGCGGGCGCCGCAGAATGGCCATCGCCCTGGCGCAGGCACTCCTGCTCCTCCTCCCCGGGACCGGCGTCGGCGTCCAGGTCCTCGAGCGGACCCTCGAGAACGGGCTGAAGGTCCTCCTGGTGGAGGAGCACAAGGCCCCCGTGGCCACCTTCCACGTCTGGTACCGGGTCGGCTCCCGGAACGAGCGGCTGGGGGCGACGGGCGTCTCCCACCTCCTGGAACACATGATGTTCAAGGGGACCTCCACGACCGGCCCCAAGGAGTTCAACCGGCTCATCCAGCGCAACGGCGGCTGGGACAACGCCTTCACCAGCCACGACTACACCGGCTACTACACGAACATCGCCGCCGACCGGGTCCACCTGCCCATCGCGCTGGAGGCGGACCGGATGGTGAACCTCCTCCTGAAGGAGGAGGACGTCCGGCCGGAGCGGGACGTGGTCCTGGAGGAGCGCCGGCTCCGGACCGAGGATGACCCCTCCTCTGCCGTCGTGGAGGAGATGTACGCCGCCGCCTTCAAGGCCCACCCCTACGCGAACCCGATCATCGGCTGGATGGAGGAGATCCGCCAGATCACCCGCGCGGAGCTTCTCCAGCACTACCGGACCTACTACATCCCCAACAATGCCGTCGTGGTGGCGGTCGGGGCCTTCGACCGGGAGGCCCTCTTCGCCCGGATCCGGGAGGTGTTCGGGCGCATCCCGCGGGGGCCGGCCCCGCCGGCCGTCCGGAGCGTGGAGCCCCCGCAGCAGGGGGAGCGGCGGGTGGTGGTGAAGCGGGAGGCCAAGCTCCCGTTCATTTTCCTCGGCTACCACACCCCCACCCTGAGCCACCCCGACTCCTTCGCCCTCGAGGTCCTGGCCTCGGTCTTGGCGGACGGCAAGAGCAGCCGGCTGCACCGGAGCCTGGTGTACGAGCAGCAGCTCGCCCTCTACGCCGCCGCCTCCTATGACCGGCTGTCGGCGGACCCGTCGCTGTTCTACCTGTACGCCGCGGCCCTCCCGGGGAAGGGGAGCGATCAAGTGGAGCGGGCCCTCTACGCCGAGGTCGAGCGCCTGCAGCGGGAGCCGGTGAGCGAGCGGGAGCTCCAGAAGGCCAAGAACCAGCTGGAGGCCGACTTCGTCCTCAGCCAGGACTCCATCTTCTCCCTGGCCCGGCAGATCGCGACCTACGAGATGGTCGCCTCCTGGCGGGAGTGGGAGCGCTACCTCCCGGGGATCCGGGCGGTCACGCCGGCGGATGTGCAGCGGGTCGCCCGGGCCTACCTCATGGCCGACAACCGGACCGTGGGGGTCCTTGTCCCCCTGGCCATGAAGGAGTAGGGCTGGTTCAACGAATTGCCCGTCGGATTACAGCCGGGCCGCGGGTGGGGCACGCCGGCGACAGGACCCGCGGCAGCACGGTCTGTCAGGATTGGGCCGGATGACTTGGAGCGGCACTAGGGCCCGGGGCCGGGCCGGAGGCGCGATGCGGAAGGGAAGGGCCGGGACCGCTGCGGCGGGGGTCACCCTCGCCCTCCTCCTCACCCTCCCGTCGCATCCGGCGGGGGCCGCGCCCTTCGCGACGCGGGAGGTGTTGTCCAGCGGCTTAGTCTTATTGACGGCGGAGCGGCCCGCCCTCCCCATCGTTACCGTGCGCGTCCTCGTCCGGGCCGGGAGCCTTCACGAGCCGGCCGACCTGCCCGGCCTGGCCAACCTCACCGCCGTTCTTCTCCCCCAGGGAACAGCCCGCCGGACCGCCCTGGAGGTGAGCGAGACGATCGACTTCGTCGGCGGCACGCTGAAGGCGGAGGGGGGACAGGATGTCGCTACCGTCACCCTGACGCTCCTGAAGCGGGACCTCACGACCGGCCTCGACCTCCTGGCCGACCTGCTCCGGTCCCCTGCCTTCCCGGAGGAGGAGCTCCGGCGGAAGGTCCAGCAGCTCAAGGGGGCCATCGCCCAGAAGGCGGAAGACGCCGGAACGGTCGCGGCGGAGGCCTTCGCGGGTGCCCTCTACGGCGCCCATCCGTACGGCCGCCCCGTGGAGGGGACGGCCGAGAGCCTCCCGGCCATCACCCGCCAGCACCTGGTGGACTTCCACGCCCGCCTCTACGTCCCCAACAACACCCTGATCGCCGTGGCGGGGGACGTGACGGCGGCCGAGGTCCTGGCGCTCTTCAGCAAGGCCTTCGGCGACTGGCCGGCCCGCCCGGTCCAGGCCCCTTCCCTCCCCCTGGTCGCGTCGCCTCCCACCCGCGTGGTCCGCCGGATTGACCGCGAGCTCACCCAGGCCAACATCGTGGTGGGGCACGTGGGCTATCCCCGCCGCAGCCCCGACCACTACGCCCTCTCGGTCCTGAACTACGTCCTGGGGGGCGGGGGGCTCACCTCCCGCCTGGTCCACAGCATTCGGGAGGAGCGGGGGTGGGCCTACGATGTCCACAGCCGCTTCTCCCCCGGGCTGGAGGCGGGGCCGTTCGCCGTGACCCTCCAGACCAAGAACGAGACGGCCGGGGAGGCGGTGCGGGAGGTCCTGGTCGAGCTCCGCCGGATCCGCCAGGACGGCATCACGGCCGAGGAGCTTCAGGACGCGCAGGCATTCCTGACCGGGTCCTTCCCCCTCCGCTACGACACCAACGCGGAGGTGGCCGCCCTCCTCACCCAGATGGAGCTGCACGGGCTGGGGATGGATTTCCCGGCGCGCTACCCGGACCTGATCCGGGCCCTGACCCGTCAGGAG
>JBOHQK010000183.1:0-6713 GCA_050732195.1 Methylomirabilales bacterium (SeqCode)
GCCCGAGGCTGTGGAGCTGCTAGTCGAGTTCCTCTCATCCAAGGGCTACGAGATCCTCACCGCGACCAGCGGCGAGGAGGCCTTGCGGCGGGTGAAAGAGGACCGGCCCCACCTGGTCCTGCTGGACATTCGGATGCCCAAGATGAACGGCCTCGAGGTCCTGAAGCGGATCCGGGAGATTGACCCCGAGATGGGGATCATCATGGTGACGGCGGTCAACGAAGAGGACGTGGGGCGGCAGGCACTGGAGCTGGGCGCCTTTGACTACATCGTGAAGCCGCTCGACCTCAAGTATCTGGAGCGCAGCCTCTGGTACAAGATCACCACGATGCTCCTGAAGTAGGGGCCGGGGAGCGGGTCTCCGGGCCCCGGCCGGCTCGGCCGTCGGGAGCCCTCCGGGTCTCCCCTCGCCCGCGCTGATTCTTCTCACCCATGTTCCAGAAGATTCTCATCGCCAACCGCGGAGAGATCGCCGTCCGGATCATCCGGGCCTGCCGCGAGCTGGGGATCCGGACCGTGGCCGTCTTCTCCGAAGCGGACCGGGCCGCGAGCCACGTCCGGCTCGCCGACCAGGCGTACGCGATCGGCCCGGCCCCCTCCTCCGAGTCCTACCTCCGGATCGACCGGATCCTCGAGGCGGCCCGGCAGAGCGGCTCCGAGGCCATCCATCCCGGCTACGGGTTCCTGGCGGAGAACCCCGCCTTCGCCGCCGCCTGCGAGGCGGCGGGCCTCACCTTCATCGGGCCCTCCGCCCGGACCCTCGCCCTCTGCGGGTCCAAGACGGCCGCCCGCCGCCTGGCGCGCCAGGCGGGGGTCCCCACCGTCCCCGGCACCGACCAGGACCTCTCGGACGAGGAGGTGACCGCCCTGGCCGCGCAGATCGGCTTTCCCCTCCTGATCAAGGCGGCGGCCGGCGGCGGGGGGAAGGGGATGCGGGTCGTCCGGGAGCCGGGCGACCTTCCCTCCGCGCTGCGGGCCGCCCGCTCCGAGGGGCAATCGTCCTTCGGGGACTCGGCGGTCTACCTCGAGAAGTACCTGGAGCGCCCCCGCCACATCGAGATGCAGATTCTGGCCGATGGCGCCGGGCACGTCATCTATCTGGGCGAGCGGGAGTGCTCGATCCAGCGGCGGCACCAGAAGGTGGTGGAGGAGGCTCCCTCCCCCTTCGTGGACGAGGCGCTCCGCCGGAGGCTCGGAGAGGCAGCCGTGGCCATCGCCGCCGCGGCGGGCTACCGGAACGCCGGGACGGTGGAGTTCCTGGTGGACCGGGACCGGAACTTCTACTTCCTGGAGGTGAACGCGCGGCTCCAGGTGGAGCACCCGGTGACGGAGATGGTGACGGGCCTGGACCTGGTGAAGGCGCAGATCGGCATCGCCGCCGGCGGGCCGCTGCCGCTCTCCCAGGAGGAGGTCCGGTTGCGGGGCCATGCCCTGGAGTGCCGGATCTACGCCGAGGACCCGTTCCGGAACTTCATCCCCTCGCCGGGGCGCATCGTCACCTTCCGGCGTCCCGGCGGCCCCGGGGTGCGGGACGACACCGGGGTCTACGAGGGCTACGAGGTCCCGGTCCACTACGACCCCCTCATCGCCAAGCTCATCACCTGGGGGGAGAGCCGGGGCGAGGCCATCCAGCGGATGCGCCGGGCCCTGCAGGAGTACACCATCATCGGCATCCAGACCACCATCCCGTTCCACCGGCGGGTGATGGAGGACCCGACGTTTCTGGCGGGCGAGGTGGACACGACCTACGTGGATGCCATGCTGGCCGCCCTCCCGCCTCCCCCGGGGCGGAACCGGAGGGCCGCCATCATCGCCGCCGCCCTGCACGCCTACCTCCAGGACCAGGAGGCGGCGGCCGCGCGGCCGCAGGGACCCGCGGCGGCCGGGAGCCGGTGGCTTGCCGCCGCCCGCCAGGAGGCCCTCCGCCGGCGCTGAGGGGGCTCCCGGCGCGGCGGCCGTCCTTTCCGCTATGGCGTACATCGTTTCGTGCGAGGGAAAGGAGTACACGGTCGAGGTGGCGCGGCAGGGGCCCCGGTACCGGGTGACCCTCGACGGCGCCGCGACCGAGGTGGACCTGCGCCCGATGGGCCGGCGCCTCTACTCGCTCCTCCTGGGCGCCGACTCCTACGAGGTGGATGTCCTGGCGGAGGGGAGCCGCCTCTCCCTGATCGTGAGCGGCGAGGCCTACCAGGTGGAGGTGGCCGACGAGCGGGAGCGGCGCCTCCGGGGGGCGGTGGGACGGGCCGAGGCGCGGGCGGGGCGGCGGGAGGTGAGCGCCCCGATGCCGGGGAAGGTAGTCGCGGTCCTGGTGCGCGTGGGGGAGGAGGTGGCGGCCGGGCAGGGCGTGGTCGTCATCGAGGCCATGAAGATGGAGAACGAACTCAAGGCCGCCGCACCCGGCCGCGTGGCGGAGGTCCGCGCGGTCGCCGGGAAGGCGGTGAACGGGGGCGAGGTGCTGGTGGTGCTCGAGTAGGGGGCGACGATGGCGGAGCGGGAGAAGGATCAGAAGAACCTGCGGGCGGCCGCCGAGCGGTGGGAGCGGGAGACGGTGGCGCGGACCGTGGAGAAGGCCCCGGAGCGGAAGGCGGCCTTCGCCACCCCCTCGGGGCTGCCGCTCAAGCGCTGCTACACCCCGCTGGATCTGGCGGGGTGGGACTACGGGGAGCGGCTGGGGTTCCCGGGGGAGTACCCCTTCACCCGGGGGGTCCACCCCACCATGTTCCGGGGCCGCCTCTGGACGATGCGCCAGTACGCCGGCTTCGCCACGGCCGCGGAGACCAACCGCCGGTTCCGCTACCTGCTGGAACAGGGGCAGACGGGCCTGTCGGTCGCCTTCGACCTGCCCACGCAGATCGGCTACGACTCGGATGACCCCCGGGCCGTCGGAGAGGTGGGCAAGGTCGGCGTCGCCATTGACTCGCTGGCGGACATGGAGGCGCTCTTCCGGGGCATCCCCCTGGACCGGGTGAGCACCTCCATGACCATCAACGCCACGGCGGCGATCCTGCTGGCGATGTACGTGGCGGTCGGGGAGCGGCAGGGGGTCCCGGTCCGGGCCCTGGCCGGGACCGTCCAGAACGACATCCTGAAGGAGTACGTCGCCCGGGGGACCTACATCTTCCCGCCCGGGCCCTCCATGCGCCTCATCACCGACACCTTCGCCTTCTGCGCCGCCGAGATGCCGAAGTTCAACGCCATCAGCATCAGCGGCTACCACATCCGGGAGGCGGGGGCGACGGCGGTGCAGGAGGTGGCCTTCACCCTGGGGGACGCGATTGCCTACGTGGAGGCGGCCATCCGGGCCGGGCTCACCGTGGACGCCTTCGCCAGCCAGCTCTCCTTTTTCTTTAACGCCCACAATACCTTCTTCGAGGAGATCGCCAAGTTTCGGGCGGCCCGGCGCCTCTGGGCCCGCATCATGCGGGAGCGCTTCCGCGCGCGCGACCCCCGCTCCTGGATGCTCCGGTTCCACACCCAGTCGTCCGGGGTGACCCTCACCGCCCAGCAGCCGGAGAACAACGCCGTCCGGGTGGCGGTCCAGGCGCTGGCGGCGGTGCTGGGGGGGACCCAGTCCCTGCACACCAACGCGCGGGACGAGGCGCTCGGGCTCCCCACGGAGGCGGCGGCGCTCCTCGCGCTCCGGACGCAGCAGGTCCTGGCCCACGAGAGCGGCGTGGCCGACGTGGTGGACCCCCTCGGGGGGTCGTATTTCGTGGAGGCGCTGACCGATGCCATCGAGGCCGAGGCGGCTGCGTATATAGAGAAGATCGACGCCATAGGCGGGATGCTCCGGGCGATCGAGGTGGGCTACGTCCAGAAGGAGATCCAGGAGGCGGCATACCGCCAGCAGCGGGCGGTCGAGACCGGCGAGCAGGTGGTGGTCGGGCTGAACGCCTACGCCCAGGCGGAGCCGGTGAAGATTCCGGTCTTCCGGGTGGACCCGGCGGTGGAGGAGGAGGCCAGGCGCCGCCTGGCGGAGTTGCGTGCCCGGCGGGAGAAGGCGCCGGTCGAGCGCGCCCTGGGCCGCCTGGAGGGGGCCGCCCGCGGGGGCGAGAACCTGGTCCCGCGCATCCTCGAGTGCGTGAAGAGCGACGTCACCGTCGGCGAGATCTGCCACCGGCTCCGCGCCGTCTTCGGGGAGTACGAGGAGAGCGTCACGGTGTGATAGGGTGGTTGGTAGCGCAAGACCTGGGCGGGGAATTCCCCCCCGAGCTTCGCTGCGGCGGGTTGAGGGCCATCGCCCGTGCTTGACATGGGTCCGGACATGTGTCATGCTTCCTAATTGGGAGGTACCCGTGATGCGCGCAACCGCCCGATCTGCACGGGCTCGCGGCGCGCTCCCCCTGCACCGGGTCCGCGCTCGGCTCGGGCTCTCCCAGGAGACGCTCGCCCAGGCCCTCGGAGTCTCGGCCCGCACCATCGTCCGGTGGGAGAACCACACGAGCCTCCCCAGTCGGCTGGCCCGGGACCGCGTCGAGCGCCTCGCGGAGGTGCTCCGGCTGGGGGAGCAGATCTTCCCGGGATCGGCTCTCGCCTCGTGGTTCCAGACCCCCAACCCCGGCCTCAGGGGTCGCACCCCGCTGGAGGTCCTTGCGACCCGCGGCGGCCTCGACGAGGTCTATCACCTCATCGGGCGCATGGCCTGGGGCATCCCCACGTGACCTCCCTGCGCCGGCACGGCATGCCGCTCGGGGCCCGCCCTCGGTGACATCCCCCCCCGACCCCGAAGCGCTCCGCGGCCTCCGCGGGCGGGCGATCCGCGGGGTGTTCGTTCGCGCCCTCCCGGCTGCCTTCGCCAAGGAGCCGCTGAGTGTTCGAGGGAGCTTACGCCATGGCGGCCGCTACAATCCCATGGGGGCCTTCGGGGCCCTCTACTGCGGTGAGAGCCGCGCGGTGTGTGTCGCCGAGATCCGCAAGCGAGCCGCCGGCCAGCCCGTGTCCCTCCACCGCCTGGGGCGGATCCGGGTTGCGCTGCACCGCGTCCTGGACCTCACCGATCCGGCGACGCGGGCGGCCCTCGACCTTCGTCCGGAGGATCTCGTCGGCGACGATTGGCAGCGGACCCAGCGCCTGGGTGCCCAGGCCCGCGCCGCCGGATTCGAGGGTCTGTTGGTGCCCTCGGCGGCCGGGCCGGGTCGCAACCTCGTCATCTTCCCAGACCGCCTCGATGCCCGCTCGCGGGTCCGGCCTGCGGGGTCCCCGCGCCCCTTCCCGGTGCCCACTGGCCCGTAGCGTAGGGCCGAAATGCCCCGCCAGGCGCCGCCTGGCGGAGTTGCGCGCCCGGCGGGAGAAGGCGCCGGTCGAGCGCGCCCTGGGCCGCCTGGAGCGGGCCGCCCGCGGGAGCGAGAACCTGGTCCCGCGAGTCCTCGAGTGCGTGAAGAGCGACGTCACCGTCGGCGAGACCTGCCACCGGCTCCGCGGGATCTTCGGGGAGTACGAGGAGAGCATCACCATCTGACGGGCTGGGTCCCCGCGTGCCGGGTCAGGAAGGCCTCGTTGGCTGGCTGTGGTAGTATACCCATCGCTCAAAGTGGGCGCGTGTATCTCTCTGACTGACATGTCCGGTGGGGTATCCCGAGGAACGGAATCGAGTTCCGATACGCCGGACCAGGCCCGGTTCATGCGGACGTCAGTTCAGATACGCCCTGTTTTCTGAAATGTCCCTGTTGAACGGATTCCAATGCTCATTGAGGACATCGAATTTTCCAGTCATGCACGGGATATGCTTCGGGAACGGAACATCCCTGAAGAGTGGGTGGAGCGGACAATCCGTTCTCCTGACCGCACCGAAGTGAGGGCAGATAACCATACCCAAACGAATCGTCACCCTTTTCTTTGACCGTCGGTTAAGGAGAGAATCATGAGGCTCAAGGTGGATAAGGACAGCGACGCCCTGTATTTTCGTCTCGATGAATCCGCTGTTGTGGAGTCGGAGGAGGTCCAGCCCGGGGTCATTCTGGACTTTAATGCCGAAGGCAGCGTGATCGGGATTGAGATGCTTAACCTCAGTAAGCGGGTGAGCCCCGAGCGGCTGCGTGTGCTTCAGTTTGAGACATGAAGTCGGCTTCGTGCTCCTCCGCGGCAGCCGTCAGCTCATGCCGACACATCCGAGCAGGAGGCGCGCCGCCGCCTGGCGGCGCTGCGCGCGCCGCTGTAGCGAAGAGTGGGGGTGACGCGATGAAGCGTTACCGGTTCTCCGTGGTCATTGAAAAGGACCGGGAAGGCTACTTCGCCTTCTGTCCGGAGCTGCAGGGCTGTTACACGCAGGGTGCCACCTACGAGGAGGTCTTGGAAAGCATTAAGGACGCCATCCGTCTCCATGTCGAGGATAGGCTGGAGGCGAAGGAGGAGATTCCCCAGCCCGAATCGGTCAGCCTGACCTCTCTAGAACTGGCAGTATGACTGACAAGCTGCCACGAGTCACCGCTACTGAGACAATCAGGGTACTGGAGAAAAGAGGGTTTTTTCTCGGGCAAGACCCTCCATCCGAACCTTGGCGTTCTTGGCGCCTTGGCCGTGATGTATCCGGATCGGGGATCGGAAGGACGCGGCGGTTCGTCGGGAAGGCATCGTGGCCACCAGGAGCCTTCACGCCGTTGGGGGAGAGCGTCCATGGCCCGCCCGTTGGGGAACGAGTTACCGGAAGCGCTCCGGGAGCTTTTGGACGGGCGTGATCCGGCGGCCAGGATGGGGAAGGCCATCCTGATCACGAC
>JBOHQK010000184.1:0-4384 GCA_050732195.1 Methylomirabilales bacterium (SeqCode)
GCCCCCTACGTATTACCGCGGCTGCTGGCACGTAGTTAGCCGGGGCTTCCTTCGGTGGTACCGTCAGAGCCCGGTGGTATTGGCACCAGGCTTGTTCGTTCCACCCGACAGGGGTTTACAACCCGAAGGCCGTCATCCCCCACGCGGCGTCGCTGCGTCAGGCTTTCGCCCATTGCGCAATATTCCCCACTGCTGCCTCCCGTAGGAGTCTGGGCCGTATCTCAGTCCCAGTGTGGCCGGTCACCCTCTCAGGCCGGCTACCGATCGTCGCCTTGGTGGGCCGTTACCCCGCCAACTAGCTAATCGGACGCAGGCTCATCCCCCAGTGACAGCTTGCACGCAGAGGCCGCCTTTGATCAGCCCGGCATGCGCCGGGCTGATGTCATCCGGTATTAGCACCCCTTTCGAGGTGTTATCCCGGGCTGGAGGGCAGATTGCCCACGCGTTACTCACCCGTTCGCCGCTCTACTCAGGGGATTGCTCCCCCTTTCTCGCTCGACTTGCATGTGTTAGGCACGCCGCCAGCGTTCGTTCTGAGCCAGGATCAAACTCTCCGAAACAGAAGGGTTTAACCCTTGTAGGCGAACCTTACCGTCCACAGACGGCATAGCCGCCCGTAGGCCAGTAACGCGATATTCGTTTGTCAAAGAACACGGCTGACCTCACGAAGCGTCAGCCGGCACACTTCTAGGCGTAATATAGCCCGCCCTTATGATGATGTCAAGGTGGGGATTACAGGTGGTCTGCGGAGCCTGAGGAGTACCAGTAGACCTTAACCCTGTCAAGTGCTTTTTTCTCCTCCCTTGGCCACCGGAGGGATGACTCGGAGGAACCGGCGCTTGCCCACCTGCAACAGGTGCTCCCGATCGAGGGGGAGCCGGTAGCCCTCCTCCCGGACCGGCACCCCGTCCACCGTCACCCCCCCCTGGAGGATCAAGCGGCGCGCCTCGGACCGGCTCGGGCAGGCCCCGGCAGCCGCCAGGAGGGCCACGAGCCATGCACGCCCGTCCTCTATGAGTTCCTGGGGAGGCTGGTAGGGGGGAATATCTGACGGGGGCTCTCGGTCCCGGAAGACCCGATCAAACTCTGCGGCCGCCTCCTCGGCCTCGCGGGAGGAGTGGTAGAGGCCCACCAGGATCTTTCCCAGCCGGGCCTTCGCCTCTCTGGGATGGAGGCTGCCTTCGGCCAGCCCCCGCCGGACCTCTTCGACCTCCCCCCCCGTGAGCGGCGTCGTCAACTCGTAGTACCGGGGGAGGAGGGTGTCCGGCAGGGACATGATCTTTCCGAACATCTCCCCGGGCGGCTCGTCAATTCCAACGTAATTGCCCAGGCTCTTGGACATCTTCTGGACACCGTCGAGCCCCTCCAGGATCGGCATCGTCAGGATGACCTGCGGTTCCTGGCCGAACGTCCGCTGGAGGTCCCGGCCGACCAGGAGGTTGAACTTCTGGTCGGTGCCACCCACCTCCACGTCCGCCTCCAGGGCCACGGAGTCGTAGCCCTGGATGAGGGGATAGAGGAACTCGTGGATGCCGATCGCCCGGCCCGAGGTGTAGCGCCCCGCAAAGTCGTCCCGCTCCAGCATCCTGGCCACGGTGTGGCGGGCGGCCAGCTCGATGAGGCCCTGAGCGGTCATGGGCTTCATCCAGCGGCTGTTGAACTCGATGCGGGTCCGGGCGGGGTCCAGGAGCTTGAAGATCTGCCGCTTATAGGTCTCCGCGTTCCGCTGGACCTCCCCAGCCGAGAGGACCTTGCGGGTCTCGGACCGACCGCTGGGGTCCCCGATCATCCCGGTAAAGTCCCCGATGAGGAAGATGACCTCATGCCCCAGTTCCTGGAACTCCCGGAGCTTCTGGATCACCACCGTGTGCCCCAGGTGGAGGTCCGGGGCCGTGGGGTCCATCCCGAGCTTCACCCTCAGCGGCCTGCCGGTGCGGGTGGCCCGGCGGAGCTTCGCCAGGAGCTCCTCGGGCGCGACCACCTCGGCCGCCTTCCGGGCGAGAATGCTGAGCTGTTCCTTTGGGGACCGACCCATGATCCCGTCCTGGGTTGCTGTGTCCGGCTCTTGTAGCACGGCGGCTCGAGGGGCGCAACGGGAAAGGCGGGGCGGCCTGGTCGTCCGCCGGAGCCTCTGCTATACTACGACCCGACCGCGATACCGGCAAGCCAGGAGGTGCTGTGGAGTTTCTCCGCCGCCACCGCCGGATCCTCCTCTGGATCCTCCCCGCCCTGGTGGCCATGGGGATGGGCGCGGCGGGCGGCGTGTTCGCCGCCTACGTCCAGGACCTCCCCACGCTGGACGCCCTGGAGCAGTACAGCCCCAGCCTGGTCACCACCCTCTACAGCGACGAGGACGAGCCCTTCGCCGCCTTCTTCGAGCAGCGACGGATCCTCGTTTCTCTCAACAAGATCCCCCCCTACCTCATTGAAGCCCTGCTGGCGACAGAGGACACCCGCTTCTACTCCCACCGCGGGATTGACCCGCGGGGGATCGCCCGGGCCCTCCTCACCAACCTCCGGACGCTTCGCCGGGCGGAGGGGGGGAGCACCATCACCCAGCAGCTGGCCAAGGTCCTGTTCCTCACCCCGGAGAAAAGCCTGGCCCGGAAGATGAAGGAGATCCTCCTCGCGTTCCAGATCGAGCGCGAGTACCCCAAGGACAAGATCCTGGAGATGTACTTCAACCAGATCTACTTCGGCCACGGCGCGTACGGGGTGGAGGCGGCGGCCCAGACCTATTTCGGGAAGTCGGTGGACGAGCTGAACCTGGCGGAGGCGGCCATGCTGGCCGGCCTCCCGCGGGCCCCCAACACCTACTCTCCCATCGTGGACAAGGAGCGGGCCCGACGCCGCCGAGGGGTGGTCCTCCAGCGGATGGTCGAGGAGGGATTCATCACGACGGAGCAGGCCGAGGCGGCGGCGGCGATCCCCTTCGACGAGCGGGCCTTTGCCGCCGTCCGGAGCCAGGCCCCCTATTTCGTGGAGTACGTGCGGCAGTACCTGGAGGAGCGGTACGGCTCGTATGCGCTCTACCACGGGGGGCTGAAGGTCTACACCACCCTGAACGTCCGTCTGCAGCAGGCGGCGGAGCAGTCCCTGACCCAGGGCCTGCGGGAGATCGACCAGCAGAAGGGGCTCCGCCTGGCCGGAGGGGGTCCCACCGCGCGCGTGACCCCCCGCCGGCCCGGGGCGCCACTCCGGCCCGGCCTGGTGGTGGAGGGCGTCATCCAGCGGGTCACGGCCCGCGGGATCCACGTGACCGTAGACGGCTATAGCGGGGAGATCCCCTTCAAGGCGATGCGCGTGGCGGAGGGGCCCAAACTGGCGGATGCGTTCCACCCGGACGACCGGGTCCTGGTTCGGCTGGAGGCCGTGGACCACAACCGGAAGACCCTCACGCTCGCGCTTGCGCAGGAGCCGGAGATGGAGGGGGCCTTGCTGGCACTGGATCCCCGAACCGGCCAGATCAAGGCCATGGTAGGCGGCTACGACTTCCAGCGGAGCAAGTTCAACCGCGCCATCCAGGCCCGGCGCCAGCCCGGCTCCGCCTTCAAGCCCTTCGTGTATGCGGCCGCCTTTGACCTGGGCCTCACCCCCTCCACCATCTTTGAGGACTCCCCCGTCTCCTTCCCCGCCACCATCGACGGGGAGCAGAAGGAGTGGAGCCCGGAGAACTACGACCAGACCTTCCGGGGCCCGGTGACCCTGCGGCAGGGCTTGGAGCACTCGATCAACGTGGTCGCGGTCAAGCTCCTGGAGACCATCGGGGTCGGGGCGGCGACGCAGATGGCCCACCGCCTGGGGATCCGCAGCCCGATCCGGGCCGAGCTGGGGCTGGCCCTGGGAACCTCGGAGGTCACCCTGCTGGAGATGGTCTCGGCCTATGGAACCCTGGCGGCAGGGGGCGTCCGCAACGCCCCCTACGCCATCAGGCGCATCCTGGACTCCCGCGGGCGCGTCCTGGAGGAGCGCTTCCCGGAGGGGCAGCAGGTGCTGCGCCCGGCCACCGCGGCCGCCCTGACCCACGTCCTGGAGGGGGTGGTGCAGCGCGGGACGGGGCGGCGCGCCCGGGCCCTGGAGCGGCCGCTCGCGGCCAAGACGGGCACCACCCAGGACGCCGCCGACGCCTGGTTCCTCGGCTACAGCCCCTCCCTGGTGGCGGGGGTCTGGATTGGGTACGACACCGTCCGCTCCCTCGGTCCCCACGAGACCGCCGCTACGCTCGCCGCCCCCATCTGGATGCAGTTCATGCGGGCAGCCCTGGAGGGGAGCCCGCCGGAGGCCTTCCCGGTCCCGGACCCCCTGGTCCCCGTCACCGTGAACTACTACACCGGGCTCCCCACCTATCCCCAGGACCCGGACGCTGTCACCGAGTACTTCGTCC